>JALYSR010000345.1 GCA_030854715.1 Acidobacteriota bacterium
CTCAAAGCGAAACTCGTAACCGTCAAGGGAATTTACTTTGGTCGGCCCTTCCGAAACCTTGTTATATTCGGGGAAACCCTTCGCCAGGCTCGAGCCCAGTACTTCTACCAGCTGACGGTAAGTAGGCTCATCAGCTGCAAAAGTTCCTTTGCTCGTATACCAGCCAACTGCGAAATTCTCTTGCGTAAAATCCGGCGGCAACAATCTTTCAACTTTGGCGAAGTTGTTGGCGCCGGCTACGCCCGCTTTAGGATCCGTTACCCAGTTTTTGGGGTAGTAAAACGAAAAGTCGAAATAGTGCTCGGCCAGCTTTCCGTCAAGGTTCGCCTGGGAGTTGGTAAACTTGATTGTGTCCGGGGGCGCCACAAACTCGGGTTCACTCTTCGCTTCATTCGTGTTTGTGTTGACGTTGCTGTTGGTGTTTATGTTTTCGGTTGGATTCGTTCTGGTAACGACCGGTCGATCAGTTTGCATCTCGTTCAGTCGCGGCTTAATCACCAGGAAAAACAGAGCGACAACTGTGCCAACACCAAGTACCAGAAGCAACGCCAGGATGCCGAGGATCAAAGGAAGCTTTGATTTTTTCTTTGCGGGTGCAACCGCGACTGGCGGCGGGAAGCTGCTGGTTTGAGGCGGTTGCCCATACGGTGGCGATTGCGGTGGTGGCGCTGAGGGTGCTTGAGAAAAAGGCGGAGGCGTTGGTCCGGTATGTTTCGGAATAATCGCAGTCGGCATGGAAGAGGGAGACGCGATGGTCGCGTTCAAATCGCGTGTTTCCTCGGGATCACGTTTACTTCGCAGCAACTCCGTTGGCGGAAGGCCCAGATTAGGTGACGAGCTTTGAATGGTGGCGTTGGGGTCAAAGGACTCGTCGGCACTCACCAACAATCCGCCATCAACCGTGCAAAATTTCTGATTGTCGTCTGGAAAAGTCTTACTACACTTCGGGCAACGCTTCATGAGAGAGATCCACTCCTTGTGTTGAGAGTCAAGCTGCTTTGCAGAAGCCCGACCGTAAGGGAGGGCTCACTTTTGAAAGCCTCCCTTTTGGTTTTGCCTACTATGACTGACAGGGCTAGCGCGCTTTGGAAAGTTTCTGTTCCAATGCTTTGTTCCCGGGATCGAGTTCCAGGGCTCGCTTATAAGCTCGAGCCGCACTGGTTTTCTTCTTTGCTTTCAGATAGCCATCCCCAACTCCCTCAAACCCGAACGTCCCCGCCAGTTGCTTCCGATCGTCCGTCGACGCAAACTCCGCCGCGTGCTCGTAGGTTACCTCCGCCTCTTCGTAACGCTCCAGGGCTAGATAAGAACGTCCCAGCAAATTGCGAGGCTGAAACGCCCTTGGACTTACCTGGGTAGCGAGTTTCAGATAGGGCTCCGCTTCGTCGTATCTCTTGTATACCACCAGCATTCGACCCAACAGGTACAACGAATTTGGATTGCGAGCATCCAGCTCGAGCGCGCGTTTCAGGATTGGCTCCGATTTGTCCCATTGCTGTTCCGCTTGTAGTGATTCGGCAATTAGATTCAACGTCGCCGGATCTTTGGCAAGACTGCTGGCTTTTTCATAAAGCGGCGCGGCCTCGTCTGCGTGTCCCATTTTTTTCACCACACGCGCGAGGTGCACATAAGCTACCGGAAACTGCGGGTCGAGTTCCACCGCGCGCCGGTAAGCATGCTCAGTTTCATTATTGAATAAACCACGAGATTGAAGGGCGACGCCCAACCTGTCCCAGGCCACCGCATTGTTAGGCGCAAGCTGCACTGCGCGTCGGGCAAAAGTTTCTGCTTCGGCGAACCGCTTTGCATTCCCGGTACTGGTGCGTGGTTGGACCAACACCACGCTCAAAGCGATGAGCGCGTCGACATCTTGCGGTCCCCATTGCACGGCATTGCCGTATGCCGCCTCCGCCTCTTCCCAACGCTGCTGGTCGGAATAGATGTTGCCGAGACCATAGGCCGCGCGGGTGTCCCGCGGCTTGATCTTGAGAATACTTTGATAGGCCGCTTCCCCTTCCGCGAAACGGCGCGCATCCCGAAACTGATTGCCCGTTTCCAACAGTTGGTCAACCCGATCCTCAACGCCGGGACCAGCGGCGTCCGTAGCGCGCGATCCGCGCCGGACTGTAGTTTTGCCCGTGCGTTTCTTCGTCTCAGGATTTTTCGGTCTGAAGATTCCCGCGGCGCCGCCAATTTCAGCGCCGACGTCCTGGCCGAGGGCACAGAAGGTCGCCAGGGTTAGGCACGCGGAAAGTAAACCAAACACCCAAATTACGCGAAAACTGGAAGAAGTGCTCATCGATCCTCTCCTGGTTGGCTAGTAATTGTAGCTAAAATTACGTTGGGAATCTTGACTAATGGCGTCGTTATGCTTTGAACAGGGCGGATTGTAGCTCAGTTGGCGGGATATGATCTAATTCGCATTGGGGTTGTGGTAACACCAAATTCATCAGGACTGAGGCTCGCCCAGCCAACGCTTTACGCCGGCTTCAGGACAACAGCGCAAATCACCAGTTAACATTAAGGCGAGGAGCTATTGGCCAGAACGCACCAGGCGGAACCCGAAATTTGGGTTCTTGAAGTTGGGCTCAAACCAATCCCGGTAGGTAGCGGAAATGGGTATCTGACGATCGTTTGGATCACTCGCATAGGATCCGCCGCGGACAACAACCCAATCCTTGTTAGCCTCCGGAATTTGTATTGTGTTGGTGTAGAGCGATGCCTTGGAAGAGGTCCACTCCCAAACGTTTCCAATGAGGTCCAAAACTCCCCAACGATTCTTACCGTCCGGATAACTACCCACCGGCCGCGGCGACGCTTCTTTCACCACCGCACGCTTTTCTTCCCAATGGTCTCCCCAGGGATAGGATTTGTACTCGCCCCCGCTGCGCGCCGCGAATTCCCATTCTTCTTCAGTGGGCAGGCGATAGGTGACGCCGTCTCGCTTTGAACGCCAAGCAGCAAAAGCTTCGGCATCTTTTGGCGAAACGTTGACGACCGGCCATTTCTCCTGACCAGTCAGAGGCTGCCCTCTCACCCAGTGGACGGGCGTGCTGTAATTCATATCGCGCACGAATTCAGCGTACTCCGCATTTTGTCACTTCAGTTCGGTCCATATAAAATTTCTGAACCGTCACCGAGTGTTCAGGCCGCTCCTGTGGTGGTCCATCATTGCGGCCCATCTGAAATGATCCGCCGGGAATCTCTACCAGGTCCGCTTTTGTAACTTCAGTTGCGTTGCTGGCCGTTCCCTGGTTCGTAGTATTTGTGACAGCTTGACCAGCAGAAAGCGTGGGTTTCGAACGGAGCACGAAGTATCCAATAATGCTGCCGGCCGCCAACAGCGCCACCACGGCGATAGCCCCTATCATCATCTTGTTACTGCTGGGCTTCGCAGGGATTGGGACTTCCAGGGCAGGCGATCTCCGAGGAAGCGCAGGCGCAACTCCGGGAAAACTATTGTTGCCGACCGTTTCGGTTTTGATCTCTTGATGAACCTGAGTGGTTTCCGGATCGACAACGGCCGTTTGTGGTGGAAAGCTGCTGGAGAGGCGCGCCAACCGATCTTCAAGATCCTTGGCCTGACGCTCGACGCGCTCGATCTGTTCGCGATGCTGACGCTCTCGTTCCTCTCGCTCTTCCCTGTCTTTGCGTAATCGTTCCTCTTCTTCCTTTCGCTGACGCTCTCTCTCTTCTGCCGCTTTGCGCTGCGCCTCCGTACCCTGACGTTTGGTTTCAGCTTCTCGCTCGAGCTCTTCACGGGCAACTCGCTCCTTTTCCAGTTGCTCGCGCTGGTATGCTTCGCGGGAAGCGGAGATTTTCTCTTTCTCTTCTTCGCCCAGCGCCGCGGAACTGATCGTTCCGGCCATCGAGTCAAAGGCCGTCTCTGAGCTTATGTTTGGCTGACTGGTGCCCGCAGTAGATACCGGAGAGAACAGGGTATCGCTGGGATCCGGAATCGCAGTTTCTCGACCAGTCCGTATGGCTGAACCACCTGCGGCTACCGCTTCTCTCAGTTCCGCCAGAAATACTTCCACCGAAGGCGTCCGTTCACCTATTTCCTTTGCCAGCGCGTGACGCACCACTTCCTCAATTCGCGGCGACACTTCAACCCCAACTGATTTGAAACTCGGTGGCGGCAGCGTGAGGTGCTTCTTCATGATGGAAGGAATCGAGTTGCCTTTAAACGGCACATCGCCGGAGAGCATCTGGTAAAGAATTATGCCCAGGCTGTAGATGTCAGCGCGAGAGTCCGGCTCGTCGTCCGACCATTGCTCCGGCGCCATATAAAAAGGCGAACCCATCATGCCGCTGGTTTTCGCCTGTACAAACGAGCCCAGCAGTTCACCCGATTTGATCTTTGCTAAACCGAAGTCGAGGATCTTCAAGCCTTCGGAGACAGGTTGACCTGTCTGCGTCATGATGTTCAAAGGTTTCAGATCGCGGTGCACGATGTTTTGCCGGTGCGCGGCGCCCACACCTGCGCCCATGGCACTCGCAAATTCCAGGGCCCGCGCCGCCGACATCACTTTTTCCTCGGCCAGGATGTCCTGAAGCGAGTGGCCGTTTACAAATTCCATTACCAGGAAAGGCATCGTGCCGCGCACAACCCCAAAGTCAGTAACGGCAATAATGTTTTGATGGCGGATAGCTGCGGCCGCCAGCGCTTCCTGGCGAAACCGCGTCACCAGCATGGGATCATTGCCAACCAGATCCGGCAGAATGACTTTGATCGCGTGAGAGGTTTTTAGAAAGATGTGGCGGGCCTGAAACACCACTCCCATTCCGCCCTGACCCAGTCGGCGTTCCAACTGGTAGCGGGCGTCGAGTATGGGTTCGCCAAGAAGCGATTGCGTTGTTGCATCGCCGTCTTGCGGACAGTGGTTGACTTCGTCAGGGAAACAGCGCCTACAGGCTGGGCATTCTTTCATTTATTGGTTCATTAATCTGCGGGGCAAAGACGTCAGTCGCGGCCTGATTCTAGCGGCTATTGCGGCGAGCAAGCAACCAACAAAAGGGGTATCCTGCTCGTAAGTTATTCTCTGAGCAGACTCTGAGTTCTCGGTGTCTCAACCGCTAGAACCATTCACCACTGAGATACAGAGAATCAAGCGGAGGTTGCAGAAAGTCTCCAACTAACGCACGACAACATTCACCAGCCGCTGCGGCACAACAATCACCTTCACCACCTGGTGCCCTTCAATTAAGGCCTGGACCTTCTTATCGTTGAGCGCTGAAGTCCGTAGCTCTTCTTCAGTTACTTCGGGCGAAACCAACAGCCGAGAACGCAATTTTCCATTCACTTGAATAGGAATTTCCAGCTCATCCCGGCGAGCCAATTCCGGATCAGCTTGCGGCCAGGGCGCAGAATTCAACAACCCGCCGACATGGCCCAGCTTCTCCCACATTTCTTCTGCAACGTGTGGACTGAAAGGCGAAAGCATTACCACCAAAGACTCCAAAGCCTCGCGCACAGCGAACCCGTCTGCATCAGAGGCGGTGGCAGGATCCGCATTAAAATCGCCGAGCTCATTAAACAGTTCCATCAGTGCCGCCACAATCGTGTTGAGATGGAGATCTTCGAAATCGTCGGTTATGCGCGCAATGGTCTGATGAGTTTTGCGTCGTAACGCGCGCACACCTGCGCTCCCCACTTCGAGCTCCTGTTTAGTGGTGGCCACCGCTCGCCGTCCCCCTTCGCCTTCTCCGGCGGCCTTCGACAATCGTTCATGCCAGCGCCAAACCATCGTGTAAACGCGGCGCAGAAATCTTACTGCTCCTTCGATTCCGGTCTCTGACCAGCGCAGTTCGTTTTCAACCGGCGCTGCGAAAAGAATGAACATGCGCGCGGCGTCAGCGCCAAACGCGGCGATCATCTCGTCAGGATCGACGCCATTGCCGAGACTCTTCGACATGGCCTTCCATTCGTCAGTTCCTTCAACTCGATTGGTTACCATTCCCTGCGTCAACAGTTTCTTCACGGGTTCGTCAAAAGCCACGAGACCGATGTCGCGCATGAACTTGGTCCAGAAACGCGTGTAGATCAGGTGCATCACCGCGTGGGAGTCGCCGCCGACGTACTGGTCCACCGGCGTCCATTTTTTGGCGAGCGCAGGATCAAAAGGCGCAGACTCGTTCTTCGGATCGCAGTAGCGGAAAAAATACCAGGACGAATCAACGAAAGTGTCCATCGTGTCAGTGTCCCGGCGCGCCGGGGCACTGCACTTCGGACAGGTCGTATTCACAAACTCGGCGACGCCCACGAGCGGTGATTCGCCTGAGCCGGTAAACTCTGCCGAGTTGGGTAACTCGACAGGTAAGTCTTTTTCAGGCACTGGCACCATGCCACATTTCGCGCAATAGACAATTGGGATCGGCGCACCCCAGAAACGCTGGCGCGAGATACCCCAGTCGCGAATGCGATAAGTCACAGCCTCCTCGCCAAAACCATGTGCCGCGGCATACTCAGCCATCTCAACTATTGCGTCTTGCGACAGTTTTCCGCTCCAGTTGCCGGAGTTGACGAGAATGCCGTAGTCAGTAAAGGCATGCGGCATCGCCATCGACTGATCTTCGCTCGAGGGATCATGCGGGATTGATTCCTGCTGGTGTGAAATGCGCTCGATGACACGGCGTATCGGCAGCGAGTACTTCTGCGCGAATTCATAATCGCGCTCGTCATGAGCCGGAACGCTCATCACCGCGCCGGTGCCGTAATCCATTAATACGTAGTTGGCCACCCAGATGGGAATGCTCTCGCCGTTGAAAGGATTTACGGCAAGCACACCGATGTTCATGCCTTCCTTCTCTTCTTCCTCGGTCTGGTTTGCGCGCCGGGCGCTTTCAGCTTTTACCTTTCGAGCAAATGCCAGCACATCGTTCTTCAACGACGAGCCCTCTAGCAGTTCAGCTACAAGTGGGTGCTCGGTTGAAAGCACTATGGCGGTGGCGCCGAAGATCGTGTCGATCCGAGTTGTGAACACACGAATCTTCTTCTTGCTGTCTTTAACCGCGAAGTCGATGTAAGCGCCCTTGCTGCGACCGATCCAATCGCGCTGGCGCTTGAGTACTTTCTCGGGCCAGGTCGACTCGATTTGCAGCATGTCTTCGAGGAGTTGCTCAGCATATTCAGTAATGCGGAGAAACCACTGCTCCAGATCCCGCTTCTCGACTGTTGCCCCGCAACGCCAGCACACGCCACCCGACGATTGTTCATTGGAAAGCACGGTGCTTTCCTTTGGGCACCAGTTGACCGGCGACATCTTTTTGTAAGCGAGACCGCGCTCGTACATCTTCAGGAAAAACCATTGGTCCCAGCGGTAATAGTCAGGGCGATGCGCCGCAATCTCGCGCGACCAGTCGTAACTGATACCCATCCGTTTGAATTGCCCGCGCATTAGCGCGATGTTGGCTTCGGTCCAATCGCGCGGATTTATGCCGCGTTTGATTGCAGCCTGCTCGGCGGGTTGGCCAAAACTGTCCCAACCAATCGGATGCAGCACGTTGAAACCCTGCAAACGCTTGTACCACGCAAGCGCATCGCCGAGTGCGTAGTTGCGCACGTGGCCCATGTGAAGATAACCCGACGGGTAAGGCAACATCTCGAGACAATAAAACTTTGGCCGCGGATCGTCGTTGCTTACCTCAAAAGCCCGCGACTCTTCCCAGTGTTGTTGCCATTTCTTTTCTATCTGTTCCGGAAAATATTTTTCGTCCATGTTCGTTGTCCTGAATTGTCTACACTTAACACGAATTATTTGTAACGCAAACCGTTAGTTTGCGAGACGTCCATTGATGAGGGCCTGGAGTTTTGCTGGGGTATGGGTTCGCCGCTTCGCCAAGCCGCGCTTAAGCCGCGCAGCGCAGAAGCGGCACCGGTAGGAGGAGTTTCGAAACTGGGTGACAGTTCTTCATCGTTCTATTGATTCTGGCAGTATCTTAACGCGGCACTTGTAACTTTGTCTAACCCTGCCCCGATGGTTACACTGCGCCATTCTCTACAAACGAACGCAGAGTATTCAGGTTTTTTAGATCGGCGCGCGGATCATCGTAGGGCGTTTCCAGAATGAAGGCTGCGTGCGCCAGTCTTGGATGCTGGGCCACGCGCCGAAGTGCATCCAAACCGATGTGGCCCTCGCCGATATGCCAGTGGCGGTCGACACGCGAATTGTAGACCGCGCGGGAATCGTTGAAGTGGATGGCGCGTACATTTTTCGTCTTCACCGTAGCCTCGATCTTCTCGATCAGATCTTGTAAGCCATCTTCTTCGCGGATGTCGTAACCGGCTGTGAAGGCGTGAGCGGTATCAAAACAAACCCCGAGCGGGAGTTTCGGGCAGGCATCCATGATCTCTCGCAGATGCTCGAAGCGATGTCCAATACATTCGCCCTGTCCCGCAGTGTTTTCCAAAAGAATTCGCAGCTTTCCCAGATTCAAACGGCGACAAGCAAACTTGAGACTGTCGCCGCACGTTCGAATTCCGTCGGCCTCGCAAGATCCGCGCGCGCTCCCGGGATGAACAATCAGGTAATCAACGCCGAGAAGGAGCGCGCGCTGGATTTCTTCGCGGAAAGACACCCGCGACTTTTGCAGCAGAAACTCATCGGCGGCGGCAAGGTTTACGAGATAGTTGCAATGAATGGCAACGGGCGAGATTTTTGTTGTTCGCCTCGTCTTACGAAAGAAGGAGACGTCTTCTGATGAAAGCGGCCTGGCCATCCACCCGCGCGGGTTGCGCGAGAATATTTGAACTGTATCGCAGCCAGTATCCCTGGCAACGATAAGCGCCTCATGAAGACCGCCTTTGATGGGCGCGTGGAAACCGATCTTTGGTCGCTTAATCCTCTTAACCATTGAAAGCGTCTTTGCGGCCCTTTGCGCTCACTTTGCGTTCTTGCGGTTAGCGATGCTTTGAAGAACGTGCGTTCGAACGAATTATTAAACGCAATGTTACGCAAAGAACTATTTCGGCTGGACTTGTTCCATCGCCCGCAGCATGTTCCCGCCAAGAATCTTGTCTACGTCTGATTCTGAATAGCCGCGTCGTAGCAGCTCACGCGTCAGGTTTGGCAACTGGGACACATCGGCCAGGTCGCTGAGTGTTGACTGCACGCCGTCGAAGTCAGATCCGATACCCACATAGTCAACTCCCACCAGCTTCACAACATGATCGATATGATCCACCAGGCGAGAAATATTGACCGGCGGCAGTCGCTTAGCAAACTCTTCACGTCGCACTCGATCGCGCGCGAGTTTTTTGTAGGCTACGTTGCCCTGCTCTTCTTCGGAGGCGCGTTGGACCTGGGGAGCGATCTGCGCGTCGACTTTCTTCTTTTTTTCGCTCCAGCCAGGTTCGAGATGTTCGGGATAGAAGATGACGTTCACGACGCCACCGGTTTTAGCAATCGCCTGAATCATTTCATCGGTCAGGTTCCTCGGCACATTCGCGATGGCGCGGCAACCCGAGTGCGTGGCGATAACTGGTTTTGTCGAAGTGTTTACAATATCCCAGAAGGTTGGATCGGAAACGTGTGAAACGTCAACCATCATGCCCAGGCGATTCATTTGTCGAACCACGGCATAGCCGAAATCATTCAAGCCCCGCGTTTGGCCCACCGAGTCGCCCGAAGAACCCGCCCAACTTGTGCTCACCGTCCAGGCCGGCGACATGTAGCGCACGCCTAGTTTGTAGTATCGCTCAACATTCTCGAGCCTTTCGTCTATCGCATACCCACCTTCCAGGCCCGTTAATGCTGCCATTTTGTCCTCAGTAACAATGCGGCGTATGTCCGCGGCCGAGGTCGCAAACTGCCAAGTTTCCGGGTGGTTTTCAGTTAAGGCACGCACGGCAGCGATCTGATCATCGGCCCGTTTCATTGCGCCTGGACCACCGCCACCGAAAAGCTGCGGTTCAACCCAGATCGAAAAGAATTGCGCGTCGAGTCCTCCTTCGCGCGCGCGTATCGTATCGAAATGTCCGTCCGGCAAACGCTTCATGAGATCCACTTTTTCGTCGACTAAACGCTGGGTCGTGTCGGCGTGCATATCAATGGCAATGGCGCGCCGGTGAATAGTGATTGAATCGTCCTGTTTGGTGTTTGATTGATTTGAAGATGTTGCGATTTCAGTTTTTGGGTTCATGCGGCAGTTGAAAGTGAGAAGTGAAAATAGAATTGGGCCAACTAATATGAAGCTACGAACAGGCCAACGAATCGGGCCTCTAACTACCTCGCGTTGTGGATACTTCTCATACTTCACCGGAAAGCCTAAAGGATTAACCGTCTTAGCTATTTGAAGAAACATTTTGATGGTACTTGCCCCAGTCTGTTCAATCAAGCGGACCTTGCCAAGCAAAGCAAATCTACTGTATCGTGCCATGTTCTGATACCACGATTAACCGTATTGCGCGCTTTCTGAAAAGACCGAGTCTTCTAGTAGAATAGGTTTCACGAATCCGTTTTTGCACACGACCTCAAGGTAAAGTTTGCCTCACCGGCTGTTTCCCGAGATTGGTCTCATGAAGGAGTAGAACAATATGTTCTCAAAAGAAGGCAAAGCAAAAGATGCGACAACCACGCGTATCTGCGACGTCGTTTGGCATGATGGCCAGTTCATAAACTGGAACGACGCCCGCGTGCACGTGATGTCTCATGTTCTTCATTATGGCTCAAGCATCTTTGAGGGCATTCGCTGTTATGCGACGAAAAACGGACCGGCGATCTTCCGTTTGAAGGAACACATGCAGCGGTTTTTGAATTCAGCGAAAATCTATCGAATGGACCATAAATGGACAATGAATCAGTTATGCGATGCGTCTGTGGAGTTAGTTGGACGCAGCGGTCTGGAGCAGTGCTACATTCGGCCCATCCTGTTTCGTAGTCTCGACGAAGAACGACCGGCTTTCGGAGTCAATCCCTTTCCCAATCCTCTTGCTTGTTACATCGGCGCCTGGGACTGGGGCAAGTATCTTGGGGACGAAGCCATTGAAAAAGGCGTGGACGTCTGTGTGTCAACCTGGAACCGGCTGACGCCAAACTCAATGCCGGCGATGGCCAAGAGCGGCGCCAACTACATGAATTCGCAGTTAATCAAGATGGAAGCTTTGCTCAACGGCTTTGCTGAAGGCATTGCGCTTGACGATCGTGGCTACGTCTCAGAAGGGTCCGGCGAGAATATTTTCGTGGTGACCAACGGGATGGTTTTGACGCCGCCACTCTCGTCCTCAATTCTTGCCGGAATTACGCGGGACAGCGTGATTCAGATTTGCCAGGAGCTCGGTATCACGGTGAAGGAGCGAAGCATTCAACGCGCCGCGCTTTACGTGGCGGACGAACTTTTCTTCTCCGGTACCGCTGCGGAGATCACCCCCATTCGTTCGGTTGATAGGATTACGGTGGGAGCAGGTGGCCGCGGCGAGCTGACTGAAAAGATTCAGACTGCCTTCTTTCAGATTACCAAGGGAGAACGAAAAGCACCCGGCGACTGGCTGACCTATGTAAAGACTGCCAAGGGCTCACAGCCGAGCAACAATGGTTCGCAGCCAGATAAAGCGGAGGACGGGAGTAGCCTCGACCAGCGCGCGGAGCCCGTAATGAAATATCAGACGGCGGCAATTGCTACCGACTAGGGCCGGCGGGTTTAACTAGTGATCGCATGGGCGGGGCATGTCCCCGCCCTTTGCGATCCAGGACCACAACTTTCCGAAAAATCAGCGATTTGTTCTGGATATTGGGCAACGGCGAGCTCCTGCCCAGGCAAACAATGACCGCTCCCAGCTGGTTTCCCAGCGATAAATGTTGACGCTGGTTGTTTTTAGCGGCTATTATTCAAACCAGAGCGTCATCCACCTTTCCAGGTGATGCGCCCCGCAGTTTCACTCAGTTCACGATATTCCACCAACCACCAAGCCGCGTAGTTCAAGTCCCCTATTTCCGTAAGTTCGAAAGGCCCAAATTCTCATGTCCCTAAATATTGACGATCTGTTAAGAGTTGCGTCGGCTCACGGTGCTTCCGATCTGCACCTGAAGGTCGGGGCCTTTCCCGTCATGCGAATAGGAGGCGAACTTCACACCATCGCCGATGCCCCCCAATTGAAACCGGAAGACACTCTTGACATGGCATTCGCCATGATGTCGAACCGCCAGAAGCAGCGTTTTAAGGAAGTTTCCGAAGTTGATATCGGTTATAGCGTCTCGAAGCTTGGCAGATTTCGCGCGAACATCTTTCAGCAACGTGGGACCGTAAGCATGGTACTGCGCGTGATTCCCGATCAAACGCGTAGCACCGCCGACCTGGGATTGCCGCCGGTCATCGATCGCATAGCCGAGGAACGGCGCGGATTGATACTGGTAACGGGTGCGACTGGTTGCGGCAAGTCAACAACTCTGGCGGCGATGATCGATCGAATAAATGCACGTCGCAGCGGACATATCGTCACCATCGAGGATCCGATTGAGTTTCTGCATCGCGACAAGAAATCGTTTGTCAGTCAACGTGAAGTTGATGTCGATACGCGCTCATTTGCCGAGGCACTGCGCGGCGCGTTGCGACAGGATCCTGACGTAATACTCGTGGGCGAAATGCGCGATTACGAAACTATCGAAACCGCATTGACCGCCGCGGAAACTGGGCACCTGGTGCTTTCCACGCTGCACACGCTCGACGCAACCGAGACTGTGATGCGCATTGTTTCATCGTTTCCATCACACCAGCAAAAGTCCGTGCGCATTCAGCTCGCCGGCATTCTTAAAGCGGTTGTCTCGATGAGACTAGTCCGTGCGGCTAAGGGCTCGGGTCGCGTACCAGCAATCGAGGTGATGGTATCAACCGCTTTGATACGCGATCACATAATCAATGAAGAGAAAACTTATTTGATTCGCGAGGCAATTGCAGCAGGCGCTTCGCAATATGGCATGCAGACCTTTGATCAGTCTCTATTCCACTTGTTTCAGTCGGGGCTTATCTCGAACGAAGAGGCGTTACACAACGCCAGCAACCCCGACGAGTTCAAGATGCGCGCTTCAGGAATTCTTTCTGCCGAGCAAGCGATGAATACCATGCGTGGCGCCCCGGTCACTGGCAGTCCCGCCTCTGCTAAACTCGAGATCGAAACGTTCTTGTGAAACGCTGAAGAGCAGTGGGCAGTGGGGCAGAAAGCAGTAAGCAGTAAGCAGTAAGCAGTAGGCAGTAGGCAGAAGGCAGTAAGCACCAGTGCTTTCTGCTTTCTGGTTTCTGCTTACCGCCCACCTCCCTGAGTTGACAACGCCGGCATTGCCAACCCAAACGTTTGTGGATTCTCGCCAATGATGGCAGCCGCGAAAAAGTTTGGAACATAGCCGGCGTTTTCGCTGCGAAAGTGGGCATCGAGTTCATCGCGGTGAGCAAACAGCGTCCAGAAATTTCTTTCGTAGTTGGCGGTGCCTCTTAGCTCACGCAGCGTGCCCCGCACCCATTCCGGGCCGCGATTGTAGCTAAGCAAGACGAGCGTCAGGCTTTCCGAATCCTCGCCGAGTTCGGCCATGCGATCAGCAATGTAATGCGCGGCAGCGGGCGTCATCTTCTGCGGGTCGCACATTTCGTCGTGCGTCACGCCATACTGCTCCGCAGTCTGGGGCAGAAACTGAAACAAACCCCTGGCGCCGAAACTGTTCTCATAACAGTTTCGGTACGACGACTCGATCACCGGCAGGTAAATTCCAATGATCACTGGCACCTTTCGCGCCGCAAACTCGCGCGCAATGAGCGGCACATAGAGCCGGGCGCGTGAGTAAATCACATTCAAACTCTCGGCTCCGGGTTCGGCTGGCAGGTTGTCGCGCGCGACATACTGATCCACATATGCCTTGATTGAGCCCAACGCCTCCTGGTTGAGCCTCACGGGACGGTCGCCCATCATCATGGAGATACGCTGCTCCTGTTCATCGATGAAACGAAGTTTTTCTGTCTCGCTCATCTGCGCATAGAGCTTGTTTGATGTCGTTGCCGGCGAACCGGAGCCGGTTGCCGGTAAGCGCAAAACGGAACGCCGGTAAAGTAATGTTCCGGCTATCGCGATCGCAAACAAGAGAACAGCGAGCAGCGGCCAGACATAACGATGTTGGTGTAACCCTGCCTTCGTTGCTGTCTTTCTTCGTCCGAGCTGTTGTCCAAACTTTCGTTGCTTGTCATCATCTAACGGAGTCGCAGTTTTGAGTAGTTGCGTGACGCTGTTCAGATCCGACAGCAGTTCGGTTGTGGTCTGATAGCGTTTACTCACGTCCTTGCGCAGCGCTTTCTCGATGACCTGCTGTAGCGGGGTAGACCCCGGATAGAAAGCATTCGCAGACTCGGATATCGACGGCGGTTCACGCTCAAGGATTGCCACTATCGTATCCATGCGCGTTGCGCTTGCGAACGGTAGGCGGCGCGCAAGCATTTCATAAAGCACGACGCCAAGGCTCCAAATGTCCGTGCGTTCATCAACCGGAAGTCCGCGCGCTTGTTCCGGCGACATGTAACTGACGGTTCCCATCACCAGGCCGGCTTCCGTCTGCGCCGCAACCCCGCTTTGAGACTCTCTCGAATACTCGGCCGTCCGAGGCTCCATCAATTTGGCGATGCCAAAATCCAGGAGCTTCACGAGACCATCGTGTCGCCTCATGATGTTTTCGGGTTTGATATCACGGTGTACGATGCCGGCGGCGTGGGCCGACGCGAGCGCGGAAGCGACTTGCTCGCCAATATCCAAAATCTGATCCAGGGACAACTCTTCCTGGGCGATCAGCTCGCGAATCGTCTGACCGTCGATGAATTCGGTAGCGATAAAACGAACCTCTTCCGCTTCTCCAACCTCGTGAATAGTGAGGATGTTCGGATGGTTAAGTGCTGAAGCCGCCTGCGCTTCCCTTTGAAAACGGCGCAGGCGCGTGTCGTCAGAAGCGAAGTAGGCCGGCAGGATTTTCAAAGCGACCAGCCGATTGAGTCGTGCATCGTGGGCCAGATAAACTTCACCCATGCCGCCTTCTCCGAGGCGCTCGACAATTCTGTATGGACCGATGTCGGCACCGAGCTTGTTTTCTATTTCGTGGCCCACCAACACGCGCGCGTCGATCGCCATTGCCGGCTGTTCGATGAAGTCGCCGGCCTCGTCGTAGGCGCTGATCAACGACGCCGCTTCCTGTTTCAGTTCGTCATCCCCGGAGCAAGCGTCAGTGAGAAACGAAGCGCGGTCCCGCGGCGGGCGATCAAGGGCGCCCTGTAACACCTCTTCAACCTGTTGCCATCTTTCAGGAGTCATTTAATTTAAGGATGAAGGGCGAAGGATGAAGGATGAAAAACAAGGCGTCACCCTTCCGCCTTCATCCTTCATCCTTCATCCTTCTAAACAGCCACGCCTTCGCAGCGCGCCAATCGCGCCGCACTGTCATCGGAGAAACTTCCAGGACTTCCGCCGTCTCTTCCAGGCTTAGGCCACCAAAGTAACGCAGTTCAATGACACGACTTTTCCGCGGGTCGAGTTTCGCAAGTTCATCCAGGGCTTCATCGAGCATGACCAGCTCAGCAGCGCGTTGCTGAGACATGGCAGCGGCGTCCTCAAGATCAACCTGCCGCGACTGGCCACCATGCTTGGTGTAATGACGACGTCGTGCATGGTCAATCAAGATGTGGCGCATTACCTGAGCGGTTACTGCGAAGAAGTGGGCGCGATTTTGCCACGCTACCTTTTCCGCGCCCGCCAGCCGCACAAATGCTTCATTGACGAGCGCAGTGGTTTGCAACGTGTGGCCCTCGCGCTCCCGTCGCACATAACGATGCGCAATGCGCCGCAGCTCGTCATAGACAAGCGGTGTCAGCGTCTCGAGCGCAGCTTTGTCGCCATGTCGCCAATCGAGCAGCAGGCCTGTAAGATCATCCCTCCGGTCATCAGTCGTCAGCGTCGTCATCAGGCGAGATTCTAGCATCGCTTGTCCGTCATGTTTCAGTGTCGTGACAGAGGTATCGACTTTTATTTGTGACGGCGCACCGACTCGCAGACTTCAGTTTGTGTCACAAAAAAAGAAAATCTTAAATGAACATTTTTGCCGCCATTTCTCGCTTACCGTTTCGCGGATGAACACTCTCGCCCGTGCTTCTCGCTTAACTAACTGAAGGGCACTTCTTCAAGCGGCCCCGATCCTACGGTTTTGTAAAGCAAACGGTTAGTTTGCGGATTCCCACATATTCATCAAGCGAGGAACAAAAATGAAACTGCAAAAACTGCTGATACTTCTGATTGCCGTAATGGTTCTTGTAACCACGAGCGATCAGGCGCTGAGCGCCCAGGCGACGCCATCGGGTAAGGTCTATCGAGACATGACGCAAGTTGAGCGAAACGCGTTTATCGCCGAACAGGCACGACGAATCGCGCGTGACATGTCAGGAAGTGAGTATGAATTCACGCCGGCCTTTGAGGCGGATATTCAAAAAGAGGTCAATCAATACGCACGACGCATGGGCAATGGCGGCGGCGACCGCTTGTGGAAAGGCGACGCGCGTTTCATCTTCGAGCGGGGACAATCGCAGGCGCCAACGCTGATTGCTGCTTTTAAAGCCCGCAACCTGTCGCCACTGATGGGCCTCTACATTCCCTGGATCGAGTCGGAGTACGTCAACATTGACAGACCAAACGTCCTGGGCGCGCTTGGCATGTTCCAGTTTCTCCCTAAGACCGGCGACCATTACGGTCTTTCCGTCCAGGATCTGTTAGATGTGGAAAAATCTGCTGACGCCGCTGCACGCTACATCACCGACAGCCTCGACACATTCAAGAGTGATCCAATGAAAGAAGCGCTGGCGCTTCTTTCCTACAATCGCGGCACAAAGCAGACGGCGCGCGACCTGAAACTTCTGATTAACGATCAAAACAGGCAATGCAGCATCTGCGCCCTCAACTCCAATCGCGGTGAGCTTGATAGAACGTTTCAAAATGAGAACGTCTATTATGTGCCGCGCTTTTTTGCCGCCGCCATCGTCGGAGAGAATCCGCAGGCGTTCGGACTGCAAATGCAACCGCTCTCGTCATTCGCAGCGAAACCCTAGTTAACTCGCATCCGCCGCATCACACGCACGCCGGCGCGCCAGTCTTCGTTGATGTCGAAACGATAAATTTCGATATCAGGAGCGATTGAACGCGCCAGCGTGTTTAAGGCCGGATGAACTCTCAATGTCGGGGCGACGAGGTAGATGAGCGGCGGTTCGTTTCTAATTTTCCGCTCAGCGAAGAGTTTGGCGCGGGTGATGTGGCCGCGGCGCCGATGGACCTCAACTCGCTGCCAGTAGTCGGCTGCCTGCAAGACATGCTCGCGAGCCTCTGAAACTTTTAACTCGATTACTGCGAGACGGCCATCTTGCCTGAGTGCCAGGAGGTCGACAGGCCGAACGCCGGCAACGCCGCTACGCGCGATTCTGAACTGGGCGTGAAGTGGTGCAATGACGAGTCCAGGATCGAGATGCGTGATGTCGCGGCGCAGCAGTGACTCGAGCCAGGCCTCAGCTGCATTGCGGTAGAGGGCATGGTGGTGATCGATGTTGCCGGCAGAGCGGTGATCCATTAAATCAGTTATCAGGTTTGCAAACTCGGTTTCGTTTTTCTCCTCCAACAGTCGCCGCCGCGACCCCTCAAATCCGAACCAAACGCGCCAGCTGCCCATCACCTGCCGCACGCGGGCAAACGGCAGCCCAAAGTAGCGGAGCGTTTCCCCATGTCTGGCGTTGACCACATCAATCGCTTCGGGCGCGAGGGCAAGTAAACGCCTGGTGACTTCGCTCGCCTCTGTGAGCGGAATTGGCGGGAAACGCGTCGTGCGTCTTTTCCAAAGCTCTTCCCGTTGCAAGACGGCAATGGGCTTGAGTTCAGTCAACTCGTGGTCAACTTCGTAAACTGCTATCGCTCCCTGCAGGCTCTGTCGAAGTAAAGCAATTCGTTGCAAAGCAGGCTTAACCAGATCACTCTCGACAATTAACCAGAGCTGCTGAATGTAAGGAGGCCGCGCGCGCTCACTGGTGCGCTTGAACCACAGCAGAGCCGACGAAAGAAAAGCATCCACGTCACTTGCCTTGCTTGAAGCGACCGAACCAGTGACTGCGATACGCTGATGCTTTTGGCGCAGTAGAATTCGGGCATATCGTCCTGGCTGGCCTCTTCGCGCGCCGGGGCTTAGCGACGCGCGTTCAATCTTTATCTCCACTTGAGTCGAACAAGCAAGTTGGCCCAGTTGTTCACAACGCGCCTGGCGCGCCGCTTTTACTGTCAGGGCAATCGCGCTTGCCGAAGCTCGCGGTACGAGTTCGATCAGTGGTCGCTCGGCGCCCATTCGGCGCGACGCCTGTAACGTCAACTTCTCGCCAGACCATTCCCAGGCAAAGATTTTCCACGAGCGGCTTCCCTTTTCACTCCAGCAAGTGAGCATCAGGCGTCCGTGAGAGACCTCAATGTCCAAACCGCTTCGGTTGACTGCCTGAGTAGTTCCCGCACTGAGGGTGCAAAACCACTCAGGATGCGCAGCCAGCAACGTGGCAATTTTTGATAATGCCGCTGCTATGCGGGCTGGTGTGTTCACGCGTTCCATATATCAGAACCGGGAGCAGTAGCGACCGGGTCAGTCGGGCGTTAGAAAATTGCGCGGGTAGTCAGTTTCAACCTGCAGTGTCTCTCTGTTTCACCGGACTCGGTGGTTGCAGCTCCGGTTGTGATGTCTGGTCCAGTGTGAGTCGAATTCTTACGGTAGCGGTTCACCCTGATCATATTGCACGTAAGCAATGGCATCGTTCACATCTTTTTCCGTCCACAAGTATTTCTTACTGCCACGATTGGCCCATGGGCTGGTGCTATGGAGCCAAAACCCAGCCTCTCTAAGTTTGCGCGTAGCGTTTGCTTTTAAAGCAATGAGCACTATTTCCGGTTTGCAGTTGGCTGAAACAACAGTGTGGATATGGTTGGACCTCGCATTTATGGCCCACAGATCCCACTTGCGAATTTGGCAGGTTTCTCGAATTCCAGCTTCAAAGACCTGTCTTTGGTCCGAACTTAACTTGACTGGTGGGTGACGCAGCTCTTGCCGATTGTATTCTCGCCACCTCTCGTTGTGGGGAAGGCGCGGGCTTCCATAGAGATTATGAAAGCGGTCTACCGATCCTCGTTTGTCACCGTGGAGCCAAGTGCCGTGGCCACGAAAGGTTATGAGGTAACCTAACGGAATGTTGTTGAATTCGAAGGAACGGCACATTTTCCTCGAGCATATTAGGGAACGCCCGGAGCCGAGTCACTATTGGTTGCCGGTCCTCTACCTCTGTGCACTATGCAAGAGCTTTGGCAACCCGATTAGAGTAAGGTCAAATGAGAAGGACGCGGTAGCGATGAATGGTACTGGAGAGCATTGTGCATTCGAAGCGACCCGGTCGCTACTGCTCCCGGTTCTGATACCTTCGTCCGTGTGCTACCATTTTTAGTCAATTCATTTCGAGAAAGAAACATCGCTAACCTCTTGCCAATGAGAAACGTCTACCTTGCAGGATCTGTGCGCACGCCCATCGGTCGCTTTGGAGGAACGCTGGCTTCATGGACGGCCGCCGACCTCGGGGTAGCCGCTGCAAAAGAGAGTTTAGCGCGCGCGCAACTGCGTCCCGATCAGGTGCAGCAATCGATTTGGGGCTGCGCCAGGCAAGCAGGAGGTGGACCAAACGTAGCCCGACAGATCACTTACCGCGCCGGCGTTCCCGAAAACGTTCCGGCATTTACGGTGAACCAGGCATGTGGCTCGGGTCTACAAGCGATTATCCTGGCTGCCCAGCAGATCATGATCGGCCAGGCTGACGTCGTACTCGCCGGGGGCACCGAAAGCATGTCTCGAGTTCCCTACTTCGCGGAGGGTGCTCGTTGGGGTATGCGGATGGGAAACGCTGAACTCGTTGACGGCATGTATCGCGACGGCTTCAACGATCCATTGTCGGGCCTGGTAATGGGTGAGACTGCGGAAAACCTGGCGCGTCAATATGGGATATCGCGCGACGAGCAAGACGAATACGCCTTGCGTTCACAACAACGCGCGCAGGCCGCGATTGAGTCAGGTCGTTTCGACGCTGAAATAGTTCCCCTGGAGATCACAGGCCGCAAAGGCGAGACGGTAACATTCACTCGTGATGAACACTCTCGCGCCGGGACTACAAAACAGGACCTGGCAAAGTTGTCTCCCGTGTTCTCCAAAGATGGGACCGTGACCGCTGGAAACTCTTCGGGAATTACCGACGGCGCAGCGGCGATGGTCGTTATGAGCGAAGAAGGTCTTAGAGAATCCGGCGCCGACGCCCAGGCGAGGATAATTGACTACGAGGTTACCGGCGTTGCGCCGGAGATCATGGGCATTGGTCCCGTTCCGGCAGTGCGTGCGCTTTTAGCAAGACAGAAAGTTGAGTTGCACGATATAGATCTGATCGAGCTCAACGAGGCATTTGCCGCACAAGTGATTGCCTGCGATCGTGATCTTGGTTTCGATTCCGAACGGTTGAACGTAAATGGCGGGGCAATCGCTTTAGGACATCCCATCGGTTGCACTGGTGTTCGGATCACAACCACCCTGGTCCATGAAATGAGTAAGCGCAGTGCCCGGTTTGGCCTGGCGACTCTCTGTGTAAGCGGGGGAATGGGAATCGCGCTGCTCATCGAATGCGTCTAAGATGTACCCTGCAAGGACAGAAATTTGCCCGAGGCCAACCTACAGACAGACGTCCGGCATCGGAAGAGGCAGCTTAATCGGCAGCAATTGGCTGGTATTCAATCTCCCGTTTACATTTAGTGGCTCACGCGAGCCAAATTCAAGAAAGGTTTTTCTACCGTGAATTTCGTGAAGAATAGTAATTTGAAATCACTCGCATTTTCGCTGGCCGTTGTTGTCGCTCTCTTACCCGTGACAAGCGTCGGCTTGGCTCAAAGGAGTCGGAAAGCCTCGGTCACCCGGGAACTTCCATCCATATTGTCCTCGCTGCCGCCTTCTGACGCGGTAGCGCTCATCAATGTGAACCGCGTGATTGATGAGGCACTGCCCAAACTGCTGGCTGAGAATCCTCAGAAACTTGCTGAAGTCAATGCCGAGTTGACCACGTTCAAGGATCAAACGGGGCTCGACCCACGTTCATTTGATCAGGTTGCTCTTGGGTTGCAGTACAGCTATCCATCGGAAGGCATCACGAAAATCAAAACTACAGCCCTTGCGAGGGGAACCTTTAATGCCGGCGCAATTGTGGCCGCAGGTCGAATGGCGGCCAACGGAAAATATCTCGAACGAAAATATCAGGGCAAGACGATATACATCTTCACTCTGGACCGCCAATTAAGACTCCTGGGCTTATGGGATTTGAAAGTGAGTGACCTCGCGGTTGTTTCACTCGATGGCAACACACTCGCGCTGGGAGACCTTGAGAGCGTACAGGGAGCGATTGATGCTATTAGAACTCGCAAGCACGCAAACGCTGAGTTGATTGCTTTGGCCAGCCGCGACCCAAACGCAATCCTGGGTTTTGGGGGAAACGTTTCTGAGGCGCTGATGCAAAGCCTGAAGATTAGTAATGGCAGTATCGCGCGCGAGTTGACAGCCGTAAGACAGGTCTATGGCTCACTGGGCATGACAAGCACGGACTTGGAGTTGATGATGGCGGCGCGCACAGTTGATACTTATTCAGCAAAGAACCTCGGCGATACGGTAGAGGGATTGAAACAATTTGGTTCGCTCTTCATAAATCGACTATCGGCCGCCAAGGGCACTTTGGCGCGAAGCGCCCTAAACAATCTGAAGATCACAACCCAGGGTAATGAGCTACAGATTCGAACGGCAGTAGCGCAGTCGCAGGTCGCTCCATTGATGCGGGGATATTAGAAAGTGCGCTGAGGGCTGAGTGATGAGAACTGAGGGCTGGGCACTGAGTAATGAACTCAGTATCCAGCCCTCAACACTCACTTCTGGCTATTTCGTCTGGATTGGGAGTTGGGGACGCGGCGGCGTAGCAATTTCAGGTTCATCCTCTTCAATAGACGCCAGCACGTCATCATAGATCTTTATCTTCCCGTCTTGTTTCATGCGTCGCAGCACCGCACCAATGTAATCCTCGAAGAGCTCGTTTTGTTTCGCCGAAACCTTTGTCTGCGTTAGTTGCTCTCTTTGCTTGGAAAACTCCGCCAAGTCTGCCTCTTTCCGACTTGTCACCCCTAGGACCACCCAATTATCGCCCACTTTCATCGGTGTCTTGGTCGTCTCACCCGTTTTGAGTGCGTAAATCGCTTCGTCCAGGGCCGGGCTGGTTCCAGCTTTCCCCAAAGTTGCGCCGAGTTTGTAACCCTCCTCCGTGTTGGCTTCAAATCCGGCCTTCTCACCCGTTGTCTTCAAATCGGCGGCACTGTTGACGGATAAAGCAACCTCTTTTGCTTTTTGCTCCAACTGCTCGGTCGCTCGCTTTTGTTTCAGCGACTGGGCAACTTTATCTTTCACTTCTGCAAAGTCCGGGATTCGCGGCTCTTTCTTATCAACGAGCATTGGAATAGCGAAGCCACCTTTCACACCGGTTCGCTCGCCGACGTCCCCGGAATTGTTCAAGGGCGCAATCACCGCCTCGAATTGCTGACTGCTGCCGATGTTCGGAACATCGTCGCCAGGCTTGATGAAGGGAGTTTCCTTAACCATTTCTCCCGCACTCATGTTAGCCTCTGCGGCTAACTCTTGTGCTACCTTCTGCGCGTCTTTCGTTTCCTTTAGACGAGTCTGAGCCCGATCCGCGAGCTTCGCTGCGACTGCATAGCCCTTGCGGTTGCGCAGGGAGACTAACAACTCAGGCTTCGCTTCCTCGAAGGTTTTTTCGACAGCCGCTCCGCGACGCAGGATATACCAGTTTCCGGCGTATCTAATGGGGATGTCGAAAACCTGCCCGTCTTCCATATCTAACGTGCGATCATAAAGGGCGTCGACCTTATTCGGGTTCTTTTTCACTAGATGTGATAGATAACCACCATTTTTCGCGCTGGCGGGATCCTCAGAATTTCCGCGCGCCAGTTCGCTGAAAACCTTCTCTTTTGTATCTGCTGGGGCGGCATTGATTTTTGACAGCAGATCTTTTGCTTTTTGCTCAACCTGCGAATCGAGATCCTTGCGCGCAACCTTAAGAAGAATCTGCTGAACCCTTACTCCGCCCCGTTTGTTCTCCGGCGGAAGCTTGTCAAACTCGTCGCGTAAGTCCTTATCTGAGATCTGGCTTTTCTCACCCGACTTCGCCTGATCGATGTAAATGTACCGAATCTTTTTTTGCGGCTCGAGAATGCGGTAGTCAGTCTTGTGTTCCTCGTAATAATTTTTCACGTCCTCGTCGGAGGCTTGGATCTTTTCGGCAAGCTTATCGGGCGCTATCACTACGTAGGCGACATCGAAACTTGTGTTCTTGCGTTTATAATCTTCCTGGACCTCTTCATCCGAAACCTTAACCGCGGCGGTAACAAAAGCTTTCAATTTGTCCTGCGCAATTTCATCCCGGACATTT
Organism: Acidobacteriota bacterium; assembly: GCA_030854715.1. Taxonomy (GTDB): domain Bacteria; phylum Acidobacteriota; class Blastocatellia; order Pyrinomonadales; family Pyrinomonadaceae; genus PSRF01. The sequence goes on from JALYSR010000345.1 coordinate 23,533, forward strand.
CGCTCGAAAGTTTCCAAATCACCGAAACGAGCGGTGACCGACTCCTTATAACGGTCCAGGCCCACAAACTGGCCCGAGGCATCCGAAAACTGCTTGCGAATTTTGTCGGCAACTTCCGCGTCGCTGGCTGACAGTCCGAGGCGCGCCGCCTCTTGCGCAATTACGCGATCGCGAATTAAGCCGTCAAGGAAACGCTTGTTGCCACCCAGCTGGGCCAGACTGATTCGGCCCCCGAACATCTGCATGTAGTTGTCTTTGAGCCGGGCCAGGGCGGCGACTGTGACTTCATCGCTGCCAACCTTGGCAATAACTGCATTATTCTTGCTTGGTTCTACGTTGCTGTTTCGACCGGGTGCGTAGAAAACAATAAGACTCACTGCCATTAATACTGCGAAGCCAATAATTATGATGCTGCGGGTGCGTTCCATACGCCCCAATTGTTTGAGCATTATTTCTACCTCTCTTGCAAATGGCGGATTGTAAGGTAGACGGAGTGGGCGCGCAACCGGACCACCGTCCTGGCTGCAAGGTTTTGACTTTCGTTGGTTGCTGTTTTCGAAGTTACAAACCTAAACCTTTGACTCCAACATCATGCGCGATTGCCGCTTTCTACTCCGAATGCGATACTAATTCGAATGAACTCGATTGGCAGCTCAGCCGGTTTATGGATCGGATTTTCACTCTTCATCCTTTTCATGTTGGGTTTGGATCTCGGGCTTTTCAATCGCAAAGCCCACTCAATCACGCATCGCGAAGCCACAGCCTGGAGCGCCATATGGATTAGCCTGGCAACAATCTTTGCCGGCATCGTCTTCTGGTATCAGGGCACCGCGCGGGGGTTGGAATTTGTTACCGGCTATCTGATCGAGCTATCGCTTTCCGTCGATAACCTCTTCGTCTTTCTGTTGATCTTTTCCTACTTCAAAGTACCCTCGAAATTTCAGCACCGGGTTCTCTTTTGGGGTGTGCTCGGCGCACTCATCATGCGCTTAACGATGATCTTCGTCGGCGCAACGCTCATCAATCGCTTCCACTGGATCATTTACATCTTCGGCGCTTTCCTGGTGTACACAGGCATCAGAATGTTTCGCCAGAAAGATACCGACATCCAGCCGGAAGAAAACGCGATCATCCGGTTAGTGACACGCTACATTCCGCTCACGCGTCACTACGAGGAAGAACATTTTTTCACCACGGTAAATGGCCGCCGAGTAGGCACATTGCTACTGCTGGTGTTGGTCATTGTGGAAGTAACCGATCTGGTTTTTGCGGTCGACTCGATTCCGGCAATCTTCGCTGTCACTACCAACACCTTTATCGTATACACCTCAAACGTTTTCGCCATTCTCGGTCTGCGTTCGATGTACTTTCTTTTGGCAGGAGTGGTGGAGAAGTTTCACTATCTTAAGATGGGACTCGCAATCGTGCTCACTTTCATTGGCGCCAAGATGCTGGTAGTGGCGTTCGGCATCCATATTTCCATCTTGATTTCACTGGTTTTCGTGGCGGTGGTGCTGCTCGGCTCCGTGATTGCATCCCTGATCTGGGCCAAGCAGGCTGCTCTCAAGATCGACGTGGATCTGCCCGCGGACTTCGATCCGCTTTTTGAACACGAACCGGTCGAACAAGAGCCGGTCGAAAAATGACCTCACCGTCCCCAAAATGGCTTAACAACTCAACCTAAACCTTAGGCAATTGCTTAACTCGTTGCGGAAGCGAGATCCCACTCGGAGGACCGGGAAGCCCACGCAAGCGGATTGCTTGAACGCCATCTTGCGCCTGTGCTAAATTCGATTTGGCAGTGGTTGCTGTTGTAAGACTTTGAAGACGGCGGGCACGACTCGCTGTTGGACGGCTGCCAGCCTTCACTCCTTAAGGTTTCTGATCAGATCATACCCAGGATTTGATTAGCGCGCCCGAGCGCCTACGGAGTTTCGAGTTGCCCCCTCAGGTTCACCCTAACCGGCTGCCCGGTCGGGGACCCCGAAGTAAGCTTCAAAAGAATGAGTACAAAAACCGGCCGTTTTGTTTTTGATTGGTGGGTTATACAGAAGCGCGTGGTCTATCTCCTCATCGCGCTCGTTATCCTGTGCGGACTGGCTGGCGGCGGTGCTCTCTACGTCTGGATATATGGCAATCCTCTGAAAAATGTCGGCGCGGGAACAAAGCTGCCCGCGGGCGCGCGGTTCATTTCATTTGAAGGTGACGTGCGCGTAATTCGCTCGGCAACGCGCGAGACCATTGTTCCTGGCAGCAATACAGAACTTTATCCCGGCGACACCGTGCAAACGCAGGCAACCGGACGCGCACGAGTCAGTATGGCCGACGGTTCGACCCTGGTAGTGCGTCCCAATAGCACAATTATCATTCGCGACAATGCCAGCGCGGACGATGGAAAAAAGACAAACGTACACGTCGTCGTCGACAGCGGGCAGATGTCCGTACGCACCGAGCAACAACCGGAAGGAACGAATAACGTCGTCGAGACGCCGAAGACTCAAAACAAGATTGGCGAACGAACCGGTGCAAGCTTTGGCGTGAACCCGGAAGGCACCGAAGAGATTCGCGTAAATGCCGGCGCAATAGAAACTACAAACCGCTCGGGCGAGAAGACCACTCTGCATGGCGGCGAGTATGTTTCAGTAAATCCTTCCGGCACCCTTTCTCGCCCGCAGAAACTGTTGGATGTTCCCTTGCCATCCGCGCCGCACGACCTGGAGAGAGTTGTAGTGGGTGGAAACGGCTCCGCCACTCTCTCTTTAAAGTGGTTGCGCCCGCCATCCGGTGGTGCCGCTTTTTATCGAGTCGAAGTTGCAACGTCGCCTTTCTTCGTTGCAGACGGCAAAGTGATCGAGCGCGATCAACTGGTGGCCACCGAATTCACCGTGAGCGATTTGAGACCCGGAGTCTACTTTTGGCGCGTTCGGGCCGCCGCCTCGACCGGACAAACCAGTGACTGGAGCGATCCGAAAAAATTTATCATCGCCATCGGCGGAACAGGGTCGCGCGTGCCGGTATCGAATTTGTCCGCCGAACACCTGGGTGGCAGTGTTTATATCATCCGGGGACGCGCTGAGCCTGGCACCACTATTCGGATCGTCGGTCGGGAGACGCTGGTGCCGACAGAAGGTTCTTTCCAGCTTCAAATTTCTGCGCCGCCGGGAACGCCCGAAATCAATGTAGAAGCAGAGGATCCACGAGGTAACAGCAGCCAGTATCGCCTGTCGCTCTCTCCGTGAGCGCGTTAAGAACTAATTTTGCAAACTTGAGTTTGTCGAACCTTCTTAAAAGCCGATCACCGGAAACTTATTGCAATGCCACGTCACGTAATACTACTGACCGATGCCCATGAGGCGCCTGCGTATGAGCTTATCGAAGCCTTGCGGCTCGCGGGTGTTAACACCCTGATTGAAGGGTTGCGCGAAGCCGAAGCCGAATCTGCAAGCGTCCCGCGCGAAAGCGAGCAAGAAAGCGATCAGCTGGACGAAAACCTGCATCATCCGCCCATTGCCGTCCTTTATGAAGTTGTTGCAGGCGCCGACATGGTCGAACTTCAAACGGCGATTGAGCACGCAAACAACTCCTGGCCTGGCACGCCGCTGATTGCCTGTCGCCGAAAGTCGAGCGGGTTTCAGGGACACAGTTGGCGGAGTCTGGATGGGGCAGCGCTAAAGCGTTTGGGTTTTCGCGCCATTGCTGACAAAGCGGCCCAATTACCAGCGATATTGCATGAAATCGAAGGTCATGGAGCCACCGGCGATCTAAAACTGCCGGAGATTGCGCCGCGGCCCGCGCAGGCCGGAGCATTTGCGCTTCCCGCGGGCATGAAGTCAAACCACTTGCGGGCAGCGTTCGATCTGGTTTCGTCTCTTCACTTCATCGGCGATCAAAAAGATGCAGCGCGTACGGCGCTCGCCGGTCTTACCTCCCTGGTGATGTCAGATCGATGGACCATCTATCTGGTCTCGGAGACTAAGGGAGCTGATGCCTTCAGGTTGGAAGGAGTTGCGACTTTAAGTTCCCCGGACAACCCCGCTGCCGGCGAAGCGGACGATTGGCGCCGCCTTCTAACAGGTGGTGAAGATGTCGCGCCAAATTCCGAATCGCACGCCACACGGCTCACCGCGGCGGGACTGGGTGCTCAAAAGAAAAAAGAACATGGTCAATTTATCGTAACGGTTCCCTTGATCTGCGCTGACAGAATATTGGGAGTGCTCGAGGGGATTCGCGAGCGAGAATCATTTAAGAAATCCGAAGTAGCCATTCTCGACGCACTTTCGCTACCGATCGCATCTGCGCTGGCCAACGCCGTGCGCATTGGCGAAGCGGAGCGACTCTCACAAACCGACGATCTGACCAAGCTGCACAATGCGCGCTACCTCCGTCAGTTTCTGCTAAACGAGTTAAGGCGGGCGCGTCGTTACGGTTCGAGTGTATCAGCACTGTTTCTGGATCTTGACGACTTCAAACGTGTCAACGATGCACACGGCCACTTGGCCGGCTCGCACGTGCTAATGGAGATGGCGGCAGTCATCCTTTCGTCGATACGCGATACCGATGCAGTAGCCCGGTATGGAGGCGATGAATTTGTAATCGTGCTGCCTGACACGGCCGTAGAAGTAGCCGGCACCGTCGCCGAGCGCATACGGGAAAAGATCGCGCACCATTACTTCCATGCCGGCAGGAACTTGAAGCTTTCGCTTACCGCCAGTTTCGGAGTAGCCTCCTTTCCTGAACATGCCTCCTCGCCGCAACAATTAATTGCCTGCGCTGACACGGCAATGTACGAAGCAAAGGCTGCAAATAAAAATTGCATTCGGTTTTCTGCGACGCGCCCTCAGGAGAGAAAAGCCCCCGGCGAACTCTCCCTGACTGGCGACATCGTGGAGACCGACGACGAAAATGCTTTTTCGTGATAGCGCAAAGATCCATAATCAGTGTATCTTGGTTAGGTTGGGACTGGCCTCCGGGCTTGACCCAGTAGTTGGTGAACGGTAAGTGACCTTGGTAGATCTCCGGATTTAAGTGTTAAAAGACCATCAGCTAGCTAATTTCTTACCAAGGGACTTGCAACCATGCCACGCGTCGCGTCGCTCCCAAGTGGTGTGGCCCACCCCTCCGAGCTCTCATTGTTAGATTCACGGGAAGAGATCAATTAAATGGCTTTTAAATCGATTTTCAGCTTGTTTTCCAGTGATCTTGCTATAGATCTGGGGACGGCAAACACGCTCGTCTACGCAAAAGGACGAGGCATCGTGGTTTCGGAACCATCAATCGTGGCAATCAATAAGGTCACGAACCAGGTTGAGGCCGTGGGGCGAGATGCCAAGGATATGCTGGGACGAACTCCTGGCAACATCGTCGCGATCCGGCCAATGAAAGATGGCGTGATTGCAAACTTCGAAGTGACCGAGAAGATGCTTCAGCACTTTATTCGCAAAGCGCACAATGGCAAGACCTGGGTGAGTCCGCGCGTGGTCATTGGTATTCCCTCGGAGATCACGCAGGTAGAACGACGGGCTGTTGAAGACTCCGCCTACCGCGCCAAGGCGTCCGAAGTTTATCTGGTTGAGGAAGCTATGGCGGCCGCCATCGGCGCCGGCCTGCCAATAACCGAACCTCATGGCAACATGGTAGTGGATATTGGTGGCGGAACAACCGACATCGCCGTCATCAGTTTAAGCGGCATAGTTTACTCCCGCGCGGTTCGCGTTGCCGGTAACGAGATGGACGAAGCGATCATCTCTTACATCAAGCGAAAATATAACCTCTTGATCGGGGAGCGGACGGCCGAAGCGATCAAGATTGAGCTGGGCTCGGCTTATCCTTTGGAGGAACCGCTGTCCTACGAAGTGCGCGGACGTAATCTGATTGAGGGTATACCCAAAACAATTACGATGACCGATGAAGAAGTTCGCGAAGCTCTTGCTGATTCGGTTTCTACGATCATTAATGCGGTGCGCGTCGCACTTGAACGCACGCCGCCAGAGCTTTCCGCGGACATCGTTGAGCGCGGCATCGTGCTAACCGGCGGCGGCGCGCTATTGAAGAATCTGGACAAGCGCCTTTCGATTGAAACTGGTTTGCCGGTATCGCTGGCTGACGATCCGCTTGCATCAGTGGTGTTGGGCACGGGCAAGATGCTTTCGGATTTCGATCTCCTCAAGCGAGTGAAGTGGGAAAACACAATGACCAGCGGCATGTGAAGAGCCGCAGGCAGTAGGCAGTGGGCAGTAGGCAGAAAACCGGACAAGACCGTTCTTGACTTTGGACTTTCGACTCGAGACTTAGACCGTGGCAGCTATTCGCACCCAAAGAGAGATTCGGCAGCGCGCGCCCATCTGGCTCGTAATACTGCTGTTCACTAACCTCGCGATAATGGCGGTTGATGCTCGCGACAATGTCTCCAGCCAGCGCAATCTGCGGGTTTGGGCGCAGGCCCTTGTTTCACCGTTTCAGAGCGTGTCTTCCAAGGCCGGAGGCGCAAGCACTGGTCTAATTCGCAATATAATTAATTTCAACAGCACCGCTGCCGAGAATGAGAGATTGAAGCAGCGACTGGCTGAAACAGAACTCGCGCTTCGCAACGCGCAACAATCGACCACAGAGAACGAGCGCCTTAGAGGCTTGCTCAATCTAAAAGAACAAACCGGTTACGATCAGGTTGCAGCGCGGGTCATCGCGCGCGATTCATCCGTCTGGTTCAATACCATCACAATCAACCGCGGCAGTTCTTCAGGTATAGGCCTCAACATGCCAGTGGTCACCGCAAGTGGAATAGTGGGCCGCGTGATTGCAGTAAGCCCATGGACTGCACAGGTGATGATGGTTACCGACGAAAAGGCGGCAGCTGGCGCCATCGTGGGGCAGCTTAACGAGTCAGGAGCGCTCGGCTCAGTAAGAGGCTTGGGTGAAAGTGGGCTGGTTGAAATGCGTTACGTTTCCGGCCTTCAGAAGGTTGAAGTCGGCGATTACATTTTAACTACGGGTCAGGACGGCATTTATCCCCCGGGCTTGAGCGTCGGTGAAGTTGTGCAGGTGAAACCCGGAACGGCCACGCAAACCCACCAGATTTTTATTAAGCCCAGCGCGAAACTGGATCAGCTCGAAGAAGTGGCCGTGCTGCTTTATCACGCGCCACAGCGGCCAGCGCTGGAACAGACGCTGCCCAACGTAGATAAGACGAAGAAGCCGTGAGTTCATTGCCGATTTCCAATTGCCAATTTTAATCTGGTCAAGCGAGTCGCACTCCCGAAGATGAACAGCGCGGGTATTAAATCGGCCATCGGCAATTGGAAATCGAAAATCGGTTATGCCTCAGCTTAAGATTGCGGCGGTTCTCGCCCTCGCCATAATCCTGCAGTTGTCATTAAGGGCTGTTTGGTCTCCCCTCTCTTTTATTGACTTTCCCCTGATTGTCGTTGTTTATATCGCCTTACAGCGTCATGCCTGGCATGCGCTGATTGTAGGCACCGTCGCCGGACTCGCCGTCGACGCCGCCAGCGGCGGACTTATGGGCGCCGGCGGTTTTTCGAAAACCCTGACGGCTTACATAATTTACTTCGCTGCCACGCGCGTGAACCTTGAAAACACGCTGCTGAGAATTCCGGTGCTGGCAGCCGCGACACTGCTCGATTCAGCAGTCTACGTATTCTGGAATCGGTCACTCGGCAACACGCCAAGTGTGCCCTTTGTGCAAACGATGTCTTACAGGCTGATCGGTACGACCATCGCGGGAACGTTTGTTCTTTACCTGCTCGATTCAGTTTTTACCGAGCGGGCTCGCCAGCGGCGCACATTTGCTTCGCGGCGCAAAGGCGCTCGACGTGGGGCGCGCTGAGATGATTGTCAGTAGTGGTCAGTTGTTTGTAAGTTCATAGTTGAGCTTTATGCTCGCGGGAACAACTACTGACTACTGGCCGATTGGAACTTATGAAATTCGAAGACAGTTCGCAAAATCTTCGCGGCCGACTCTGGATCGTCCAAATCTTCGTCGTTCTCCTCCTGCTTGTTCTGGGAGTCAGGCTCTACTACCTTCAGCTCGTCCGCGGCCAGTATTACGGCGAGATTGCCCAGAACCAGCGCATCCGACTTTTGCCGATACCGGCACCTCGTGGAGTAATATTCGACCGAGACGGACATCCCCTCGTCGATTCGCGACCAATCTATAACGTCATCCTGTGGCGTGAAGACCTGCGTGGTCGCAACCTCGCTTCACTAGTCAAGCCCCTGGCGGAAGCGCTGGGCGTGGATGCCGACATTTTGCGCGATCGCTTCGAGCAGATCGCTTCCCAGCCCGCATTCGAATCTATCCTGGTGAAGCAGGATGCGGCGCCCGGAGACATTGCCTGGGTTGAAGCCCACGAGCTTGAATTTCCCGAGTTGCGCGTCGAGCAACAACCTCAGCGTCGCTATCCTCCTAACGGTTTGTTGGCTCACGTGCTGGGCTATGTCGGTGAGATTAGTCCGGAACAGCTAAAGCATCCCAATTACAAAGACAAAGCGCTGAAGCCTGGCGACGTGATCGGGCAGAGCGGACTTGAACAAACCTACGACGACTATCTGCGCGGCAGGGACGGTTACCGGAAAGTAGTAGTCGACAGCCGGGGTCGTATTCAGGATGAAATTGAAACCGTGCCACCGCAACCTGGTCAGGATCTAGTGACAACTATTGACCTGGATTTGCAGCTTGCCGCGGAAGAGCAACTTCGCGAGTCGGCAACCAAGCGCGGAGTCATTGTTGTGATGAATCCGAATAACGGCGAGATTCTGGCTCTCGCATCCGCGCCCACGTTTGATCCAAACCTGTTCGCCGGACGAATCAGCACGAAAGAGGGGCGCGCGGAATACGCCGCATTGCTCACTGATTCGCAGACGCCTTTGCTAAACCGCGCTGTACAAAGCCGGTATCCGCCGGGCTCAACCTGGAAAATACCGATGGCGATTGCCGGATTGCAGCAGGGCGCAATCACCATCGATGAATCAAAACTTCTTTGTGGCGGCGGCATAACCATCGGCAACAAGTTCACCCGCTGCATGGGTAATCACGGCACGCCGGATCTGAAAACAGCGATCACCCATTCCTGCGACGGTTACTTCTATCGTCTCGGATTGAAGATGGGCATCGACGGCATCATGGCGATGGTCGATGAGTTCGATATGAACAAGCGCACTGGAATCGATATACCCAATGAGGTTGTGAGCTGGACGCCTTCTCGTGAATTCAAGAAGCGCATGCAGCCGAGCAATCCGGACTGGAAGGATATCGACACCGTGTATGCGTCGTTTGGCCAGGTTTACGATGTGATAACTCCCATTGCTTTGTTGCGAACGATTGCGAGCGTCAGCATGGGGGGCAAGCTTTTCGTGCCTCACTTCCTCAAGGAACTTAGGCCAGTGGGCGAAGCGGGATCGCCGGACTATCGCGCGGGCAGGGCGTTTGAGCCACTTGACCCGTCCCGGCCAAATCCAAAAGTGATTCCCATTCCTCAAGAGATGGACCATCTCGTAGTCGAAGGAATGTGGAGCGTAGTCAATGCTGGCGGTACCGGGGCCGCCATTCGCATGGCAGGCTTCGATATTGCTGGTAAGACCGGAACCGCGCAGGTTGTTGGTCTCGGAAAAGACACTGGGAAAAACAAGGACCATTCGTGGTTTGTCTCTTACGCCCCAGCCTATAAACCCGAGATTGCAATGGTGGCGTTGATAGAAAACTCGGGCTTCGGCGGTCAACACGCCGCTCCGGCTGTTCGCAGAGTTTACGACGTCTACTATCGTAAGACTCGCAATGAGGAGCCCCCGGGCGCGTTGCCTGTGGCCAAGACCCCGAAACCTGATAACCAAGCCGAGCCTAAGAAACCGCCGACTGAGATCGCCCAAACGGCAGTTAATCATTAGCACGCAATGAAACTACGCTCGAAGAATCAAGCATTCCTTAAGTGGTCTCCTGCTGCCCACTGCTCACTGCTCACTACCCACTGATTCCATGGTCGCAATGATTCAAAAGAAAGGCTTGCGGGATTTCGACTGGCTGCTCGCCTTTTTGGCGATCGGCATCGTCTGTTTTGGCACTATCCAGATTCGTCATGCGCAACCCACTGAAAACTACTGGGTGAAACAACTCATCGGTCTCGGCATTGCAGTGATAGCTATGCTGGCGATCGCATTTAACGATTATCGAAAGCTGATAAACATTGCGCCGGCGTTCTATGTCTTTGGACTTCTGCTTTTAGTGATTGTTCTGATCCCTGGGGTCGGTTTAAAAATCAACGGACAGCGCGCCTGGATCCGAGTGCCCGGTATCGGTCAATTTCAGCCGTCTGAGTTTGTCAAAGTCACGACCGCGATGATGCTTGCGCGTTACTTCGGCAAGCACCGCTCAGGACCGTTGACGCTGAAGGAGATGGTTGTCGGCGGCTTCATTCTGGCCCTGCCGATTGCCCTTATTCTGCTTGAACACGACGTTGGATCCGTTTTGACCTACCTTCCCATACTGATCATTGTTCTCTTTCTTTCTGCAATCCGAATGCGTTACGTGGTAGCCGCCGTGGTTCTTGGAGTCCTGCTGCTGCCCCTCGCTTACTGGGTGGGAGTAAAAACACATCTTGTAAAAAACTATCAGCAGGAACGCATCAACGTGATTCTTGATCCGGAAAAGGCCGACCGCCGGGGCTTTGGTTACAACACGTGGCAATCGATCCTGACTGTAGGCGAAGGTGGACTTCTGGGTGCCGATACTTCAGGCGGACACTCTCAGAGCAGCCTGAAATTTCTGCCCGAGCCGCATACCGATTTTATTTTTGCGGTGACGGCAGGCAATGCCGGCTTTGTTGGCTGTATCCTTGTTTTGCTTGCTTACTCAATTCTGCTTTCCCGATTGATCGCTGGCGCTAAGCGCGCGCCCGACCGGACGGGCATGCTGTTTATCATGTCGGTTGTGGGCGGGCTTATCTGTCAGATCTTTATTAACATCGGGATGGAGTTGGGCATCCTGCCGGTCATCGGCGTGCCGCTGCCGCTGATGAGTGCCGGACTCGCTTCCCTTATCGCTACCTTCATCGCCATTGGCTTCGCAATCAGCGTTCAATTAAGACGGTTTGTGAACTAAGCGAATGCGTTTTCAACAAAACACGGCGTGCATTCTCATTCGATAATTTAGACAGCGCTTATTTTCGCTTCATGAGGGCCCGACTCACTCCTAACCAGATAACGCGAGAGGTTGAGTTAGTCGTGCGTTCAGTTCGCCTTATTCTTGTTCACAAAGCGCTATCCTTTGTGCCCAAAGAAAAACCATACCTTTGAAAGCAACGGTTTTGATGTCGAGTCTAAGAATGCTCAATACGAATAACACCTGGCAGCCCGCGGCGGTTCAACAATCTGCGTGTGGATTCTGACCAGAAATCACCCGTGGAACGACCGGGTTCATTTCGTGTTTGTAGTAATTTAGGTTTATACTCCGTTAGCTCGCCCCTGCGGAGTTTTTACGTTTCAACCGCCAAACGCTCTTGAAACAAACAAGCAGCACGACGAAAACTCGATTGAGTACCGTGCGCCCGGAAAGCGAGTCCCGAATTTTAGCGATCGTTCAAACATACGAGCGTATCATTCAACTTTTTCGATCAGCCGAACCTGGCCGTGGCGGCCAGCGAGCAAACGCGTTGGGCAGAATCGAGTCCCTTGACATCCATCTGAAGCAACAGGTCGCGAGCACATCCGACAAGTTCGGGTGTTCTAAGCCTGCACCGTATCAACGGCAGGCGCTCCCTGTTACCGGATTTTTAATGGACGCGCGCAGCGGCTAGTTAGGGTTCTTTTTGAATAGCTTTAGTGACCGTCGCGTTCTGGATCAGAAGTCTCCAGAATCAACTATATCGGCGCACGACCGACAACTCATTCGCAACCCGCCAGAGAGCAAGTTATTCCCCACGTCTCTCGATCCTCGGCGGGTAGTTTCTATCCAATCAATTAACGGCGAGACGCACAGTCGTCTTGCTAATCCCCGAACGCGCCTCGCTCTCGAGCTTGAGGCACTTTTGTGGCAGACCTTTCAGGAGACACCAGGCACACAATGGCAAAAGAATTAATCGTAAGCGTCAACGGACGTGAAAAGAAAATAGCGATAATCGAAAACGAAAAGGTTACCGAGTTCTACATCGAACGCGGAGAAAACAACCAGGGCATCGTCGGCAATATCTATAAAGGGCGCGTGATGCGGGTACTGCCAGGCATGCAATCCGCGTTTGTGGATATCGGACTGGAGCGCGATGCGTTCCTCTACGTCTCAGACTTTTTCGATGAGGAAGAAGAGTTTGAGCGAATCGTGATCGATAAGTCGCAGAAGGGCGACGTGGCCGACGCCCAGCGCCTGGCCGCGGAGCAGATCGCGCTGGCGCGCGTCGAACGCGAACGTCACATCGAAGCTACCCATGAGCGCGTAGAGCCGCTTCGCGATCTCGAACAAGAAACAGTCGCCACCGAAGCCGCACAGCCGGACGACCAACCGGCGGAGACTGGGGATCCGACTAAACGGCGCAGCCGGCGAGGACGTCGGCGCGGCGGCCGCGGAAAAGATGGCGGAGATGACTACTCGGAGACGACGAGTGCGAGTAGAACGCAACCAAAGAGGGAGGAGATCGATACTCCTTTTGTAGCGGCTGATCCTTCCATCCTGAGAATAGTTGATGAAGAGGAAACTGCAGCCAACGGCGAGATGTTTAAGGATGCGCGGCTTCAGGAACGACTTTTCGATCAAATCCACGCTGGCGAATTCAACCTCGAAGATGACTTCCGTACGGCCGAAGTTGGCTCCGTAATATCCACGGTTGACTATCGCGACGACTCATTTCAAAGAATCGACGATGGTGACGATGGCGGAGGCGTCGAAAGCCCGCCGCCGTCGCGCTCTCGAGAACCAATCGCAGCGCACATTGAAAGCTTTACGGACGATGTAAATGAAAACCTGCTCCAGAGCGGAAGTTTTCAGCGCGTGAGCGACGACGAGGATGCCGAATCCGAAAACGCCGCGAGCAGTGCAAAAGGTATAGACACCGAAGTAGAGAAACAACCTCGCGAACGAGCGGGCTCGAAAAAATCCAGAGTGGGGAAACTTCTCAGCAGCCTGGCCTCGAAGAAGAAAGCCCCAGTCAAGCGGGGTTCTACCAGGAAGCCGGCTGTAGATGTCCCCGCGGGCGAACCGGAGGTCAGCGAAGTTTCAGAGAACTCCGCGATGGAAAATAACTACACCGATGCGGAAGCCAGTCTTGACGAAGGACGCTCGCGCGCTGAGTTTGCGACGCGGCGCGGCGGCAGACGGCGCCGCCGGCCCAGTAAGCAGGCCGTAGGCGACGGGACGGTTGAAACGGCCGAGGCGCCGGCTGGGAATGGCGAGGACGCGGAACCAGAAGCGGCCGCGGAATCCGAGCCGGAAGAGAAACTTGCTGAAGTCCCCTCCCCTGCGGTTGCGCCGCTGACGGACTCACGCGAAACGCGCGGCAGAGGCCGCGACGGACGAAGCCAGGGTCCGCGAGGAGGGCATTCACGAAGGGATCGTCATCAGCCGACAATCACCGATCTGTTACGCGAAGGACAGGAGATACTGGTTCAGATCGCCAAAGAGCCGATCGCTAAAAAAGGCGCGCGCATCACGTCACACATTGCCTTGCCGGGCCGTTTCCTGGTTTACATGCCAACCGTGGAGCACGTCGGTGTTTCGAGAAAGATTGAATCTGATAGCGAACGCCAGCGGTTGCGTAAACTCATTACGCTAATTCGCGGCACTGAAGATATTCCTTCGGGGGGGTTCATAGTTCGCACAGCCGGAGTGGGAATCAGCGAAGCTGAGCTACGCGAGGACGTGCGCTATTTAGTCCGTACCTGGCTCGACATACGGGCCGCTGCGGAGAAGTCAAAGCCAGCAACGCTGGTTCACAAAGATCTGGATCTGGTTCAACGTATTCTTCGCGATCAGCTGTCCGACGACTTTACGGCGATCCGCGTAGACTCGGAAGAGGAGTACGAAGGCATCGTTGAATTTATAAACCGAATCCAGCCACGCATGGTAAAACGCGTCAAGCTCTATACTCGCGACCAGCCGATTCTCGAAGCGTACGGCGTGCAAGCTGAGATTGACAAGGCAATCAAACCGCGCGTTTGGCTCAAGTCGGGCGGTTACCTCGTGATCAACCAGACCGAGGCGCTGGTGGCGATTGATGTAAACACCGGAAAATTTGTGGGCCGCGGGAGTGGCCGTCTTGAAGATACGATTACGCGCACCAATCTTGAGGCTGTCGACGAGATTGTCCGTCAGATTCGCCTGCGCGACCTGGGCGGTATTATCGTGCTTGATTTGATCGATATGGAAGAACGCCGCAACCGGACGAGAGTGATGGGCGCTTTGCAAGACGCCTTGCGCGGCGACAAGTCGCCGACGAAGGTTCTTTCGTTTAATGATTTCGGACTGGTTATTATGACCCGGAAACGCGTTAAGCAGTCGCTCGAGCGGACGCTGTGCGCGCCTTGCCAATACTGCCAGGGGGCAGGGCTAATTAAATCACCGCAGACTGTTTGTTATGAGCTGCTTGAAGAGGCCCGCACGCTCGGTAAGGCCATGAATGGAGACAAAAAGAATAAGCAAACCACGCTCCGTATTCATCCCGAGGTGGCGAAGGCACTACGCAGTTCCGAACGAGATGTGTTGAATGAAATCGAAGAGTACCTTGGGCCGGTGGATATCAACAGCGATCTTACAGTCCACCAGGAGCAGTTCGATTTTGCGTTCATCTGAGACAGGGACAGAAAACAGGAGTTCTTACCTGCGATTTCTGGTCTTCGATTTCTGATTTCTTGACTTCTGACTTCTGATTCTTACGCAATGGGCAAACTAGGAAATATCTGGAAGACGATGCTTGCGGGTGGCGTTGGCGTCGCTGCTCTGGCGGCGCTCAACGCCGCAATCCAGCGGCAGGCAAGCGAGCCCGATGACAGCGCCCTTGGCGGCGAAGCCCACTTTTTCCGTTGGAAGCATGGCCGCGTCTTTTATAAAACGTCCGGCCAGGAGAACTCCGGATCGCCTTTAGTTTTCATCCATGGAGTTGGCGCAGGGGCTTCCAGTTTCATGTGGAGAAAGAACTTTGACGAATTGGCAAAAGACTTCAGCGTCTACGCCTTCGATCTGCTTGGCTTCGGCTTGTCTGAAAAACCCTCCGCCGCATCTTACTCAGCCGATCTCTACGTAGAACTGATTTCCGATTTCATTCGCGAGATTTCAGGTTACCCGGCGAACGTAGTTGCCAGTTCGCTCGGCGCCGCCTATGCAATCCGCGTTGCGGATGAGCATCCGGAACTGATTAATGCGATGGTTCTCAATGGACCCACCGGTTCCGAAAGTCGCCGGCCTGGAATGGCGGGAGCTGCTTTCTATGGATTGCTTCAGTCGCCCGTGCTTGGTACGTCTTTTTACAACGTGATGGCGAGCGAACGCAGCATCAGAGACTTTGCGCGGGATAACTTGTTTTACGACCATCATCGGGTTACCGATCGACTGGTTGCAAATCTTTACGCCACCAGCCATCAGCCCGGCGCGCAGCATGCAATCGCCGCTTTTCTTTCCGGGTATCTCAACACCGACACGCGAGCGCCGTTTTCAAGACTCACCCAGCCCAGCGTTTTGGTTTGGGGAAAACAAGATGCTGCGACAACGGTCGAAAATGGAACTTCTCTGCTCGAGTTGAATTCCAATGCGAGATTGGAAGTCTTCGACTACTGCCGGATGATGCCCGAGCAAGAACATCCGGAAAAGTTTAACGCTCTGGTTCGGGACGCCTTCCTCAAACGATCCGCGGCCGCCGGCTCAGACTCGTTCTAGGGCCAAATCAGCCCAAAATCACACCAAAATTCGCTTTCTGGAAAGGATCTCGGGAAGTTTCTGGAACAACCTATTGACGTAAAGCCCAAAATCAACGAGAATTCACAAAGCCCAACGATGATCAACATCGGGGTTCGCAACTCAAAACAAGCCGCCAAAGGCTTCCTCTTCAACATTCCTCCACGAAACTAACGATTAACCACATCAGGTTTCGCGCGTAATCATTAATTCCCTATCAGCTGACTCCCAAAGCCGACTGTGGGAATCCTCGAAAGAATCTATTGCCTGCCATTTCCGTTAGCCCGTCAGGTTCCAGCAACAAGGATCAAATTATGGAGCAACTTCCACCCAACAAGCTCGCAGAAACTAACACTTCATTAAGCAACAATGCGGTCCTCCTCCAGTCAACAGCGGCCGGAACAGAAAGTTCTCAGGAGGAGGATTTCATGACCGAGTTTACTGAAGCCACTCACGATCTCCTCATGGAAGACTCTCCCGCCAGACGCGCCGCAGCAGCGCGCAAACTAGCAAACCTCGGTCGGCCCCTGGCCTCGCCTTACCTCACCGCCGCGCTCTTTGACAGTTGTCCGGAAGTACGCCAGGCAGCGGCCGAGTCGTTGGGTCAGATCGGCGATGCCGGCGCAATTGCCCCGCTCCAGGAAATGTTGGCCCGAGAGACTGCGGGTGATGCAACAAGACGCGCGATCTCCGACGCAATTCAAACCCTTGCCAACCGGCAAGCAAATGCATCCGCACCGCAGCCAATTAACTCCCGGCCTCCCTTCGAGAATCACGGAGTGCTCCATGTGTCCTACCCCGGTTCAGAAACCCACTCGCAAGGAAACGGAAATGCGCGCTCGATGATCTCCCCGGAGCTATCCGCAGATCAGCAGGAAGTAGATCTACTTCGAGAAGAAGCCCTGTTAAAGCAGGCCTCTCGCAATTTGGAAGCCCGCCGTCTCGAAGCGGAAAGACTTCACCGTCAGGAAGACGAGAACAAGAGAATGGCGGCGATCGAGGCCACCCGCCGCAAAGCGGAAGATGAAATGCATCGGAGAATCGAAAAGGAACAAAAGATTGCGGCTGAGATCGGAGCGTTGCGCGCGGCGGAAGTAGAACAACGAAAGCGCATTGAGGAAGCTAACGCCTCGGCGCGTCAGCGAACTGTGGAGGACGCTCGTCAGCGAGCCGAGAGGGAAGCACGCGAGCGGGCGGAAAAAGAGAAACAACGATTGGCCGAGTTGGAAGCCGCTCGGACTAAATTGGAAGTAGAGGCGAGCGAGCGAGCGGAAAGAGAAAAGCAGCTTTCTTTTGACATTGAAGCGGTGCGCAAGAAACAAGCAGAACAAATCACACGCATTAAGGGTGCTGAAGCGATTCTCACGTCGCAGCAAGCAGCGCGACAGCAGGTTGAAGCCGAAGCGCGTCGCCAGAGCGAAGAACATGCAAGGCAGCTTGCCGAGTTCGACGCAATTCGAACCAGGGCGAAAGCCGAAGCCCAGCAGCGCGCAGCAATTAAGCAGCGTCTTGACGAAGAAATCCAGGCCTTGCGAAAGGCTGAAACCGAACAACTCCAACTAATCGAGTTGGCCAGAGCGTCGCGAGCGGCTCGTGAAGAATCGCTTAATAAAGCCGTGGCCGAGTCGCGTCGTCGTTCTGAGGAAGATGGAAGCCGGCTGACCGAATTAGAAGCTCTCCGCAGTACCACGGTAGCGGAAACGCAACGGCTCAACGCTGAAATTAAGAGTCTCACCACAATCACAACCGAACAGATCGACCGCATGGAAGAAGCTAAGGTTCGTTTGACTGCTCTTGAAGAGACGCGCGAACGGTGCGAAACGAAGGTGCGTCAACGCGCCGAACGCGAAGTAAGCCTTGAGTCTGAGATCGAGGCGCTACGCCAGGCGGAAGTAGAACAGATCAAGCGTATTGAGGAAGCGGAATCAGAATCACGCCGGCTGACTGAAACAGCAGCGCGCATGAAAGCGGCCGAGGAAGCTCGTCAAAGGGCGGAAGCAACGGTACGCGAACAAGCAGCAAAGGAAGCGCTCCTGCAAGCGGAAGCTCAAGCACGGCAGCAGTCTGCTGAGGCAGAGCAAAGGCTTAAGCATTTAGAGTCCATTCGCTCCAGGGCGGAAGTAGCGGCACAGCAGCGAGTGGAGAAAGAGCAACAGCTTAATTCGCAGCTGGAGGCTCTCGGCAAGGTTGCCGCAGAACAACTCAGTAGAATTGAAAAGGCGGAAGCCGAACTTCGTGAGGCCGGGGCGTTAGCACGGCGGCAATCGGAAGCGGAAAGTCGTCAGGACGAAGCTCGTCAGAGTGCCGAGGCGAAGGCGCGTCAAAGAGCCGAAAGAGAAGCACGTATCGATGCTGAACTTAAGGCCCTGAGGGAAGCCGGCGCCGAGCAAGTAAAGCGTACCGCGGCCGCCAGAGCAGAATCGCGGCGTCTAGCTGAGGAAGCAGCCCGCCTCCAGTCTGAAGAGCAAGCACGTCTGCGCGCGGAAAATGAGGAACGTCAGCGTGCCGCCCAGGAAGCGCTGGCGAACGCGGAAGCAGAATCTCGCCGTCGTGCCCAGGAAGAGGAAAAACATTTAACCAAGCTCGAAGCGATTAGGACGGAGTCAGGAAAAGGATCACGTCTTCGCAACGAGATGGAGCAAAAGCTGAAGGCCGATATTGAGGTTTTGAGGCAGGAGCAAGGGGAACAATTGGCGCGCATCGCCGAAGCCGAGGAGCAACTGCGCCAAGTCGAAGCAGAAGCACACCAGCAGGCGGAAGAAGAGGTTCGTCTCCGGACGGAAACGGAACTTCGTCGAAATGAACAAGCAGAAGCACGTCGACTTGCCGCGGCTGACGCACGTCAGCGAGCCGAAGCGGAAACACTTCGTGTAGCGGCGGAAGAGGAACAACGACTCGCTGAGCTTGAAGCAATTCGTAGTAAGGCGGAAGCAGAATCACAAGAGCGAGTGCAGACAGAGCAGGAGCTGAACGCTGGAATCGGAGTGCTGCGTAAGGCCGAGGCCAAACAACTCAAGCGCATGGTGGAAGCAAGAGCCGAAGCTCAACGTCTAAGAGAAGAAGAGATTCGTCTGCATGAGGAAGAGGCAGTCCAACTTCGGGCGGAAGCAGAAGCCCGACAGCAAGCAGCGGACGAACAACTCCGCCTTGCCGAGGCTGATGCCAAAAAACGGGCCCAGGAAGAGGGACAGCTCCTAGCGCAATTGGAAGCTGTCCGCAACACTGCCCAGGCTAAAGCGCGAGAGTGCTCCGAGACAGTGGAACGTCTCAACAGCGAAATCGAAATTCTGCGTAAAGGCGAAGCAAAGGCATTCGAACTCATTCAGGAAACTGAAGCGCGTTTGCGGGCGGCGGACGAAGCACGTCACCACGCTGAAGCCGAGGCTCTTCGCCTGGCTCGGGAAGAAGAAAAGCAGCTTGCCGATCTTGAGGCTGCCCGCGTCAAAGCCGAAGCAACAGCGCAGCAGCGTGCCCAAAAAGAACACCAACTCAAGGCAGACATCGAAGCGCTGGAGAAGCTCCAGTCCGAGCAGCTCAATCGCATAGTGGATGCCGAAGCTGCGCTCTCCGCGCGCGAAGAAGCGCGGCAAGCGGCTGAAATTGAAGGCCGCCTTCGAGATGCCGAGGAAGAACGCAGAGTTTCGCAGTTTGAAGGCATTCGCAGCGAGGCAGCGGCGCAATTGCAACTTAAAGTTGAAGCTGCCAATACACTCAAGGCCGAAGTGGAAGCCTTGCGAAAGGCCGAAGCAAAACGCACCAAAGAAATTGAGAAGCTGGAGGAGCGTCGTTATCAAGGTGAAGCACAGCTCCAACGACAAGTTGAACTACAAATGCAGTTGCTCGCCGACCTGGAATCGATCCGCGACCAGTCCGATGCGAACATTCAACGGTGGACCGAGAAGGAACAGGCCATCAATGCCCGAATTGAAGCCTCGCGCAAAGCCGAGACCATTCACCTAAAGAGGCTAGAAAAGGTTGAAGCCAAGCTGCGCGCCGAGGAAGAAAGGCGAGCTCAAGCCAGGAAGACCAACACCAGATCAAGATCCGCGAAGCTCAAGCATACCGAGAAAACCAAAGCCCGCCATCAACATAACGGTCGGATAGTCCTTCTTGAGGCGCTGCGCGTTGAAACCGAATTTGACGCACAACAGCTAACAAAGAAAGAGAAGCATCTCTACAAGAAGCTTCAGGCCTTGCGTATAGCTGAGACTGAGCAGTTAACGCGAATCGAAGAAGCAAAAGATCGACTGAGAGTTCAGGAAGAAACGTTGCGAGCGAAAGCCGCCGAAGAGGCGAGCGTGCTGGCGGAAATGCCTCGCGTGCAGGCGAACCCAGAGGATGCACCACTTGGCGCCGAGATAGTAACAACGCAAACCGTTGAGGCTGAACCTCAGGTTAACCCGGAGGCCAACGTGCAAATTGGCGAGCAAATTGGGGCGCAACCTGGCGCGGAAATTGGAGCTGAGATGAGCGACGCGATTGAGTCGTTTGGTCCAATGGAAACGTGGCAGTTTGAAGTTAAGGACGTGCCGGAGGTTGTTCTCGACTGTACGTCGGAAGGTGAAGCGGTTCCCGCGAGTGATAATGAACCATTGCAAGTTTCCTGGCCTGATCTTCCGGAAGAGGTTTCGTCGCCATTTGTGTCGGAGCTCGCTGACTTCGGTGAGGCAAACTCTGAAGAAGCACTCGATTTAGTTAGTGCGGAGTGGCTTGCGTCTGAAGCTCAGGAGTCCGAGGAGCCCGTCGCACTACAGGCGCCGAAGGCTGTGACTGAAGAGTTTGCGAAGTCTATCGACGTGTTTTATTCAGAAAGAAGTATTGAAGAAACTTCGAATAGCCAGGCTGCAACCGAGTCAGTTTTGGTCGAGCATTTGAAGAGCAGTGACTCGGCTGAACGTACGGCCGCTTTGCAGCAGCTCGCGCAGTTGGATGAGGATGCTGCCTTTGGCTTGATTACAAATCTGTTTGATGACGATTCCGCAGAAACCAGGAATGCTGCGATTCGAGCTCTGTACGACTTCAAGCCGGACCGTGCTGGTTCCTTGACCCGCGCCCTCCGCGAAGCCACTGCCGACAGGCGTCGAAGAATCGCCGCTGCGCTCGCCGACTCTGGCCTGGCAGCTGAGGCCATCAATAGCCTGGCGGGCGAAAGCCGCGAGAAGACTTATGATGCCTTTTCCGTCTTGTTCTTGATGGCCAAAGCTGGCGAGGTCAAAACACTACTCAAGACGATTGAAACTCATGACAGTATTCCGGTCCAGTTGTCGGTGATTAAACTGCTCACATTCAGCAACCAACCCGAGATTATTCCCGCGTTCCGAAGTTTAGCGGTCAAAGGTTCATTGCCGACCGAGATTCGTTCCGCATTAATGGAATCGATTTACCAAATCAGCAACAACGCTCGCGACCTTTCCGCGGCGTAGAACCGGGGTTACCAGCAGTCCTGTGAATTGACCCCAGTTGTCGAATCAGTCAAGGCCATTCACTTCGTTGCTTACAAGCTCCCGGCAGTGAAAGTGTTCCCCAGTTGAATGTCGCGGGTTAACTTTTCGAAAAATGATTGGAAAGTTCACTGAGGGATTCGAGGTAGATGTCGGGATCAAAACTCTTCAATTGCCAACTCGTCGGATAATCGCTGCGCACGCCCACCGTCAACATCCCAGCACGCTTCCCCATTACAATATCCTGGGGGCTATCGCCCACATAACAGGTTTTATCGGGCGGACAGCCGAGTAGCAGCATTGCCGTTTCCAAACCTTCCGGGTGGGGTTTCTTGTTGTCCATCTGTTCATTGCAGACAATTACTTCAAACAGTCCTTCCATGCCCAGCTCTTTTATTTCGCGTCGAACCCGACAGTCGCTGCCGCTGCTCACAATTCCAAGACGGTATCCATTTCGGTGCAATTCGGCGATCGTCTCCTTCGCGCCTTCAACAGGCTCGGCCGTTTGCTCTCCATAGTGTCGAATCCAAAGCTCGTCCGCCAGTGCCCATTTCTCTTTCGGTAAACCCATTTCCTCATAAACCGAATACCAATTGGGGGAGTAAACTTTGCGGTAGACGTCGTGGTCAAAAACAACTCCAAGCGTAGCAAACGACTGCTCGAAAGCGGTCAAGCCAAGTTGGGCGGAATCAACCACAGTTCCGTCCCAATCGAAAAGAATATTTTTAATTGATGCTGTTTGAGGATTCATGAAAGCGAATCACGAATGCTGCATCCGAACACTCGAAAAAGGGGGGACAACCTAATCTGCGATTGCCACTGTCAATTCACGAAGCGGCCTTGACTGGGATATGTCGTTGTCGCTTGCTGCCTCTTCGCGATTGACACGACGGTAAAGTATGTCGCGCTGTTGAGGGATGAAACCGGCTTCTCGTATCAAGTAACGCAGCATGCGCTCGTCCGCGCGATTATGAGCCCCGGCCGCCGACACCACGTTCTCCTCAATCATGATCGAGCCCATGTCGTTCGCACCGAATCGCAACGCCACTTGCCCGAGCTTCAATCCCTGCGTCAACCACGACGACTGGAAGTTTTCGATGTTGTCGAGAAATAGGCGCGACACCGCCAGCATCTTCAAATAATCGATCCCAGTCGGTTCTTCCTTGATGCGCCTGCCCAGGGCCGTGTTCTCGCGCTGAAACGTCCAGGAAATGAAAGCGGTAAAACCGCCTGTCTCGTCCTGCAGATCGCGGACGCGTTGTAGATGCCTTACCCGATGCTCAACTGTGTCGCCAATGCCAAACATCATTGTCGCCGTCGATCGTAGGCCCACCCGATGAACCGCTCTCATTACCGCCAGCCATTCGTCAGTCGTACATTTGGTCGAAACTCGTTTGCGAACTTCATCGTCAAGAATTTCGCCGCCGCCGCCAGGTAAGCTATAAAGACCCGCATTCTTAAGTCGGGCCATGATTGTTTCGTAATCAAGGCCGGAAATTAGATGGATGTTGTGAATTTCCGGTGGCGAGAAACAATGGAGCTGAAAATCCGGATACTTTGCGTGCAGCGTGCGCAGCAGATCTTCGTACCATTCAATGCCGAAGTCAGGATGTAGTCCGCCCTGCATCAACACGCCGGTGCCACCCAGCGCGATAGTTTCATCGATTTTTTCGCAAATCTGTTCGACGGTACGAACGTAGGTGTCAGGCGCACCTGGCCGCCGGTAAAAGGCGCAGAACGTGCAAACCACATTGCAGACATTCGTGTAGTTAATATTGCGATCGATGATGTAGGTGACGGTATTACCGGGATGCTTGCGCTGGCGAATCTCGTCAGCTGCAGCGCCGATTCTCGCGATGTCATGAGATTCGAGCAGCCTGGTGCAGTCTTCGCTGGATAAGCGGTCGCCGGCAAGTGCCCGATCCAGAATTGGTTTGATGTCAGTCATGATCAAGTTTGGATGCAAGAATACCACAGTGTGGCTTCAGAAATTCAAACGCCGGAGTGCCGGAATCAGGCCATGTTTGTGAGCAAGTTCATAGAAAAGATTCAAGCCGGCGCGCAGCTCGTCATCGAGGAGAAAACTAATGTTCTCTTTTAAGTAGCTTTGCAGTTCATCTCGGGGCAAGCCCAACAAGGGTTGGTAAAAGTCTACTATTTCGTCCGTTCGCGCCAGCCCTTCCTGACAGGCGGCGGCGAAATCTATCGCCCGCGCTCCCGCCGAAGCGTTCGGGCCAATCATCCACATGGCGAAAACAAATCCGAGACTTGTGTGCTCGCGCCACAGACTGGCCAAGTCAAAAATCTTCAGTCCCTGCCGTGGCAAAGTCATCGCCGGATCCCCAATCATTAAGGCGGCATCGTTGTCTGCGAGCATTTGTTTGAGATCCGGCGGCGCAGA
Source organism: Acidobacteriota bacterium (assembly GCA_030854715.1). Taxonomy (GTDB): domain Bacteria; phylum Acidobacteriota; class Blastocatellia; order Pyrinomonadales; family Pyrinomonadaceae; genus PSRF01. The sequence goes on from JALYSR010000345.1 coordinate 47,255, forward strand.
ACGCCACTGCGGCTCAAAACCCAGAAACTCACGAAAGATTATTCTTATTAAAGTGGCTGAGGTGCGCGATGACTCATCGAGAGCAATGGCGCGGATGTCCTTCAACTCGTCAAGCTTGCTAACAAGGATCACACTGCGAACTTTTTCACGCGAACCAATGCATACCCTGGGTACGACGGCGAGCCCTGGAATTCTTTGATACTCGATGGCCGGAACCAACGCCACATCGACCCGAACCTGCGCCAGCAGTTCCGCACAACGAGCAGGCACGGCTTCCACCAGCTCGACATCATTAGTTCGTGAACCCTTTCGGAAACTCCAAATCAGTGGAGCCGTGTTTAGGTAGCTGGACGCAGCCACTCGAGGTTTGGGTTTAGGATTTGTGTTGGTAATAAAATTTCCCTCAGGCAAAGATATGCAGCGCGCGATGCTAACGAAATCTCCATTAATATCGCAAGCCGCTTCATTTCGTTTACTTACCGGGGCGTTGACACTTTTCGAGAGCCACAATTACTATGCGGCGACGCTTACAATACACTGATTCCATCACATGCAAATTTACGACGTTAGCTTGCCGCTCTCCGCTGCAACCCCCACCTATCCCGGCGATCCGGGGATTGAGATTAGCCAGTGGAAGACGCTGGCCGCAGGCGATTCGGCCAATGTTTCGCTTTTATACTTCGGTGCACATTCAGGTACGCACGTCGACGCGCCTGCACACTTCATCGATGGCGGCGCAAAGGTCGAGTCCTTGCCGCTCGAGAGTTTGGTTGGCGAAGCAAGAGTTGTTGAAGTACCCGACGACGTGAAAATCATCGATGAGAATTTCATTGCGATTAATTCTCTCGAAAACTGTCAAAGAATTCTTTTTAAGACGCGTAATTCCGGTTTCTGGCATCGTCCTGAGCAGAAGTTTCGCGAGGATTACACGTACCTCGATCCAAGCGCGGCTGCGAAGCTCGTCAACTCAGGAATCAAGCTCGTGGGAATAGACTATCTGTCGGTAGAAGAATTCGCGTCACAGAAATATGAAACGCATCACACCCTGCTTTCCAAAGGTGTTGTGATCCTGGAAGGCCTGGATCTTGGAGCAGTTCCGGCTGGGCAATACGAGCTGATTTGTTTGCCCCTCAAAATTGCGGGTGGTAGCGGCGATGGTGCCCCGGCCCGCGCTGTCCTTCGTACCTTGAATTAGAAAAGCGACTTGTTTCGCAAGAAACAGCATGGCTACCAAAAGTGACAACGATTATCGAGAACGCGTATACAAGGTCGTTCGTTCCATTCCTCGCGGCCATGTTATGACTTACGGTCAGATAGCCGAGATTCTTGGCGAGGGCTATACACCCAGAACGGTGGGTTTTGTGATGCATGCCTCGAATAACAAAACTCCCTGGCATCGGGTCATTAATGCGCAGGGGGGTTGTTCTACGGGGCGAGTCGTTCTTCCTTACGATAAACAGCGGCGGATGTTGGAAGCTGAAGGAGTTAGTTTCAATGAACGGGGACGATGCGATTTAGGGAGCTATCTTTGGATTCCTGAAGAGAAGACTGCTCGACAAGAAAAGTCGTCAAAAAAAGTAACGCTATTCAAAAAATAGGTTTTCACTACAAAGGACACAACATGAATAGAGATCCACTCGAGCCGCGCGCGCCTTATGCCGTCAGTCCGCCTCGCTACTCGGTTTCACATCAGATGGCAACCACCGCCTTTGAACTACCAAACTTCCGCATCGTGCAAAACCTTGGCATCGTCCGCGGCATTGTGGTGCGCTCGCGAAACATCTTCGTCACCATCGGCGCCTCGTTGCAAACAATCGTCGGAGGAAACATCACCGCATGGACGAAGCTGTGTGAACAAACTCGCGCCGATGCCTTTGACATTATGATTCAGCACGCAACTGAGATCGGTGCTAATGCGATCATCGGCGCCCGGTACGACACAACTGAGCTTTCGACGGGAGTCACGGAAGTGCTGGCTTACGGAACGGCCGTGATCGTCGAACCACTGACTGGCGAAACGAGCTACCGTTCATGACCGATGGCAAGCTGACCGCGAAACAACTCAGACGAATTCAAAAAGCTCTTAACACGGTTCTTTTCGCTCGACTCATTGGTATTGAGTTGGAGGAAATTGGCAGCGGCACCGCCACCCTGGCGCTGAAGGTGCGAAAAGAGCTGACTCAGAATCAGGGGGTGGTCCATGGAGGGGCCATTGCCTCTTTGATCGATACGGCGACAGCGTTTGCCATACTCACGCTTCTAGCCCCAGCGAAAGAGTGACCACGGTGGATCTCACAATAAGCTATCTGCGTCCGGTGACGAGAGGGCGCCTCAGAGCCTGAGCCAGGGTCGTCAGGAGCGGCCGGAGGCTTTTCGTGGTTTCAGCAGAAGTGTTTGCCGGGGATACAACTCTAACGGCCACAGCACTTAGCACCTACATCAAGATCCAGCGGTCTGAATAAAACCTTCAGAATTTAGATAGACACTCAGTGTTTATCGCTGTAAAATGATTTTTGGCCTTCCTTGCGCACCCAGACGGTGTGAAGCCCTCGCAAGCGGAACATTCGAAAAGATCCTTCGGTGAGTGGTTTACTCATGTATTCCCTCTATCACTCCCTCCTAGCTCAGCATCCCAGACAACTGATGCCCGTGCCCTGCGCAGCGTCGACGATTGCCCAGCTTCATCGCTATTTCGAAGATGTCGTGCTTGAGAACAACCTCGGCGCTTTGGTAGTCGAGAGTTTGCCGACGTCTGCCCGGAGACCGGCCCGGGATTTTGCTCGTGTCAAGGAACTCGATAAAGCGGCGATGAATCTGTTTCTATGGCTCAATCCTGAGGATGCCCTTACCAGCCAGGTCAGCCGGGAAACAGAAACCTTTAAATCTGTTGTTTTCGAGCGAACCGATCAGGGCAGCAACCACGAGCGGTTCGTGGTCATCGCGGACGCCCGCTTCTCTGCTCTGCTGGCGTCAGTTCATAATGCCGATGAAGAAGCCAGGGCCAGCGATGTCGTCATTTGGACCTTCGAGCCTGACGTCGTTTACTCAGCCCTCGAATATCTGATGGCCCGGGTGACCGCTGAACATCCGTCTCGCTCAAACGCTTTTGAACAAGCTGTCCGCGTTTCCATGCCGAAGGCCACCTCGCTGCAATTGACCTTGGGTGTGACAACAAAACTTGCGCGCCTCTTGCAGGAACAGGCTGAGCGCGAGCTTGCGGTGAATCGGCTCGCTACCGCGATCAGGAATTCGCTCGAACTTGATAGCGTGTTGCAGACTGCCGCCGACGAAGTCGGACATGCACTCAACGTGCATTCCTGTGGGGTAAGAGTTGAAGGCGCTCTGGTGGGGCGGCAAATGACTAAGTACTATTTGCGTCCCGACGCCTGGTCTGAAGATTCAATAACGTCGCTGCTGGGCGACATGAATGAGATAAGCACCCGGCTTGCAGACTCTCCTCAAGCTTACGTTGAGGATGGCGATAACTCCCAGTCCCCACCGGTCCTGGCTGATGCGGTGGTTCCTCTCATCTATCGGGGTAAGCTCATCGGGCTACTCGTGGTGCGCTCCGACGATGCCACTCGCCTCTGGGCCGAGAATGAGTTGTTGCTGCTGCATACAGTTGCGGACCAGCTCGCAGTTGCCGTCAACCAGGCGCACCTGTTTGCTCAAATGCAGGAGCAGGCACTGACTGATGGCCTCACAGGTTGTTACAACCGTCGCTCGTTCGAGTTGCAACTTGAACGTGACCTGCAGCTGGCGATCCGCATGCGCCAGCCGCTCTCCCTCATAATGCTTGACCTTGATAATTTCAAAGACATTAACGATCGGGCCGGTCACGACACCGGCGACAACGCGCTCCGAATGCTGGTGGACAACTTGCGCCGCGAATTGCGCGCGGTCGACAGCTTTGCCAGATTTGGCGGCGACGAGTTTGCGATCATCCTGCCCCAGGCCAATCCCGATGGAGCTATGCTGGTAGCTGAGCGCTTGCGCAAACGTATGGAGAGGATCCACGTCCCCGACTTTGGCTTCATTACCGCTTCCTTCGGTGTCGCAAGTTTTCCCGCTCATGCTTCGTCGCGAGATACGCTGGTGGTTGCGGCGGATCGAGCGCTCTACAATTCCAAAGATGCGGGACGTAACCGCGCCAGCTTGCCCGAAAGCTCCGAGCCCGACGCTTCCATGGTCGGCCGCAATTCTGGCCTCGACCTGCTCGAAGCCCTGCACAGACTTTAGTTTCTCGTCATTTCTTCCGCACTTCTTCCCTCGCACACCTTCCATTGAGAACACACCCGCGCGGGGTAGTGCTCCGTTAAGAAAGTCATAGTGTCCTAATCTGACCGAGCGAATCCATGCACCGTTTGTCCCACTTACAAACCCTCCTTATCCGGCATTGCCCTATTGCTTTATGCCCACCAGGCGTATGATGGAGGAAGCACTCTCGCACTAAGGAAAACTCAAATGCCCCCCAAGTCAATGCCCGGCAACGCGTCGGTTAATGCTCTTACCCTGGAAGCAGAGTCTCAACAAGTGCTCGATGAACTGTGGACCGAAAAGCTGGTTCCTTTCTCATTGAATGTCGGGAAGATAACCAAAGAGGTTGGCGAGTACACGATCCACTTTTACGATAGCCGGATACGAACAGCCGTCATTCCCTTGACCAGGGGCCATTCTTTCAGGGATATGGTTCGAACGGCTGTCCTGGCTCGCGTGGCACACATGAGCGGGCCGCTAGCCGCAACCGTCCCTGTCTCATCAACACACTAACGGAGCACTAGCACCCACCGCCCCGTCTGGCGTCCAGACGCAAAATCGCGCATCATAACGGTTCGCAGTTTTAGTTGAAGAGTCTGGGCTTCGCGGTCTTCTTGTGCATGGGTGATCTACGAAAATTCGGGCGCTATTTCCTTCCTTACAAGGTCGCGCTAACGACTGGCATTGTGTGCATCCTGGCCAGCGTCGTCTTCAATCTCTACATTCCCCTGATCGTCGGCCAGGCAGTTGACGCAAACTGGCGCCAAATCTCCTGGTCGCGGTTGACTGTCTCAGCGCTAAAAGTGCTCGGGGCAAGTGTTCTTAGCGGGACTTTCCTTTTTCTGCAACGCCGCATTTTGATCGGCATGTCGCGCAAGATCGAATATGACCTGCGGCAGGATTTCTACGAACACCTCGTCGACCAGCCACAGTCATTTTTCCAGGAACATCGTATCGGCGACTTGATGGCGCGCGCTACCAACGATCTCGCGGCCGTCAGGCAACTGGCCGGGCCGATGATCATGTATTCAGTTCAGACGCTATTCGTCGTAATCATGATTCTTCCCTTGATGTTTCTGATCAACGTGCGGCTGACGTTGTTGTTGTTCCTAACAATGCCACTCGTTTCTTTGACCGTTAAATTTTTTGGACAACAGGTACACGTTCGTTTCGAAAAAATTCAGGAATTCTTTTCTCAGATTACGGCACGCGCCCAGGAAAACTTTACCGGCGTTCGGGTGGTTCGTGCGTATGCCCAGGAAGGCGCCGAGATTGCGGCCTTCAACGAGTTGAACCGCCAATACGCGGAAAAAAATATCGGACTCGTCAGAATAGATGCCCTGATGCGGCCGTTAATGCAGTTTCTGATCGGCATGGGCTTTGTGCTGATCATGTGGGTTGGCGTGCCTCTGGCAATTAAAGGCGAGATGACGGTGGGGCAGTTCACCGTTTTCAACATGTATCTCTTTCGCCTGATCTGGCCGCTCATTGCACTGGGATATGTTGTCAACCTCTACCAGCGCGGCACCGCAAGTTTGAAACGCATGAATTCGATTTTTGCCGTTGAGCCTACTATCACTGATGCTCCGGGGGTAACACAAAAACCTCCGATCAGAGGCAAAATCGAATTTCAAAATCTCACTTTCAGATATCACTCAAACGACGAACCAGTCCTGCGCGATATCAATTTAACCATTCCGGCCGGACGGACCGTGGCTATTGTGGGCCGCACGGGAAGCGGCAAGTCAACCCTGGTTAATCTTATTCCGCGCGTCATAGAGGCGCCGGAAAACACGGTCTTTGTCGATGATTTTTCAGTGCGCGATTACCCGCTGGCGCAGTTACGTTCCAGCATCGGCTATGTTCCGCAGGAGACTTTCCTGTTCAGTGACAGTCTGGCCGAGAACGTCGCATTTGGAGTGGAAAAGGCTGACCGAAAGCAAATTGAATGGGCCGCCGAGGTTGCGGGGCTGACCGAAGATATCAATGGTTTTCCGGACGGGTTTGACACGCTCGTCGGTGAACGTGGTCTCACGCTTTCGGGAGGTCAGAAGCAACGCACTGCGATCGCGAGGGCCATTCTGAGGGAGCCGAGAATTTTGATCCTCGACGACGCTTTGTCTTCAGTCGACACCTACACTGAAGAAAAGATTCTCGGAAAACTACGTGGCGTCATGCAAGGACGAACCAGCTTGCTCGTTTCGCATCGCATTTCCACAGTGCGTGACGCCGACCTGATCTGCGTTCTCGACGAGGGACGAATAATTGAGCAGGGCACCCACGACGAGTTGCTGGCTATCGGCGGCGAGTATGCCAACCTTTACGAACGTCAACTGCTCGAGGAAGAACTGGCCCTTACTTAGGAGCGAGCAAGATGCCTGACAAGCAGAAAACTTCGACCAGTATTGAATCGCAGTACCGGATATTGCTGGTCCTATGGTTTGGCTTTTTGTCATCCATCGCAATGTATCTCCTGGTATCGTTGGCTCTGTTCCGACTTGAAGGAATTGAGAATCGGAGTCTCAACATTCTCTTCACCGCCGGCAGCGCTTTCCTCGTCGTCGTGTCGTTTGCGGTAAAAAGGAGTTTTCTTTCGCGGGCTGAGGAGAAACAACAGGTCAGTCTTGTCAAAACCGGATTCGTATTAGCCGCCGCGCTCTGCGAAGCCGGAGCAATTCTGGGATTGCTCGACGTTTTCGTGGCGCGAAATCAGTATTACTTCGTTTTGATTATTTTCTCGTTCGTTGGACTCTTGTTTCATTTTCCCAAACGCAGCCATTTGCAATCAGCTATCTACCGGCTGCCGGGGACTAGCTCGCAGTTGAATCAGTAATAAATGTCGACGGCCGTAAAACAATTTCACGAAGAAGAAGCAATCGGGAAGACCTACGATTTTCAGGTTGCCCGTAGATTGCTTAGGTACCTGAGACCTTACCTGCGTCACTTGATACCGGCGCTGGTTCTCACTCTGGTCCTTAATCTACTGGGCATTCTGCAGCCAAAGTTTACGCAGTACGCGATCGATTGGTGCATCATTCCCGGCAAGTACGGCGAATTGAAACTAATCCTGGTGCTATATGCGGGCGTACAAGTCCTGCGATTTGTGTTCTCATATTTTCAGGCTCTGCTGCTCAACACTGTCGGCCAGTATGTAATGTTTGACATGCGCCGTGAGCTCTACGACAAGCTCCAGCATCAGGAAGTGGCCTACTACGATCGCAATCCCGTCGGCCGAATCATGACGCGTCTTACCAGCGACGTCGATTCGCTAAACGAACTTTTCACCGCGGGCATCACTGATCTGCTCGGCGACCTCGTAATGATCGTCGCAATCATCGGAGCAATGTTGTGGATGGACGTGCGGCTAACGCTCGTGGTCCTGTTGACTGTGCCAATGCTGTGGGCCGCCACAACCTGGTTTCGTAAAGGTGCGCGAAAGGGTTACGACATGGTGCGGACGCGCATTGCTCGGATCAATGCCTTCCTGCAGGAACATTTTGCGGGCGCACAGACGGTTCAGATTTTTAATGCTGAGAAAAAGTCGATTCGCAAGTTCCGCGAAATCAATGCGGACTACCGTAAAGCAAATATCGATACTATTTTCTACTACGCTGTTTTCTTTCCGCTCGTTGATCTCATCGGCGCTGCGGGCATCGCCCTGATTATTTGGTATGGCGGTTACCGGGTGCTGCAAAACACACCCGGCCACAACGTGCTGACGCTGGGCGCGCTGGTGGCTTTTATTCAATATTCGGGCTTCCTGTTTCAGCCTATTCGGGACATCTCCGACAAGTACAATGTGCTGCAAGCGGCGGTGGTAGCTTCGCATCGCATTTTCAAAACACTCGATCTTCCTTTTGCGATCACTTCGCCGCCCGAGCCCGCAAAGTCTGGCCGAGCGCAGGGATCCATCGAATTTGAAAATGTCTGGTTCGCTTACAAGGACGAAGACTGGGTACTCAAAGACGTTTCATTCACAGTAACACCCGGACAGTCGGTTGCGCTTGTAGGTCATACCGGATCGGGTAAGTCAACGGTCACAAATCTCGTGATGCGTTTCTACGATGTGCAACGCGGCCGGATCCTTCTTGATGGCGTGGACCTGCGAGACTGGGATCTGCAATCGCTCAGGGAAAACTTCGCGGTCGTGCTCCAGGAAATATTTCTTTTCAGCGGGACTATTTCAGGCAACATACGTCTCGGCCGCGACGACATTTCGGAAGAGCGCGTGAAATGGGCGGCGCAAGAAGTCAGCGCCGAACCTTTTATTAACCGTCTAAAGGGTGATTACTACGCCGAAGTAAAGGAGCGTGGGGCTGGACTTTCGGTAGGTCAAAAACAGTTGATTTCGTTTGCCCGGGCGCTCGCGTTTGATCCCGCAATTCTTATACTCGATGAAGCCACCAGTTCGATCGACACCGAAACCGAGCAGCTTATTCAACAAGCCATTGAACGCGTGATGCGTAATCGCACTTCCATTGTTGTAGCTCACAGGCTGTCGACGATCCAGCGTGCGGATCAAATCATCGTGCTCCATCATGGCGAGATTCGCGAGCAGGGCACGCATCAGGAGTTGCTCGCCAAACGTGGTCTCTATTGGAAGCTCTACAAGCTGCAGTACGCTGATGGCGCCAGGCGGCAGATTTCTGCGCCGCTCCCGGACGAAGAAGCTACTGCCCAACCAGCAGGTAGCCTGCAATTCGGCGAATAGCTTTAATCAGGAGGGACGATTGAGATCAACTAACGTCGTGCGCCTTTGCTCTCTGTTTGTGATTCTTCTTCCCACACTACTGTTTCCCGGAACTGCCTCTATGAAGAACGAACCGAGTCACCCGCGTTTTGCGATTTCTTTTCCTGTATCAAGCAGCAAAGAGCCGCTCGATGGTCGAGTGCTTTTGCTCATTTCTACCAATGACACCAAAGAGCCTCGCTTCCAAATCAGCGAAGACCTCAACACCCAGCAGGTTTTCGGAGTAAACGTAGATGGCCTCAGGCCTGGGCAGGAAACCATTGTAGACTCCAGCGCCTTTGGGTATCCCCTGCGTTCACTTTCCGATTTGAAGCCCGGAGACTACTGGATACAGGCTTTGCTGCACCGCTACGAAGCTTTCCATCGGGCCGACGGCCATACGGTCAAGCTCCCAATGGATCGCGGCGAGGGCCAACAGTGGAATAGCGCCCCCGGAAATCTTTACAGCACACCGCAAAAGATTACCGTTCGTGCCAACGATGACCGCACGTTCAAGATCCTACTGGACAAAACTATTCCTCCCATCGAGCCTCCCAAAGACACGAAGTACATCAAGCATGTGAAGATTGAGAGTAAGTCGCTAACGAAGTTCTGGGGCCGGCCGATGTATCTGGGCGCGAATGTGTTGCTGCCGGAAGGTTTTGATAGTCATCCCAACGCCCATTACCCGGTGGTAATTTTTCATGGCCACTTCCCTGCTGACTTTGGCGGCTTTCGCGAGACGCCGCCCGATCCCAATCTGAAGCCGGAATACAGTGAGCGCTTTCATCTCGAGGGATACAATAAGATCCAGCAGGAATATGCCCACAAGTTTTATCAGGAATGGACCGGGCCAAACTTCCCGCGAATGATCATTATTGAGATTCAGCACGCGAATCCCTACTACGACGATTCGTACGCCGTTAATTCCGCCAATCTTGGCCCGTATGGCGACGCGATCACTTACGAGCTGGTTCCCTACATCGAGAAACAGTTTCGCGGGCTGGGCCAGAGTTGGGCACGCTTTATGTATGGCGGCTCGACCGGTGGTTGGGAAGCCCTTGCGGCGCAGATTTTTTACCCGGACGAGTAC
>JALYSR010000211.1 GCA_030854715.1 Acidobacteriota bacterium
TGGCAATATCCTGGCTTGGGCCGGCGGCTGCTGACGTTCACGACCTTGCCGGGCCTCATTTGAGAGGCCTCGGCATTGGTATTTATTTTTCGACAGTGAATATCTGCGCTTACGGAATCGGCTCACCTTTAATTGGAAAGCTAAATGATGTGCTTGGCGTGAGTAGCAATCCCGGGATGATGAGATATTCGCTTCTGGTGTGTCCCGTCGCCTGTACACTGAGCGCCTTGATGCTGTGGAAAGGAAGCCGAGCCCTAAACGCAAGAGACGGGCGAGCGCAATGACGGGTCAGATTTCACACTAAGCGGTTGAAATGGTTGTTGACTTTTACCTTCGCTCGAACGACTTTTATTAATCCACCTCAAGGCGTGATCAACTTTTCCCTTTCGTTTTCAATCGTCGCTTTCCAGAAGTGTTCGGGGTACTTGATGTCTTCCAGACCGTGAAAGGTGGAGGTGTAGCCATCTACCGGTCCACCAAGAAACACGTCCCTCACCTTTTGCCAGCTAAGCTTGGGATTAAGTCTCAAAATATCAAGAATTTCCCCGTTGTTGACAGTTAATGCGTCGACGTAGAAGAGTTTGTCTGCCAGCACCTGCCTATCAATACCTGGGTTTACTTTCTGAAATTCTTCCAGCCTTTTTTCGCCGCTCCAGTTCAAAATCTGTTTTTCGTCTTCTGTCAGTGACGCATACCCCAAACTCCGATTCTCTTGCCGGGTTCGCTCTTTACTGGTTCCTGTACCTTTCGTAAGCTGCCTTCTCTCCTACTCAGAAGTTTTGTTATCTTCGTAAGAATCTTTATTCGGCTCACCGCAAGCGTTTGCGAAGGCTTGAGCGCCCTTTAGCGCGACGTTATACAGCGGAGGACAGAACGAGTCAAAGAAATCAGCGAGCATTGAGTGACATGATTAACCTGCCCGAATCAGATGAAGACCTGCTGCGTGAGTGTGAGGTCGAGACGTTTCGCTCCAGCGGGCCCGGCGGACAGCACGTGAACAAGACTGAAAGCGCCGTGCGTCTCCGGCATCTGCCTTCAGGGGTAGTGGTGTCGTCGCAGCAGCAGCGCAGTCAACATCGGAACAAGGCGCTCTGCCTGCAAAAGCTGCGCGAGAAAATTGAGAAACTGAACTACCGAGCCCCTAGTCGCGTTCCCACACGCGTTCCTCGCTCGGCAAAGAATCGAACCCTGGAAGAAAAGGCTCGCCGCTCGCGAATCAAACGTCTGCGATCAAAGCCATCTGGAGATGAATGAGGAGGGGCTGTAACAATTCCATGGTGAGTGTCGGCCCAGTCAGCGCATCGTGTATTATTAGGTCAAAGGAAGATTACAGAATGATAACAGTCGCCAATCGTATTTATGTCAGTCAGGAATATGCAGACGCCTTCGAGCAAAGGTTTCGGGATCGTGCCGGGCTGGTGGACAAAATGCCAGGGTTCATTTCCAATCACGTCCTGCGGCCCGTTAATGATGGCGAGCCTTATGTCGTGTTTACCTTCTGGAATAGCCGACAGGATTTTCTCAACTGGGTCCGATCAGACGAGTTTGTTAAGGGACACGCCCAGTCTGGAACGCTGCCCAAGGATGCGTTTTACCAGGCGAATGTGTTGGAGATGCACGAGGTAGTCCAGGATTCAACGCGCCCTGATTTAGAACCAGAGGCGCACGGCGGTCCTTTCAAGATGCACTAACTTTGGAGCGCGACCTTTCAGCGCACGGCAGGAAAGATGACTAGCGAAATCAGCAGCATGATCCGCGAACCCACTTATCAGGCGGCCCGGGCGGTGGCCCCTATGGCAGAAGCGCATTTTGCCAAACATATCGCGGCGGCACGTCAGGGTGGTGAGAAACAGCTCGCTCCCGAACCGGATACAAGTGCAATTGCAGCAATCATCGACGCCACGTTCTGGGCGAGCCTGCGGCGCGAAGAAGGCCAATCACCAAAAATTTCGCTCGCCTACTTTCCTCATGAGCAAGTACCCCAGCCACTGATATTCGAGCGGCCACTTCCGCTCACTGCAGATGTCCTGACAAAGCTGGGACCTGCCGTCGAGCGCCCGGGAATTCATCTTGGCGTCTGGCGTGATTCGACTGGCGACCTGCACGTGTGGGGCGCCACCCGCAAGGTGCCGAGTTTCTGTTTTGTTTTGGAAGTCATCGAACCCGGCCTGCTCGTAATCAAGCATCGCCGCATGGATGGCTTTGGTAAGTTTGCGAATGTCGCGGTCCTAAAGGGTGAACAAGTGAAGGTGATCGATGAGCGAGGCGCAAGCTTGCCAGACTGCCCTGAGCTGCTCCAGGCGTTAGTCCCCTTCACTTCGCCTGGATCCTGGGAACACAAGTTTAATCTGCTCGTACAGCTAGCCGCTTCCATGCGCGCTCACGGACACGGGGGTTCATTGCTTGTCGTACCCGCCGGCACCGAATCGTGGCGACAATCGATCGTGCACCCGATCCTCTACTCAGTGACTCCTCCATTCTCGGCCCTGGCGGAGTTGATGCGGCAAGAAGTCAACGAAACGAATGAGAACCTTGTGGTAGCAGCAGTTGGGCGAGCAGTCGATACGGTTGCGGGACTCACCGCGGTTGACGGGGCGACCGTGATGACTGACCAGTATGAGGTGCGCGCATTCGGGGCGACGATAAGACGTCCGGAAGGAAGCTCACCGGTCGAGCAGATAGTAACGACAGAGCCGATCGTAGGCGACAAACCTGTCGTGGTCCATCCGGTGCAAACCGGTGGCACCAGGCATCTGTCGGCGGCACAGTTTGTCCATGACCAGCGCAACGCGCTCGCGCTGGTAGCATCGCAGGACGGCCGCTTCACAGTTTTCGCGTGGTCGCCGTGTGAACAGATGGTCCACGCGCACCGAGTCGATACTTTATTACTGTAGTAAGCCTGGTGCAGTTTGGTTGATAAACCTGCGATCCTTTGCGTAACTTTGCGTCCTGCTTTGCGCGCTTTGCGGTTTCTGCTGATGGTTTGACCGCAAAGGTCGCAAAGGACTCGCAAAGAATCGCAAAGGAAGTGGCAGCAGTGCCTGGAAGGCCGTATTCTTCAACTATGAATTGGCAAGAAAACATTATTACCGACAACACCGGCATTGCCGCTTTACTTGCAACGACGAAGACCATTGCCGTTCTCGGGATCAAAACCGAGGCTCAAGCCAACCAGCCCGCGTTTTATGTGCCCAACTATTTAAACTCCGCGGGGTTCCAGGTCATTCCTGTCCCTGTCTACTACCCTCAGGTAACACAGATTCTGGGGAAGAAGGTTTTCCGCAAGTTGGTCGAGATACCTGATGAGGTGGACATGGTAAACGTCTTTCGCCGTCCCGAAGATGTTCCGCCTCATCTCGAAGACATACTGGAGAAAAAACCTAAGTCGGTCTGGATGCAATCAGGCATTTCAAACCAGGCAGTGGCCGAGGCGCTCGCGAAGGCGGGTATCAAGGTGGTCCAGGATCGCTGTTTGATGGTCGAACACCGTTACCTCGGTAGAAAGTAGGGCAGGCATTCTTGTCTGTCTGTAGGCCGCAGCCGGGAAAAGGAACAGAACCTATGAGCACGCCTCTTAACATGCACGCGGCGCGGACAGCGCTGAACCACGATCCGGAACTGCGAAAATGGGTTGAAGGATGGTTGAAAAGCAAAGAGCGAACTCTTGAGCCAAACATGACAGACGAGGAGTTTGAGAAACATTGGCTCTACGTTCGTCCTGAGCGAATGCACGAAGGTGCCATGGAAGCGTTGACTGCTTACGCTGCGAACCAACAGAGCGCCCGAGATTAGAGTTGAACCTTCAAGGTTGACCCCATTTTAAGGCTGTCGAATTTTTCCAACCCGAACTAATCGTCTCCAGGAGACGGGCATGTTAATTAAAGCTGCAATTAATGGCGGCCGGACCAAATCTGAGCATGCGTGGGTCCCAGTCAGCATCGATGAACAAGCAGAAGCGGTGGTCGAGTGCCTGGCTGTGGGCGCTGGTGCTATTCATCTTCATGTTCGCGACGCTGCGGGCGAAGAAAGTCTTCGAGCCGCGGATGTTTCTCGCACTCTCGACGCGATGCGTGATGTCGCGCCCGGCGCTCAGATTGGGGTGAGCACCGGCGCGTGGATCATCCCCGATCCCGCAGCGCGGGCTCAAGCCATCGGCAGGTGGCAGGAGTTGCCGGATTTCGCTTCCGTTAACTTTAGCGAGCAGGGCGCAATTAAAGTCGCACAACTACTACTTTCGCGCGGTGTTGACGTTGAGGCGGGATTGTGTCAGGCAGATGATGCGGAAGAACTCATAAGAAGCGGATTGGCCGAGGGCTGTTTGCGCGTGCTGCTTGAACCTCAGGAGCAAGAGATTGAGAAAGCTCGCGAAACAGTTCGCGAGATTGAGGCCGTGCTCAATAAAGCGAGAGTTAAATTACCGCGATTGCTGCATGGGACTGAGGCGACATCGTGGCAGTTGCTGGACGATGCAATAGCTCGCGGCTATGACATCCGCATAGGTTTTGAAGACACTCTACGTTTGCCTGATGGCATGCTGGCCGTAAACAACGCGAGCCTCATTTCAGAAGCCCAGCGACGTGCGCAAAGGACCACGCCCGTGAATATCTAGCTGAATGGCTTCATGTTTCCTTGATCTTAACGTCGCATCAAACCACGCCTAACGAGGCACGCAGAAGGCAAAAGTAGCATTTCGCCTTCTGCCTTCTGATTCTGCCTCCTAAGCTGATTACCAACCTCAATGACCGTCATCATCCATTGGCTTAAGCTTCCGGGTAGACTATCTGCCGTCCGCTGCTCGCTGACTGCTGTTTGCTATTTACTATTCACTGGTTCCGATTTACCATCCCGCCTCATCGCGCCGAATCACATCTATTAAGGAGAACCACCAACATGTACCCGGGTTACTGCAAGCCGAGTTACGCCGCACAGGCGACACGGCAAGTTAAGCGAAGTCTTACGATCTGCTTTTGTATGTTCGTTCTGCTGGCTGGAAGTTCCTGGCAGCAAGTCAGCGCCGACACGCGTGATTGGACGGCCGGCGTCAACCCGGGCGAATGGGACGACACAATTGCGCTGACGACCCTGAATGGTTATCTGTACACCATCGAGAAAAGCGGCGCCCTCTATCGAACTGATCTGACTAACGGAAAATGGGTGCAGTTGGGAAAGACAGATTTTGCCAACACCGAATTCTTGTTCGCCGGCAACCAGAACCTTTTCACGATTGAAACTGACGGCAGCCTATATCGCGTCAGCCCGGTGAACGGTGCCTGGAGTCGCGTGGGCCAGGCCGGCGCTTGGAGGGGCACGAGTGCACTGGTCACACTGAACAATAGTCTTTACAGCATTGAGAGTAGCGGTGCCCTTTACCGGACCGATTTAAGTAGCGGTCGGTGGATCCAGATTGGGATGCCCGAGTTTGCTAATACCGAGTTCATGTTTGCAGACGCCCAGAATCTTTACACGATTGAGGCGAATGGCAGCTTGTATCGCGTCAATCCCGCCAATGGCGCATGGAGAGGAGTGGGCGGACCTGGCGAGTGGAAGGACACGATTGGTGGCACCACACTCAGCGGACGGATCTACACCGTGGAAAGAAGCGGCGCGTTGTACGAAACGAATCCGGCAACCGGCGCCTGGAAACAAATCGGCAAAGTAGAATTTGGAAAGACACAATTCATGTTTGGCGCAGATGGCTCACTCTACTCTCTTGAAAACGGTGACCTTTACCGAATCAATCCAAGCAACGGCAGCTGGGTAGTGGTCGGCCAGTGAAGGGTCGATGAGACCAGTGTGCTTACGCGCGGGCTACTGTCCCGGAGGCCAATTATGATCCTTGTAGTAGGCGCAACAGGATTATTAGGCAGTGAGATTTGCCGTTTACTTGCTGCTGCGGGGAAACCTTTTCGGGCTCTTGTCAGGCCCACTTCAGACAAGAGCAAAGTCGCGCAGCTTCAGAGTCTGCGTGCGGAAATCGCGCGAGGTAATCTGAGGGATCGTTCCTCTCTGGAAGCAGCTTGTAAAGGGGTTAATGCGGTTATCTCGACCGCATCTGCCACCGTCTCACGGCAGGTAGGCGACTCGATCCAGACGGTCGATCTTGGGGGTCAGTTGAGTCTAATCGATGCGGCGAAAGCCGCGGGCGTCAATCAATTCATCCTGATCTCATTCTCACCGGGCACGATCGAGTTTCCACTGCAAGCCGCCAAGCGTGCGGTGGAAAAGCATCTGAAGCAGAGCGGCCTCAGCTATACCATTTTGCAGCCGACCTGCTTCATGGAGGTTTGGCTGAGTCCAGCCCTGGGTTTCGACGCCGCTAATGCCAAAGCACAAATCTACGGCTCGGGAGAGAAAATTAGTTGGATCTCATTTAGAGATGTGGCGAAGTTTGCGGCTGAGTCACTGGACAATCCCGAGGCTGACAATGCGGTGATCGAATTGGGCGGTCCCGAGGGCATGAGTCCTCTGGAAGTCGTGCGAATTTTCGAGCAGGTACAGGGACGCGCATTTGAAATTCAATACGTTCCCGAGGCAGCGCTGCTCGAGCAAAAGAAAACTGCCGACGACCCTTTACAGCAATCGTTTGCCGGTCTGATGCTTTACTACGCCGCCGGGAACGTTATCGATATGCGCGAGACGCTGCAAAAATTCCCGGTGGAACTCACTTCGCTCAAAGTCTACGCTCAAGCAAGCTTGTAAGCTGGGCGGGAGCTGTGGCGATCGAATGGTCTGTAAACTGTTTGCGGTTCACCGTTCACGAATTCGTTGCACCCTGACGATAACCGTGATAAAGGGTAGCGCTCAGACGACGATTCGCCCGTCGCTTTGACTCAACATTCAGTGCTCAGCTCTGTGTTCTGTACTTCAACAGCACTCAGCACTCTGTACTTCATCAAGCGTTAACAAGTGAATGGAGGGAATATGAAGAAGGGCACATGGATTATTTCCGTCCTGGTAGCCGCAGTCTTGCTCACCGCCTGCAACCGCACACCACCACAGAACCCAAACCCGCCCGGGGATGACATCGGTGTCCTAAATTCCAAGCCTCAGAAAGAGTATCCGGAGTTTACACTGGAGGCGCAGAAGGCCGCGATGCAGAGAGAGGACGACTTTCGCCGTCAAACACGCGTCGAGGGATTGCGCGACAAGGTTCCGCCTGCCGACTGGATCGAAATCGCCTACCACGGTCTCCTAATCGATGCGAATTATGATGTCATTGAGATGAACGACGACACGATTTCTAAAATGCAGGAATCGATGTTTTCAATCCTTTACGAGCCGGCGCGCGAGCAGACGACCAAGCGGTTTAAGGGTGATCCGAAACAACTGTTTAATGACGATCGGTTTCAACGCGAGGAAAAGTTGGTTCTTCGCAACGCTGTGCTGAACTCTCTGTTGACGGAGTCAGATCCGAAACTCCAGGCGCGTTATGAATGGCGAGTGCTGCTGCTCCGTCGCGAGATCTTCGCGCGCTTCGGCCTGGGCAAACTCGTTCTCGCTGAATCGCTAATCGATCTGCTGCGCAGTCGTGGGTTCCTGGATAAGTGGATCAGGTTCAGGCCGCCCACTACTTCTCAATATTTCCGCGACTGTGGCGCCCAGGGCGTACCCCTGCCACCGAATTGGCCCGACTCGCGCTGGATAAGCCAGGGGCCGCTCGCCTTCGTCTTCATTTCCGCCACGCTCGACGCGGAAGTTTTCGCTTACAAGGACCCGTCCGTCGCGGGCGCCTGCTACGCATTACCGAGACGTGACAGTGCGGGATCAATCTCGTTACTGGGAATCATCTGTGAGAGCGAAACCACAGGTAAGGCATGTTTCTGGGACAATGTTGCCGCCGACGGCACCCGTGTGACCGGCGCAAACATATCACTCGACATAAATACGATCGGGAACGGGTCGAATCTCGCCGAAAATTGTACCGCATGCCACCGTGGCTACAATGTCTTCAACATACACCCGGGATCGGCTCTCGATTTGAGCCGGGCCGGCGCAGTGGGTGGACCGTACGACACCAACCCGGCGGTCCGGTACACGCCGATGGGCCAGGCGACCTGGAGCAATCCTGGACCGTTAGTGTTGCCCGCGCCACCATCCGGACAGAGCTCCTGTCTAGCGTGTCACGAGCTACCGCAAACATCCGGATCCTATTGCACTGCAGTTCTGCGCAGTGCGGCAATGAATACGATGCCGCCATTTGGATCGACTCGCGGCGGCTGGCCCGGCACGTCCGTGGCGGTCAATCCAGCTTATTCGAGTCATATCACAGCGTTGTCGGCCTGCCCTTAACGGCCCCCGGCGAAAACCGTGAACCGTGAACCGCAAGTGTTTTACGGTTTACTGTTTTCTGTTCCGTTATTTGCTGATTGCTGTTTTCCCAGGGAATGCGGCAGAGCTGCGCCAGGAGCTTCACCGCCGAATAAGGTAATCCCAAGTGGAGCCGGAGGGGCGAATCATTTGTTGTTTACACGGATCTCGTATTCAACGTTAACAACTCCCTGCACCGAGTTCGTCTCGACGGCAGCGAAAACGTCGAAATCGTAAAAGCGGGAGCGGGGAAAGTCATCCGAACGGCCGACCAAGCGGATGATAATCACATAGTATTCAGCCGCGACAGTTACCGTAGCCTGCCAGATGGCGACATCTTTATTAAAGACATGCGGGACAACAGCGATCCGGTTAACCTCACAAACACGCCCAACCTTCACGAGTCTTATCCGGTCATCTCCCATGACGGCTCTTTGATCGCCTACACAGTGTTGAACCGCACCAACTTTGAAGTGATCTAAATTCATGTTGCTCGTCTAACCCTACCTTCGACCCTCACCGAGCTTCATGTTATTCGTTTGGGTCTTCCGACCGGACGCTATCTTCGGGATCTTGATTTTTCCAGTGACGACAAGCTCATTTACGTATCAGGTACTGTGATTGAGATTGAAAGCGCGATGGACCTAAACCAGCTCTTCTCGATCAGTCTCAGCGGCGCTGTACAGGTTCAAGTTACGCTAAACGACGAGACAGATATTGAGCCGAGTGTGGTGCCCCGCTAAACTGCGGTCGCCGTTTCTTTCCTGGTAATCCGGTAAAATATCGATTCACCATTCCATTCACCATTTACCGTTTTCCAGCTATTTACTATTCACCATTTACCATTTACCATTCCGGCGTCCTCGTCACCGATTCGCTCACGCCTCGCGCCTGCATTCTCACGCATCGAGTGAGCATCACTTCTAATCGCCTCTCAAAAAGGAGAAACCTCTATGCCTACCACCTCAGCATTCGCAAAGAAACTAGCGTCAATCGCACAGGCCCAACATAGCCAATTTCAGTTCACGAATGAGGCAGACCCTGCGCTCTGTAAGCAGATAAAGAAATGGACGGAAGACATCGGGTTCCGATTCACCAGTTGCACGAAGGTGGCATGGTCCGCCGTATTCGTGTCGTGGTGCGTGCAGCAAGCGGGCGCCACCGCGACGGAATTCAAGTTTGCGATGTCGCATTCGGTATTCGCAAACCAGGCGATCAAAAACGCCATCAACGGGGTCGGTGTATTTCGGGGCTTCGACATCACCGTTCAGCCCCCAAACGTTGGCGACATCATTCAGAACAATCGCAGGCAACACAATTTCGATTTTAATTTCGCCAGGACGCACGCGAACTATGAATCTCATTCGGCGATCGTTATTGAGGTCGGACAAGACACGCAGGGTCCCTTCGCTTTCTGCGTCGGCGGTAACGAACACGACTCGGTTCGCCGGTCCGTTGTACGTCTAAACTCGCAGGGCTTTATCAAACAGCGCGCCGGCAACTCGTTCATTTGCGTTATCAAGGATCTGAAATAGTCATGCAGCGTTAAGCGCGCTTTCGTTTTTCGAAGCGTAAACTGCTTAATAGATCGGCGGATGATATGAAACTACAGCTCTTGATGTGCTTACTTTTTCTGGGTGGAATTAACGCCGCAGCTCAGGCGGTTTACATACCTCCACCAGCCTCGGCCGCGGCCGTAGCGGGTGTCGACTTTGCTTCAACCCGGCCAATTGGAGAGAGATTCCGCTCGCGTTTCCGAGAGTGTGATACGCGTAGTACGTGTGAAGGGAGAAGGCTGAGATTCAATTGCCGGGTCGATCCCAGTCGCAATACGGCCTTGCTTCGCCTGCCGGATGGCACGATCTTTTTTGACGGCAAGATGGGACTTGACGCCGACGGCTCTCCGCTTGCCAAACGGAATGCCACCGGCACCGATCAACCGGAGACTTCATTCCGATTTGAGGTGCCCGGTCGCCCCAGCGTGGATGCGGACAAAATTCCGTTCATAGTACTGCCCGGAGGCGGCTTTGCTGAGGAGTTAGGGTTGCAGCAGGGCGATATCGCCGCGGCAGTTTTCAACGGCAAGGTGGTCTTTTCGCTGGTTGCTGATGCGGGACCAAAATGCAAAATTGGCGAAGGCTCGATCCAGTTGCACGAAGAACTGGGACATAGAGTTTGTCTGGCTCGAAATGGAAGACAAGAGTGCACCAAACTCCGGAACGCCGGCATTGCTAAAGATGTTCTCTATTTTGTTTTCCCGAGGTCCAGGATTGCCGGCTTAACGCCTGTGAACGCCAGGCAGCGCATCGCCGAGGAAGGAGAGCGACTCTTCAACAAGGTGCGAGGTATCCCCAGATAGATTTCCGACTGGACAGGCTTTGCACAAAGAGTCGCCCATGACTGGCGCGGCTAGTACCGTTCACAGCAGTCGCGTAACACTCATCACGCGAAGCGTTCTCATTAACACCGTGGCTTTGGCCCGGTGATAAAGGAGGTTTCACTTTCTTAACCGTTTTAACGGTTACAGGGACGCGGGAAACCGTTGAAACGGTTGGACAGTTCATGATCACCGGCCAGGTCACCGGGCTGAAGCCACGGTGTTAATGAGAACGCTCCGCGTCGACCCGAGATCGGACTTTTTGTGCAAAGCTACCTGACAGCTATTCACCATTCATCATTTACTGTTTTCACCATTTACCATTCACCATTTACCGTTTTCACATTGGAGGTTTCAATGGCAATCGAATTTCCCGATACGATCTTTGGATTTAAGGTTGAGAAACGTGTGATCCCGCGCCCCGGCGGGGCGAAGTTCATGTTCAATTCCCACACGCAGATTGGCGTTCTTCACACTACTGAAAATCCTTCCGTCGAACAGTCCTTTAATACCTTAAACCAGAATCATAGCGCCCCACACTTTGTTGTAGGGGAGGGTCGCATCATTCAATGTCGCTCGCTTACCCACCAGGCTGCTGCGCTGGTAGGGAATGCTCCCGTCTTTGCCAATGCGCAGGCTTCGGTTCAAATTGAAATGGCAGCTTTCACAGGCGGCGGCAAGGACACCAAAAACACAACCGACGTTTGGATTCCAAAAGATGAAGTGCTGAAACCGACGGTAGCCATCCTGGCCTTCTGTGCGGGCAATGGCATTGACATTCCTCTTCAGGTGCCAACCGATGACTGGAGAGATGATAAC
>JALYSR010000356.1 GCA_030854715.1 Acidobacteriota bacterium
GGTCCAGATCAATAACAAGGCGGAGCGTGAAGTTTCCGCCGAATCACTACGGACTCGACTGGTGGGTCAGATACAGAGTAATGGCATCGATGCCGTCGCTTTGAACGCGATATCGGCTACGGAAGCTGAAGCTGAAGCTAAGGCCAAGCAGTGTGACTTCATTCTTTACACCGATATAACTGCGCTGAAGACCTCCGCGGCGAAAAAACTCGGCGGGATGTTTGGCCGCGTCGCGGGCGTCGGCAGCATTGGCAAGACAGAATCGAAGGTCGAGTTCAAGCTGTACGCCGTCAGCGAAACTTCTCCGCGTTTGCAATCAAGCGCGTCGGCCAAAGAAGAAGGCGACGAGGCTAGCGCGGGTACAGCAATTGATCAGGAAGCGACGATGGTGAGTGCGGAAGTAAAGAAGAAAAAGTCGTAAGCGCAAACGACAGTAATACCAGGACCGGGAAACTAAAGAGCCCACGGACACCTAGTTCGTGTCTTTGGTTTTCCCGGTCTTACTTTTCCCCTTCTGTTCTACGCTGGGCGGAGGAAGCTTGCTGGCTGCCTGGATAATTGCTTCTGCGTTTTCCGTAAGCTGGTCGAAACTGTTTGCCTCATCGCCTTGTGCCTGCGCCGCCAGGGGCTTCAGTTGATCAACTATGCGTGTGGCCGCTGCGGCCAGGTTGCGAAGTGCCTTTGGGAGGAGCGGGTTCTTTTCATCACGCGAACTCACATCGTCTATGTTTGTCGTCGCCTCGTCGAGAATGCGCGCGATATCGCTAACTAGTTGAGCGCGCGTCCCGGTTGGTAGTTCACCCCACGTTTCGGAATCCTTCTTCGCTTGCTTAGCGGTAGGTGCTTCTCCAATTTTTAGAGCCAGCAGCCTCCGATCCGCGGCTTTGATGAAAACCTCAATGCGCTTATCAAGAATCTGCGCGTCCTTGACAAGATCAACTTCCTGCGGCGTGAGGTGATCCCTGGCTTGCAACGAACGCGCGCTCGCCCCAGAGCTGATGATAGAGATCAAACCAATCGTCAGTAACAGTATGGAAGAACGTGCGTTCATGGATGTTTCGGTTCCGGGGTCATTGAATTTTTCTGCGGTTTTCTCTCATCCTTTTGGTTTAGAGGTTTTTGCTGGCTTTCTCGTACAACAGTGTGACCGTAGAAAGAGTTGAGCGCCTCGGTGCGTCCGCTTCTGGCAAAATCTTCAATCTCCTTTAGCCAGACTGCATACTCGGCAGGGGTGCCGCGACGCATTGCGCTAATCCGTGGTCCGTGTGCGCGCAATGTCAACTCCAATCGCTTGTAAAGGTCGCGAGTCTTGTTGCTCTCCCGGTTCAGCCCCTTCAGAGAATCAAAAGCGTCGTCAATTAGCGCCCAATACTTGCCGGCTTCGGCAGCGGCGTTGTCGTACTCGTGCAGCGACGTCTGTGCCTCGGCATTCGTAAGGTGGGTCTCGGCTAACTCAATAGTTGTCTTGAGCCGCGCTTTTAAGTCTTTTGTTTCATTGAGCTGCGAGCGTTCCAGGCGCGTGATAATTTTTAACGGCGGTGGTGCTGTTGTTTGCTGAACATAAGATTCCTGCCCGCGCAGGGTGGGAACCCAGAGCACGCCGAACAGGAGCAGGATCTTTGTGCCTCGAAGGATAGTCCGGCGATTTCCAGCAAGTCTCATTTTGTGTTCTTCAAACGGGGATTGCTAATTGTTTTTAGTTGGCCCCGGCGTTGGCTTAACGCCCTGGCCCAGCTTGATTTGGCGCCGCAAAGACGGAAGCCGCAGATTTACTTTATCAATTTCAAGTTGATTCGTTTTCTGATCGGCGCGCGCGAGAAAATTTTCGTAAGCCGCCAACGCTTCTATGTATTCTCCAAGAAAATCATGTGCGGTGGCAATGAAATAATGGGCGACGGCAAGATCGGGTTTTGCCCTCAAGAGCCATTCATACTCGACCAGAGCCTGCGCATACTGCTTGAGTTCGTATAAGGCTGTGGCCAAATTGGCGTGGGCCGCATAGTTGTCTGGAGCGACGACAATAGCCCGTCGCAGGACGGCTACAGCATCGGCGAAACGTCGCGCCTGAACCAGGGCCGAACTGTAGCCGGTGGCGTAATCGGCATTACTGGGTTGAAGCTTCAGGGCGCGTCGGTAGAAATCCGCCGAGCGAACAGGATCGACCGTTCTATACGAGGCGCCGAGACGCGCTAGCAGCATCGCACTATCAGGATTCTTTTGAAGGAGTTGCTCCAGAGCCTTGCGTGACGCAATCGGATCATCACCATTAGCGGCCTCAATCTCTTCTGGTGTTCCCCGGACGTTCATCGCGCTTTTGGAAGAAGCGTCTGCGACTTGAAGCAAACCCGCAGATTGAGCAATCCTTCGTGCCTCGTCGGGTTTGCCGGCAAGGTCATAAGCATTGGCGAGCCGTGAGAAGAGTCCCTTCTCCCCCTCCTTGATTAATGGTTCGGCTGCTTTGAGATCCTCAAGCGCATGTTCTTTGTCGCCCACATCAATGCGCGTTTCCGCCCGTTGGATCAGCGCGAAAAGATTGGCAGGTTCAATTCGCAGTGCGTGATCGAGGCTAGCAATAGATGCAGCCTTATCGCCGACACCACGTTCGGCCAGAGCCCGAAGGATCCAGGTTGCAACCGGAGCGTCTTGATCGTTTGTGGCGCGCCGGGCCAGTTCAAGCGCTTCTTTAGCATCGCCGGCGCGCAGCCGAATGTCGGCTAAGACGCGAAGCGCGAGGCTGTTCTGACTATCGAGCTTGAGTCCCTGGCGCAAGAAAGGCTCGGCTTCTACATCGCGGTTTAGACGGACCAAAAGAACACCTAGCATCGAGTAGGGAAGAGGCCAATCCTGTCGCAGTGCTATCGCGCGTCGGTAACTCGCGTCGGCCTCTGCCAAACGTTCAAGTGAAACTAACACGCTACCTCGCTGAAATTCCGCTTCAGGAAACTCAGGCCGCACCTTGATTGCTTCGTCGTACAACTCAAGGGCCTTGAGAAGTTCGTCACGATCTTTGAGACGGTCGCCGCGAGCGTGTGCGTTCTGGGCCCGCTCAAATAATTTCACTGGATCGGCAGCCGTCTCATTGAAAGCGTCTTCAGTTTGCGCGAGCGTTACGCTGGACCAGCCAGTCAACGACAGCAGCGCTGCGGCAATAAAAACCACAGAACAAAACCTCGAGAAAGCACTATTCAGGTAGTGATGAATCATGAAAACCAACCGGACCGCGGCGTGAAAAAAAGCACCTGAGGAGAAGTGGATCTTAACATGCCAAAAGTATTTGCGTCCAAATTAACTATTGCCAAAGTGGGCGCGCGCGAGGTTGGGATGCTGGTTGCGCTCTACTTGATGCATGGGATAACATTGCCGACCGTAATCCCGTGATTCAATTAGAGAAATGAGACATGCGCGGCGCGCGTGTCTCTGTTTTCAGGAGGGTGCAACTGTTGAGCAGTGCTTTAGTGGAAAGTAACGAGTCTCAGTCCGCCGTCGCAGGCGGCGCTGAGGCGTTTGTCGATGCCGTGGTCCAGGCCAAGGAGACAAAATTGCGGCAACTCTTTTCCGAGATGGGTTCTGCGATCGTTGCATACTCCGGAGGCGTCGATAGTAGCTATGTCGCCTACATCGCCAACGCAGCGCTGGCGGAAAAAGCGCTTTGCGTTACCGGCGAATCGGCAAGTTTGCCGTCGAATCAACGCGAGCAGTCGGCACGCATAGCGAGCGAATTTGGCTTTCGCAGGGAAGTTATTCAAACCGAAGAGCTCGAAGACATCAACTACACAACCAACAATTCAAAGCGTTGTTACTTTTGTAAAGATGAACTCTACAAAAAGCTTAACGCTCTGGCGATGGCTCGGGGCGTTCGTTTCATAGTCGACGGCTCTACGCTTGACGACCTGGGCGACTATAGGCCAGGACGCACGGCTGCAATGGAACACGGAGTGCGAAGCCCTCTTATCGAAGTAGAAATGACTAAGGACGAGGTGAGATTGCTAAGTCGAAGGGCCGGGCTTCCGAGCTGGGACAAACCCGCGAGTCCCTGCTTGTCGTCGCGAATAGCGTACGGGCTTCCGGTAACTATCGAACGACTTTCGGCAGTGGATCGAGGCGAAGAGATTCTTCGGGAGCTGGGCTTTCGGGAATTTCGCGTGCGCCATCACGACAATCTGGTTCGCCTCGAAATCTCGGCCGCTGAAATGACGCGCGCGTTACAGTTGGACGTTATTGACAATCTCGCTCGCCGCTTTCGCGATCTGGGCTTTAAGTATGTGACCCTCGATCTACAGGGCTATCGCAGCGGCGCGATGAACGAGGCCTTGAACTTAACGACGTAACGATGAGGGCTGAGTAAACTTTCCGGGGACGCCATGACAGGTATGCAAAGCACAGTTTACGTAGATGACATCCGTGAAATAAAAGAAGAAAACCCGTTCGAGTCGATGATGTCGCGCTTCGATCGAGCAGCCCAATTGCTCAATCTTGATGCCGATTTATACGCGGTGATGCGCGTTCCCAACCGGGAACTCAAGGTTTACATACCGACAAGAATGGACTCGGGAAGAATTCAGGTCTTCGAAGGCTATCGCGTTCAGCATAACTTCGCTCGCGGTCCGGCAAAGGGAGGAATACGTTACTCCCCCGACGTGAATCTTGACGAAGTCCGCGCGCTCGCGGCCTGGATGACCTGGAAATGCGCAGTGGTGAACGTGCCTTTCGGTGGAGCGAAGGGTGGAATTATTTGCGATCCACAACAGATGTCTATGGGAGAACTCGAGCGAATGACTCGTCGTTACGCTTCCGAGCTGCTCGACTTCATTGGCCCCGAAAAGGATGTGCCGGCTCCCGACATGAATACCAACGAGCAGACCATGGCCTGGATTATGGACACCTATTCTATGCACGCCAGACATACAGTAACTGCCGTGGTTACCGGAAAACCGATTGACCTGGGCGGATCCTCAGGACGACGCGAAGCAACCGGGCGCGGCATTCTCTTTGTGATCAACGAAGCGATCAAGAGGTTTGGGATGACTCCGGAAACGACCCGCGTCGTGGTCCAGGGATCGGGGAACGTTGGTGGGATTGGAGCGCAACTCCTTCACGAGGCGGGTTATAAAGTCGTGGCCATATCCGATGTTCATGGCGGTATTTACAACCCTAACGGAATCGACATTCCCGCGGCGCTCAAGCATCTGCATGCCACCCGCTCCTTCGAGGATTATGATGGCGTGGAAAAGGTGACGAATAGTGAACTGCTGGAGCTTGAATGCGATGTCCTGGTGCCTGCCGCGACGGAGAACCAAATTACGTCGCAGAATGCCGACCGGATCAAGTGCAAGGTTTTGGCCGAAGGGGCCAATGGCCCAACTACGGCCGCAGCGGACGAGATTCTCCATAAGAAGGGAATCTTTGTAATACCTGACATTTTGGCTAATGCGGGCGGCGTAACTGTCTCTTATTTTGAGTGGGTTCAGGACCGAATGGGGTATTTTTGGCGAGAGGACGTAATCAATCAGCGACTTCAGGAAACAATGGTAGCCAGTTTCAACGATCTTTGTCGGTATGCGGATGCACATTCGGTCGACACAAGGACTGCGGCCTACATGCTGGCGATTGACCGAGTGGCCTACGATACACGCATGCGCGGCATCTACGCGTGACCGAAAAAACATAAAGAAAGTGGCCCTGGGAGCATGAAAAGGTCTTGATTTCCGCAAAAAGGTAGAGTATGGTCTGGCATGATTTTGTACCCCTGACTAATGTGAGAAATTGCTGGCCCTTAGCTGGGGTTTGGGTTGCTGAATCTTTGACACTTGAATCGCACTTTTCGTATAAAAAGTAGCGTTTTAGGTTTTTCTCAGGCGACGGATCGAACAACGGGAGAGGAACTGGG
>JALYSR010000215.1 GCA_030854715.1 Acidobacteriota bacterium
GAGCCAGGTTGATTCTAGCATCCGGCGCTACCGCGCACGGTTCTGTAGTAGTCATTCGTTGCCCCGACTTCAAACTGACCCACGACACAATAATCCTGTTGCGCTACCATAACTGACTCGCCTTCCTCGAAACCCATGAGTACCCAGAAAGCAAACAACTGTTTCACTAATTATGGATCAAACTTGCGCTTTACTGATTTATTCCGGCGCGACGACAGGAACCCCATTCTGACAGGAGCGGACTGGCCCTATCAGGTCAACTCTGTGTTCAATCCCGGCGCGGCACGGCTAGCCGATGGTCAGACTCTCTTGCTCGCGCGCGTCGAAGACCGCACAGGCATTTCACATCTCACTGCCGCCCGCAGCCAGGACGGCGTGACAAATTGGCAAATCGATCCTCAGCCAACTTTCGCACCGGATCCAACGAACTATCCGGAGGAAGAATGGGGCGTCGAGGATGCGCGCGTCGTCTACCTGCCGGAACTCGAGCAGCATGCCGTTACTTACACGGCCTACTCCGCTCGCGGTCCGCTGGTATCGCTCGCGCTGACGCGTGACTTCAAGACCTTCGAACGCCGCGGCATGATCATGGAGCCGGAGGACAAGGACGCCGCCTTCTTTCCCCGGCGCATCGGCGGAAAATGGGCCGTGATACACCGGCCCGTTCCGCCCGGCTCAAGCGCAGACATCTATCTCTCGTTCTCCACTGATCTCGAACACTGGGGCGATCGTACATTGCTGCTGCCAGCGCGACGCGGCAACTGGTGGGATGCAAATAAGATCGGTCTCTGCTCCCCACCCATCGAGACTCGTGAAGGCTGGCTGATGATCTATCACGGTGTGCGCGTCACCGGGGCTGGCGTAATCTACCGCGCGGGACTGGCGTTACTCGACCTTGATGATCCAAGCCGTGTCATTCGACGCGGCAACGAATGGGTCATGAGCCCGCGCGAAGAATACGAGATCATCGGCGATGTCGGTTATGTCGTTTTTCCTTGCGGTCAGGTCGTTGATGAAGCGACAGGTGATATCCGTCTTTACTACGGCGCCGCCGATTCATCCATTGCTCTGGCACATGGCAACATCAATGAAGTGCTGGATTGGTTAATGAAGAGGTAGATGCTGGTTAGTCGAGAACTTTCGCTAAGCCGCGTGGGGTGCCGGTAGGTAAATGATGGGAGCTGGCGGCGAGAAAATCTTGATCCTCGATCAGCTTAAGCCAGGGATGTCCGGAAATTAGGCTGACAGTCAGCATCTATTTCATTCGATTCAATGTCAGTACTAACGAGGAAGGCGCCATTCTGTTTTACGTTTTTTCCACAGGGCGAGTGAAGGAGATTGTGAAACTCGGAAGGGACATCTTACCCTGGACTTGCTGTTTCTTGGGACGTTCCTGGTTTTAGTTCGTCATGAGGCTCAGTTTCCAGTTATCTGGAGCTGACGTAATCTACTACCACACCGTTGATGAGTGTTCTGTTACCTTTGTGAGTAATCGTTCCTCTCGCTGGAGCCACCACGACTACGGCTGCCGTGTTGGCAGCAAGCGAGAAGCTCGACAAGCCCTTGACGTTCTTTTTCAGGAAACCATTCGTTGCGGCGTCGTAGAGATCACGGACCTCTGGGCCAACGTCGATCTGAACCTCCTTCGCGGCGTCGTATGGGTTGTAATAGAGATACGTGGGATACGAGCGATCGTGAAAAAAGTCGGTCGCCAGACAGTCCAGTTGCAAGATCATTTCAACGTTAGTGTTCCTAACAATGCCACCGAAGAAGCCGACGTAGGAAGCGCCGTAAAGAGCTAAGTCAGTTGGGCCCCAGCCAAGCCGCATGGGATCGCCAGTGGCGTAAGGGCTGCGACCTTTCCATTCTTTGCGAAGTCCCTCATAAGCGATCACACCTCCATCGTCTTTCCAGAACGAGGTCGACTGATGATCATCTGAAAGCGCGTCTCGATAGAACAGCCGCGCGCTGTTGGCTGCATTTAGCATCCACCTCCCGATTGCCCTCGCATAACGATCATCATAGCGAACGAGAGGCACCAGCGCGCCTGCGCTCGCAAACGTGTTCATGGCAAAAGCGTATCCGCCCCCGTCCGTAATGCTGCCGACCAATCCATGACAACTGTAACCGCCCCAGTTTTCCGCGATAGTCCCCCAGCCTGGCCTCGCTTTGCTTTCATCAAAACACCA
Source organism: Acidobacteriota bacterium (assembly GCA_030854715.1). Taxonomy (GTDB): domain Bacteria; phylum Acidobacteriota; class Blastocatellia; order Pyrinomonadales; family Pyrinomonadaceae; genus PSRF01. Next base: position 2,190 of record JALYSR010000215.1, read on the forward strand.
GGTCAGCAACTTCTGGATGTCATACTTGCGCCCGAGTTCGCCGTTCATGCGCGCGGCGACGTATGCGCCGTAGGGCATCAGGATTTCATAGTGGGGATTCTCTTTTCGATTGTGCAGAAACTGCATTGACCAGTCGGCCGCTTGTATATATTTCGGCGATCGCCACTTGACCCAGGCCATATATTCCAACCAGCCGATCCCGGCTGCCGCATCAGGTTCTTTCCACTTGCCGTTATCGACGGCCTTCATGGTATTGAAGTCGAAAGCTGTGTGGTCGAAATCAACGGTCCCCTTCCTGCCACCCATGTCATCACAGGCGTCGTACCACCGGTCGGCAGTCGTCTTCATGATCGCTTCCATTTGGCCCATCCGGGGATAGCGATCGACGAGAGCATAAAAAAGAACGTGGGGCCAAACCTCATACCAAAAGCTCTGTCCGGTGTGGGTAGAGGTTCTATTTAAGACCAGGTTCTCTCCATTCTTTCGATTGAAGTATTGCTCCTCCATCAAGACCCAGTTATGCGGTCCATGGGCTTTGTCGATCCCACTGATGGTTGCGCCGAGAACAGCGCCCAGACAGTTGATTGC
>JALYSR010000033.1 GCA_030854715.1 Acidobacteriota bacterium
CGTCCACACTACGCCGCCTGTTTCCTGATCCAGTCGCGACATACTAAGATCCGCGTTGATGGATTCAATTGAGGGTTTCATCCTCGCCGGCGGAGAGTCGCGCCGCATGGGAACTGACAAGTCACGACTGGTGCTCGATGGTCAGAGTTTTGTCCAACGCATCGCCAGCGAAATTCACGCCGTCACGCCGTCGGTAAGAATTGTTGGCAACCGTAGTCCCGCACTTCAGCCGGACGATCCGCTAAGTCTTCCAAAGATTCCCGACGTCTATCCACATTGGGGAGCGCTGGGCGGTGTCCATGCTGCGCTTTCAGCTTGCAACGCCGAGTGGGCGATGGTTGTCGCCTGTGATTTTCCCTACGTGACGAGTGACCTCTTTTTCCGTCTGGCAAGTGTCCGCAACGAATATGACGCAGTTGCCCCTATCCAAAGCGACGACATTCCTCAGCCGCTATGTGCGTTTTATCGAGTTGTCCCCTGCCTCGACCGGGCGGACCAGTTGATCAAATCCGGCAAGCGAAAGCCTGTTGCTCTGCTACAATCTGTGCGCACGCGCTGGGTATTGTTCACTGAACTTTCGGATCTCGAAGATGCGGCCCATTTTTTTGACAACATCAACACTCCCGAAGATTATGCTCGCATTGTCGAGAAAGGCCCGTAGAATTGCGGATGTGGTGATGGTGACGACGTAGTTTGACGTCAATTGGATTCACGACTTTTGCCGAGTCCGTTGCCTTCTTCGTCCCCTCATCCTTCAACACTATCCCATGGCTTCACGACGACGAATTGGCAAGAAGCTCTTCAAATCGCTGCTACCACTGTTAGTGCTCGTGTTGGTAGCGGGCTCCGCGGCGTCAGGATTTATTGTATACAAAATCACACGGCCACCGCGCCGCGCTTATCTGGTTACGCCAGAATCGTTCGCGCAGATAAGCGGAACGGCGCTAAAAGTAGCTGATGAAAACTGGAGGAACCGCGACGGCAGTTTAGCGCGCGGGTGGTTACTCAAAGGCGCTGAAGGCGCGCCCGCAGTGGTCTTTCTGCATCGTTACGGCGCCGATCGCTCGTGGCTCTTCAATCTGGGCATCAAGCTAAACGAAACCACCAGCTTTACAATCCTTTGGCCCGACCTCCGGGGACATGGGCTGAATCCCCCGGTTAGTTCTACTTCCTTTGGCAGTCGCGAAAGCGAGGATCTCCTGGCCGCCATCGACTTTCTTCGTAGTTTGAAAGGCGAAAAAGGGAGTCAATTGATTGGAGATCGCGTGGGACTCTACGGGGTGGAGCTTGGCGCCTACGCGGCTATGCAAGCCGCCAATAAGGATGCGAGTGTGCAGGTAATGGTTCTCGATTCAGTTCCTCAGAATTCGGATCAGTTGGTGAGGACGGCAGTTAGTGAAGAGATCGGGCTGAAGAATCAGGCGTTTCAAACTTTGACTTGTGGTGCTGCACGCATCTATTTTCTCGGCCACTATGAAAACAAACCAGCGTGTGATTTGGCCGCTGGCTTAAAAACCCAACGAATTCTTTTGCTCGCTGGCGCCGACGACGGTCCGCTCCGCGATTCAACAGTCGCTCTCCAACACTGTTTTCCAAACCCAGGTAATGTGGAAGCAAAAACTGACCTACCGTTGACCGGCTTTACACTTCCCTCCGCTACCGGCGAACAGGGAGAAGGTTACGATCGTCCGGTGATAGATTTTTTTCTCAAAAACCTCCGTTAATTCGGGGCGACTAAGCTTCTGATTTCAGCGAGCCCGCACAGCCACCATCGCAAGCCTTCCGTTGTTTCCGATTACATCAGTCTCCCCCGACTGTAATCCGCTGAACTTGTCTACTTCCTGAAGCGGCACGAAGACCAGAAGAACTTCCCGGCGTCTGCGACTCTCATCAATCACCTGTGCAGGGCCTTCGTAAATGATCGGCTCGCCGTCCGAGCCATAGATAATTCGACCGGCAGCGTAAAACTCGGGAGTACGATCGGCTCGTTGCATTCCAAAGATTGCCGCCTGCGAATAACCTTTAGCATTAGCAAGCTCAATCAGACGTTTGGAGGATTCGAGGTCGGCCCATCCGGGAGCCGCGCAGTTGAGCGTTATGACAAGGGTGACGAGGGTTGCGCCGGCAATCAGCGTAGTTGAAGCAGCTCGCTGGGACGACAACAACGCGAAACTTCCGGCAACAACGAGGGGCACCGCCATCATCAAGGCACAATTAACCGAGAACTTGTTCGAACGCAAAGCGTAAACAGGCGCTGCGATCGCGAACAACAGGCAAAGCGCCGCGGTTAACCTGAGCGCCCACTCGCTATTTTTTGAATCCGATCGAAGCCGCGCCAATCTTTCACCGACTATGAGCGCCGCCGCAGGCAGGGCAGGCAGAATGTAACCCGGCAGTTTTGAACTCGAGAAACTAAAGAAAACCAGCGGCAACAAAAGCCAGGATAGCGCGAACACGCGCAACTGGTCGATTGGACCACTGGTCCGGGCGCGGAAGTAATCGTCCTTGCGTTCACTACGAGGCCATCGCCATCGTTCGGATCTCAACAGCCCTCCGATCAGGAAGATTGTCCACGGCAAAAAGAGAAGCGGAAATACCAGCAGATAATAATAAGGCGGCCTCAAGTGATGGTATTTGTTTGTTACGTAGCGGACGAAATGGTGCTGGATGAAGAATTGATCGATAAATGGCCAGCCGTGCTTCCAGATGACCGGCCCATACCAGCTTGCAGCCACTGCCAGCGCCAGTGGTATCCCCCAGAACAAAGTGGAAGAGGTATTCCGTTCGGGCAGTTTGCGGCGAAAGGCGTAGTATCCCCCAACGGCGCCAAAAGGAATCACTAACCCAACCAGACCCTTGGCCAGCAGAGACACACCGACGAGCGTGTAGAAGCCCACCAGGAATCGGCGCCGTAGTTTCGCGTCTTCTTCAAACTCAGAAAGGATGAAAAACGCGAGCGTCCATGCGGTCGCCATAGTCAGGATAATGTCGAAGCTGGCGGCTCGTGAGAACGCGGCGATACCGAGTGTGGTAGCTGTCGCGAGTGCGCTCCAAAAACCCAGGCCGTGAAGTTGTTTATCGGCAGCAGCGAGTTCAGCTCGTCTGCCAATACAAACCACCGCCAGTATGGTCAGCAATCCGGAAATAGCCGCCGGTAGACGCGCCGACCATTCTGAGACGCCAAACAATTCATAGCTGGCCATCATCAGCCAGTAGAGCAGCGCGGGTTTTTCAAACCACAGATGGCCGCCCAGAGTAGGAGTAATCAGATCGCCGCGGAAAAACATCTCGCGCGCGACCTGTGCGTAGCGAGGTTCGTCTGGTCCAAGGAGCGGCAGACGGCCCAGACCGTAAAAATAAAAGGCGACCAGCGCGAGAAGAAGGAGAATATTGCCACGCTTGGCAAGCGTTGAAGGTTGCAAGTATAGTCGCTCCGCGAAGAAGTAGGCAGAAAGCAGTAGGCAGAAGGCAGAATGCCGTCTCGTTTGCTGCCTTCTGCTTTCTGCCTACTGCTTTCTACTGGATTTAACCTAAACCAAAAAGAGAAATCAGTAAACCGTGCCACTCCGTACCGCAGTGATAGGTGTGGGCCATTTGGGCCGTCAACACGCGCGCATCCACTCTACTCTTGCAGCGGAAGGCCTGGTTGAGTTCGTTTCCGTTTGCGACCTCGACGAACAAACCGCAAGCAACGTCGCTTCTGAAAGAAACGTGCGGGCCACTAACGATTGGCGCCAACTCATTGGCGAAGTAGACGCCGTCAGCCTGGCAGTTCCGACCGAGGCGCATCGCAAAATTGCTTGTGGTCTGCTTGAAGCAGGCATTCACGTGCTGGTCGAAAAGCCCATCGCCCGCACCCTTGCCGAAGCCGACGATATGATTGGAGCAGCGACGAAGAGTGGAGCGCTATTGCAGGTCGGACATCTTGAACGCTTCAATCCTGCGCTGGTGGCGCTCCGTCCTTTTGTGCGCAATCCCGTCTATTTCGAGATTCATCGCGTAGGTGAGTTTACCGCACGCTCACTCGACATTGATGTTGTGCTTGATCTGATGATCCACGATCTCGACATCGTGCAGTGGTTGGTGGGCGAAGAGGTTGAAGTAACAGATCTGCATGCTGTCGGCATTCCCATACTGACAGACAAGGTCGATGCCGCCAACGCGCGTCTTGAGTTTTCTTCCGGCGCTGTTGCCAACATCACGGCTTCGCGCGTAGGCACTGAGAAAATTCGTAAGATGCGTTTTTTTCAACCTCATGACTACGTCGCCATCGACTACGCGACAAAGCGAGCATCGATCAGCAGTCTGGCGCCGCCGACGGCTACTGGCTCCTGGCCCGGGGTTCAAGTGAAGAATCTGGATATCGTCGACGTGGAGCCGTTGCGGGCCGAGATTCAAGCTTTTATTGAAGCGGCGCACGACGGACTGTCCTCGCCGGTCTCGGGAATGGAAGGAAGAAACGCCCTTGCCCTGGCCTTGCGGGCCTTGGAGCGAATCGAACAGCACGCGACGAAAGTTCAAGTTGAATCGGTTGGCAATAGCTCCCGTAACTGATGACACCAGCCAATGCCATCTCTTCCTTCCTGGCCGAGCGCATCGACGTCGGGGACTTCCCTTCCGCAGTTTATCTGGTTGCCGAGAGCGGGCGCGAGGTCTTTGCGGACGCATTGGGCAATGCGGTGGTTGAGCCCAGGAAGATCCCCGCCACGCTCGAAACGATTTACGACCTTGCTTCGCTAACGAAACCACTTATTACCGGTCTGCTTTGTGCGCGTCGAATCGAGTTGGGAGAACTCACGCTGGATAGTTCAGTTTCGCATTACCTGCCGGAGTTTGATCGCACTGACAAGAACATGATCACGGTGCGCGAGTTGCTGACACACTCGTCCGGCCTGCTGGCCTGGCGCCCGCTTTACATTCTTACCCAGGGCGAACCTGACCGGGCAATGGCCGCAATCGCCAGTCTTGATCTGGAATACAAGGCCGGGACACGTGTGGTCTACAGCGATCTGAGTTTCATCACGCTCGGCTTCTTGCTCCAAAGGTTAACAGGCAAACGTTTGGCTGAGCTTGCACTGAGCGAGATCATTCAGCCTTTGAACCTCAAGCGCACCTTCTTCAATCCCGATCGTGCAATGCAAAACGGACTCGCCGCCAGCGAGCTGGGCAACTCCTACGAACGAAACATGTGCCGCGACACGAATGCCGGGGAATACGATAAGTGGCGGAAGGATCTGATCTGGGGCGAAGTTCATGATGGCAACGCGTATTTCCTCGGCGGTGCTGCGGGACACGCTGGACTTTTCTCGACGGCAGGAGAAACGCTCGCGCTGGCAAATCAGTTTATCGCTTCACAAACACAGCTGCTCAAGCCGGAGACTTGTGAACTCTTTCGAACGAATATGACGGAAGGTATGGAGGAGGCCCGATCGATAGCGTGGAAGTTGGCAGCCTCGCGTGAGTCTAGCGCTGGGCCGGATCTTCCGTGCGATAGTTTTGGTCATGCTGGATTCACCGGCACGAGCTGCTGGATAGATCCCCAACACGACCGCGTGTTTCTACTCTTGACCAACCGCACGCATGCACGCAAGTTGCCGTTTGAAAATATCAATGGCGTGCGTCGGCAGTTTCACAGCCTCGCTGTCCAGTCATTAGACAGGCAGAAGCACGACCGTTAGGAGTGGTCAGCAGGCTGCTCTTATCGGGAAATTTCCGGAGTTGATGTGACGCGCTGGTCTTTGGGGAGAATCGTGAAGGTAGTGAGCCCAAGGAAAACCCGATCACCTATCCTAAGTCTGACGGCCATTGTTTCCGGCTTAGGCCTGGTTGCAATGATTGGCTTTGCCGTCTGGCTCTCCGGAGTTTCGGTAGTCAGGTAGTAAGGAGTATCGCCTGCCTCGCAAGTGCCGCTTCCGCCTGGCTCGAGCCGGATGCGCAGCCTTTCATAAGCTCCGACAAAACTTGTCTCCTCAACTACGCCGCTGGAAAAACAAGCATGGCCAGCGGGCAGGTTCTGGGTTTTGCTAAGCGAGACATCTTCGGGACGAAAAATTACCTTAACCGGTTGGCCTTCACTAAAACGGCGCTCATCCATCGGCGCGGGAATCTGCGCCGAGCCAAGCTCGACCCGGTCCTTTCTCACGATGCCTTCGAGAATGTTGGCCGCGCCAAGGAACGTGGCTACGTACTCGCTGGCAGGATTGTTATAAACCTCGGCGGGCGTGCCAATCTGTTCAATGTGGCCCACATTAATCACCGCAATACGATCGCCCAATTCCAGTGCCTCTTCCTGGTCGTGTGTAATAAAGATCGCGGGGACGTTCACCTTTTTCAGCAAGGCTCGAATCTCGCGCCTCAAGTGCCCGCGCGTTTGCGCGTCGAGAGCGCCGAATGGCTCGTCGAAAAGGAGAACTTCGGGATCGTACGCAAGGGTTCGAGCG
>JALYSR010000047.1 GCA_030854715.1 Acidobacteriota bacterium
CGCCGTAGATGGCGACGTTTCTAATTGCTGTTATGCTTGGGCCAACATTCTGGCCTGTAGTCGGGATGCCGGGAGGTGTGCTTGCCGGCTGGTTAACCGCATAACGAGCGGCGCGGCGTGCTGCATCGGCGAGTGCGTTGTGTACCCAGAGCGCGCGGCCAAATTCGATGACAGCAAAGGTCGCTGTCAAAAAGAGGGTTGCGCCAATGGCAAATTCCACGAGTGTAGCGCCGCATTGAGACGGCTTTGTATTTTTGCGGCGAATCATTTCCCATGGACCTCATTAGCTCGGCGTCTGTGTCAGCAAATAACGCATCGTGACACTGGGTTTGATGTCGACGTTAAGCGACATTGAGGAATTCGTTAGCGCTCCCAGATTGAAAATAGGGGAGTGCTTGAAGTTTGTGATCTTGATCGTGACGGTATTTGGAATGCCCCCAACCATGAGAACACCGGCCGAATTGCGGCGGCTGATTTCTACATTACTGGTCGTGAGGCCGCTGACTATGGGACTTCCGGTGCCCGCGAAATTGCCGTAGACAACAAGATTTTTTGCAGCAGCATCATCAAGGCCATTTGTTCGGGCTGTCGCCAGATAACGCACTGCTACACGAGATCCTTTCGCCAGCGTTGAGTATTCGTAGAAGTAGCGACCAAACTCCGCAACGGCTGCAAGGAAGAGGACCAGGACCGGCAACACGATGGCGAGCTCGACAAGTTGCACGCCACGTTCGTCTCGCGTCAAGCAGGAGGTCTTTTTGAAAAATGGTCGCCACATGATCATCGCCTTTAGCGGTAAAGAACTGGTTTAGTAATGGGGGGACCACCGTTGGGCGTGCCATTCGGGTTGTAACCGCCATTTCCCACAACTACGCCGACTCCGATGTACTCGGCCTGGAGGTCGCCGCCATTGCCGCCCCCAACCTTGTTTTGCAGGAAGAATGCTCCGAAATGATCGATCTGGACTGTATTGCGTCCGTTGTCGAACTGGCTCAACTTGATTATCGGAATCAACACAACCCGTCGCCCGGGAACACCAGGATGCGACGGCGCCTCACTAGGAGAGCCACTCAGATACTGTTGATACGTGATGCCCTCCTTGATGTTTGTGTCTGGAGGATAGGTATCCGGATCGAGTTGGCTGCCATACTCGTCGAAACGCGTATTGAGCCCCTGCCTTACTGGGCCGGCTGATACACCAGGTTTTGTATCCACATAATCGCCTGGTCCGACGATAGTTCGCACACCGCTGGCCAGGCCAATTCGATCGTCGCTCGCTCCTCGGCCATCGATGGCTAAAATCTGGTAGTTCCCCGGCGAAACGGAATTCTTTGGACCGCCGCGAAATGTATAGAGATTGCCAGGTGTGATTGTTGAAAGATCATCCTTGTCAATGACGGACACCGGAAGAAAGCCCGTGAACGTGTTCAGCGGCACGGACACCCCAGCGATCGCCTGCGCCGTTAAGTTGCGACTGCTACCCAGCAAGAAACCAACAAACGACATGGGAACCGGCGAGTCCGGTGTGACGACCTTCACAAAGCGAATCGTCGAGGCTGCGGTGGCCGCAGCCGCTTGGTCCATGCCTGGGCCACTTTCAAAATCACTAAGGTTGCTGGCAAAACGCACCCTGTCAGCGGTGAATACCACACCCTGCTTGTTGAATTCGTAACTGTTCATCGTTTGAACCGCACGATTTGTGGCTATGGTGATTCCGGTTGCATTGAAATTCAGTCCTGACGCGCCCGCCAGGGCGGCCGCGTCAGATGCATTTTGCAGCTCATTCTTTGCGAGATAGAGATGGCTGATATCAATTCCGAGCCCAACCGCCAGAAGCAGTGACAACATCCCCATGGCGGACATAGCCAGAATTGAACCCCGCTCACCTTTTCTCTTGTCTGTGTTAACCATCCTGTTCATTCCTGCCTCCTTCTCAATCACCTTCGTTGAACGAGAGAGGACTAAGGTTTAGGTTCGGGGACTAACTCGATGGGCATCGTCCTGGCTACAGGAATTGTGGGACTAACCTGGGGCGCCGCACTCGACGTGGTTGTGGTCGATTCAGCGCTTGTTTGGCCTTCAGTCTTGGACTTCGGGTCCGCGGCTTTAGCTGGTTCGGAAGTTTTCGGCGTTGTCGCAGGAGATTTTTCAGTATTCTCACCCGTCACTGAGAAACCGGTGCGGCCTTGAATACCTTCATCCTTCGGTTCAACCCCAAGCGGCGAACCCTTCTTCAGACCATCGATACCACGCATCGCCGGCAGATCGTCGCGGTTCATTGGCTTAACGAGCTGTGCCGTGACGATAAACATCAGTTCGGTTTCGTTCTTCTGAAACGACTTGGACTTGAAAAGCGAACCAAGCACCGGTATGTCACCAAGCACCGGGACGCTCGATAACGATTTCGTTTCGCTGTTATCAAGCAGACCCGCCAGCGCGAACGATTGGCCATCGCGCAACTCCACTGCTGTCTTGGCTCGACGAGTACGCAGCCCCGGGATCAGAAAGCCGTCAAACTTTACGCCGTTGGAGAAGTCGATCGTTGAAACTTCGGGCTCGAGCTCAAGCCGGATATGATCCTCATCAATGATGGTCGGTTTGAAACTCAACCGAACGCCGTATTCCTTGAAGACAATAGAAACACTGCTTTGGCCCGCGCCTGCCTGGACTATGGGTACAGGAAACTCGCCGCCGGCAAGGAAACTGGCCTGCTGGCCATTCATTGCAATCAGATTTGGCTCAGCTAATTCACGCAACGCGCCCTGCGTTTGCAAGGCGCGAATCATTGACATGGTATTCCCACCCATAACGAAAAGATTCAACGCGCTTGACAGAGTCCCTTGCATGATTCCATTGGTTACGCTGCCCAGCGAACTTGGACCGGCGCCACTGTTGGCATAGGCGGTGGAACTGCCGCCCTGGTAGGCGTATGAAGTCCCAAGATCGCGCATCCTGTTTCTGCTCACCTCAGCAACACGAACCTGCAGTTGTACCTGGGCCATGTTTCTGACTGGTGAAGCGAGCATGTTCACTGTCTTGAAGCCTGCGGCTTCGACCACACTCTGCGCCTGCTCAGCAGTCTTCGGGTCCGAAACACTACCGGACATTACAACAGAGCCGTTTGCCTGGCTGAGACGAATGTCGTCCTTTGGAAACAATGCGCGCATCTGCGAGTCGATCAATGAAAGATTGGTTCGCACGTACACATCGAATACGAGATATTCGCCACCCGACTGTTCCCAGGCAACGAAGTTGACCTGACCAAAGGCCTTGCCATTAACCAGTACCTGGTTGGGTGTCACAAGCACAGCCTCCGCGACTTCTGGGTTAGAAACCGAGAAGCGTCCGACCGGCTTATCAAAATTGATTACGCGCGATTGCCCGACGAGCACGTTGATCGCAATAGTTTCTTTGTTCTGCTTGAAAGCGGCGCTGTAGGAAGTTTCCTGCGCGTGGCTCACGGAATGCATCAGAATGATGATCAAGGGTGCCAATACTGGAGTTAAGCGGCGTATTATCGAGGGACGGCTGTGCATGATCTGTTGCTCCTTTTGATAGCTGGTTGATGGACAATCTTCATCCAATTGAATTCGTATAGGTGCTTCGTCCCACGGAAAATCCTAGGGAAAATCGACACTGCGCTTCTTCGCGCCTTCGATCATTTCGACAGACGCGCGGGGTTTTTCTGGAACCTGGGAAACCGCTGCTGCCGGTTTTGGCTCCGCCTGGGCTCGAACGCGACGCGGGACCGGTACAGCTTGGGTCTTGGCAGGCTGCTCACTCTTAAGTGAACCTGGTTCCGGCTGTGGCGACGCGTGGTCACCCGTCAACAAACCCCGCTTGTTGACTCCGTTGGTGTGCTCGTCTCCCTCATCTATTGAGTTGCGCATCACAAGCTGTAGCTTGCCCTCACTCGCAGCAAGTGCGAGCTTCTCAGCCTGTTCAGGTGTTACGAGGAGAGTCACAGCCTTGACACTGTTTGGCTCGCGTTCGCTTTCTGGCTTGTCAATGTTCTGGCCGTTTGCCAAAACCTTGATGCTCTGCAGGACGATCTTCGAAATCGGATCCTGGTTGCTGGTATCTGATGGAGTGATCACGACGACAACGTCGACGAGAGTGCCCGGCATGATGAATCCGGAAATACCCACCACGTCATCAACCTTTACGGTCATGGCGCGGTAGCCTTCTGGAATAACAGCTGATAGGCCACCGGCAGTACCTACAGGAGCCAACCTCGATTCAGTAACCGGCTCGCGCGGCGCTATGTTTACCACTGCAACTCGGCCGATCAACTTGTCAGCAGATTCAAATACGCCGTCGGGCGTCGATTCTTTGGAAAATTGGACAGCCATCACCTGTTCAGCAATGATCTTCGTGCCCACTGGAATCGCGACCTTCGCAACAACCACGCGGTTCAGATCCTTCGAATAGGCCTGTGCACTGGCCAGGTAACGACTGACGGTAACTGCGGCCAGCAAGCCGAACACCAGGGCTCCGGCGAGTACTACAAAGAAACGTTTGTTGCGCATTGGTTCAATCTCCGTTTTGAGTCAGGCTATTTGCCGGCTCGGTTATGTTGCGTTGTTTATCAAGCGCGAAAGATCGCAAGCGAAATCAGACTGCCTAGAGTAATCGCCACTCCGTAAGGAATGGTGAACCGACGATCGTCTGGAACTGCAAAGCGAGGAACGCTATGTCCCGGCAAGACACCGACAACGATGTGAAATACCCGCATCATGATTAACTTCGGTTCGCCTGCCCGCAGTATCGAAATCACCCCCAGGATGCCCCCGGTGAGAATCACGACAAAAAACATTGGCAGCACCAGGTGGTGACCCACCACTGCTCCGATAGCTGCAAACAACTTCACGTCACCCGCTCCCATCGCGCCAAAAACGTGCAGGAGAAACATGAGGAAGAATGCAAGGGCGCATCCCCCCAAACTAGCGAGTGCGCCATCGATGCCGGCGAAGACGATATTGATCACAAGACCTACGGTCAGGGTGGCCAAAACAAATGCGTTCGGTATGCGCCGATAGCAGACGTCGTAGTAAGAGATGAAGAGCGCCAGCGGTATTAGAAACGCGGCTGCGGTAACGCTCAGCGAACCAGACATTTGGTTTGTGCCTCCGACTGTGAACGGTAGATTAATGGCGTCGGTCTTAAAAAACTTTGCAAGCGCCAGGCTTGATCCTGGCGTTCGGCTCCAGCCGTTTCTAGTTAATCTTGGTTGCCAGGTTGCCGATAACGGTGTTGATTTTGCCGCCCAACGTTGTGAAAGCGGCGATTAC
>JALYSR010000056.1 GCA_030854715.1 Acidobacteriota bacterium
GTGCCTTCGATAACTGCGCCTTCGTATTGGTTCGGCTGGTTGACAGTCATCGTGAACCGGTCGCCCTGCTGCGCCTGCCTGGTGGTCAGGTCATTATTCAAAACGGCTACTAATGTTTCACCGTCTCGCACAACGAATTCACCGCTGTTTACACCGGCGCCGCCCAGAGCCGGCCCTGATCCGTTATAGATATTCCACTGCGCAGAATCGGAGGTCCGGTCATAGATACTGTTAACAACCACGGGTTGGTTCAGCCGGTCCGAGTAGATCTCACGGCTCACGCGCAGGCGGTTGCCGTTTTCGATGGGCTCGAAAGTTACCTTGAAATCATTCTCTCTGTAGCCAGTTGAACTTACACTTAACTGATCTCCCCGCAATCTCGCGGTTACCCGGGTTGATCGACCATTGGAGAGTTGCTCCTGGCGCGCGACCCCATCTGCTTCAAATGTCGATTGCCGAGCGCGCGACGACGCCAACGTCACCGTCGAATTACGGCGCTCGATGGCCAGCATTTCGGGCGATTCTAGTCGCGCGTACACCTCGCAAAACAATGAGTGCAAAAGCAATGAGCAAGGACGAAGTATTAAGCAACGCTCGCAGGCTTGTTCAAGAGGCTGTCGACGTTGCAACAGGTTGGCATCGACCCGTCGCATGTGGTCGCGCCGCACTGTGCGGAAACCGCCGCACCTCAAGATCACGGCGAGGATCCAAGGTTCGGAGGAATCTAAAGTGGTGCGTGTCGGTCATCATTGAGGACAACACGCACGAGCCATTCGAGATGTCCAAGCAGGAGATGATGACCCTGAGTAGAAGCCCACTTGAGTGGCTTATCTTAACGGCGTTGAGTGTGGGCTAATCGCACGTCGGAACACAGTCATTGAATTTATTCGCGTGCGTCATATAATGGCAAGCATTATGAGTGAAGACGTACAACCCAAACCGGTAAAGTCAAGTCCTGTAATGCGGCGCTTCATCATTTATGCGGGCGTAATTCTCGTCATCTTCCTGCTCGGTTTCGTCCCGATGTGGCTCAAGGCTCGGGCAGCTACCAGTAGTCTGGTCGAGACAGAGCACCAGTTAATCCTTGTCAGGATGCAGAGTAATCTTGCCTCAGCCGTAATTGACGCGCGGCGAGGTGACTATGAGCCCGCGCGCCAGGTAGCCAGCCAGTTCTTTACTTCCTTACGTGCGGAAATTGATAAGGGGGATACTTCAAACTTTACACAGGCGCAAAGACAGGGCCTGCAGCCGTTGTTTGCGGGGCGCGATGAGATTATCACCTTGCTGGCTCGGAGTGATCCTGCTTCCGCGGACCGCCTCTCGGATTTGCATGTGGCATATCGTAGGGTCATGAATGGTTGAGGTGGTGTCTCGATAGGGATATCTTGCGGCGGCGGATGCGCTTCACAAATCGCCCTCTTTTGATCCGCAACCAGTAAGCTTGTTCACCAAGGGAGAACATATCGAGCGCATGAGTGAGAAGGTTTCTAAAGCTTCAAGCTTCAGATTGGGAACCGAGAGCGGCGCGTCGCATGATGGCGGATCCTCCGGGGCGAGGATGAACAAAACCGATCTTGGTCAGCTGGCGACGCTCATCAGGCAGAAGCACCATGAACTGCTCGCCTACTGGCGCGCAGAAGTCCGCCTCCTCCCCATCGCGGAGGATCTCGACGCCCCGACCCTTAACAATCACATTCCAGACCTATTGGACGAATTGGCTTGCGAGCTGGAAGCGGCTTGCGATGAGACGCTCATTGAAGCGCATCTGAAAGAGAATCCGGTTATTCACGGGTTGGACCGGCTGCGCATCGGGTTCGATGTCGAGGAGGTGGTAACGGAATATAACGTGCTGCGCGACGCCATCCAGACCCTTGCCGAACGTCACAGATAAGCCTGCAAGGGTGGGCGGCACGCATCGTCAACCGCGTGCTTGACCGGGCAATTGGACTGGCAGTCAAAACTTATGCGACGCAAAAGGCTCTGGAGGTGCAGCAACGCCGTGAGGAGCATCTCTCCTTCGTCGTCCATGACCTCAAATCCCCGCTCGCCGCAATGTCAATGGCAGCATCAGTGCTCGAACGCAAACTCCCTGACGCGGTTAAGGACGAAGAAGCCGTGATGGTGCTGAACACCATCCACCGCAACGCCAAGCGGTTAAACGCGCTCATCGTCAAAGTTCTCCATGAAGAGGCCAATCTTGACACGATCACGTCGCTCCAACTTCAGCGCCGCGAGGTTGACCTTTGGCCGCTCGTCGAAGCATTGGTAGACGACCTTCAACCGTTAGCGCAGAACTCCGGAACGCGCATCACGAAAACCATCCCTAAAGATTTGATCGTCTTTGCCGACGCTCATCTACTGAGCCAAGTCTTTCAGAACCTGCTCTCCAACGCGATCGAGTACACGCCCGGCGGCAAGATTATGATCGGTGCGACAACAAAGTCCGCGAGCGACGTGGTTGAGTGTTGGGTAATCGACGACGGCGCCGGCATCCCGGAAGACCGGATTGACAAGGTGTTCGAGAGGTTGGAGACTGATCCTGAAAAGGAGGGAGGCACGGGCCTTGGATTAGCCATCGTAAAAGAGGTAGTCGAAGCGCACGGCGGTCAAGTGACTGTAGAAAGCAAGCTTAAGGAGGGAACAACATTCCGGTTCACGCTTCCCGTAAAAGCCCCCTTGAGCGAAGAAGCTCACTGACCAGAGGTATTGATTTCGCGCTCCTCGTCGACTTGCTGTTGCATCGTACGCCGACTACGCCCCTGCCACGTTTACCCCAGCATTTTCATCTGGGCTTTTTTCCCCGGCTGCTTTCGCCTCAGGGTCTCCGGCGCGAGCTGCCGCTTGCTCGATGATCGCGTTGACCTCGCCGCCGATAAGAATCGTCACGCCGGTTAAGTAAAACCACAGCAACAGAATGATGACTGCTCCCAGTGAGCCGTAGACCACACTGTACGTGTTATAGAAGTTGAGATATGAGCCGAACAGAAAAGAGACGAGCAGCCACAGGATGACGCCGACCGCTGCTCCCGGTGTCAGCCAGCGCAGTTGTTGTTCATGCAGGTCGGGCGCAAAGTAGTAGATTAACTGAAAGGCTAAAAAGACGAAGACGAGCACGAATAGCCATTGCAAGACGGTCCACAGTGCGGTAAATGCCGCACCGAAACCGTAGCGGTTTGCAATCCCTTCGGCTATGTGGCTGCCGTAGAACATCAACGCCAGTGCGGTGATAATCAGCACGGCAAGCGCAATGGTCAGCACGATGGCGAGCAGAGTTCTTTTCCACCACGCCCGCGTCTCCTTCACGTCGTAGGCGACGTTCAACCCTTCGATGATCGCGCCCATGCCGGAGGAAGCGAACCACAGTGATGTCACCAGACCGAACGATAGTTTGCCGCCGCTGCTTTTCTTACTGATTTCGTCAACCGTCGTATTGATGAGATCGGAGGCTGAGACGGGCACAATCGCTCGCAGATACGTGAGCAGATTGTGACGCAGCTCCGTTCCCGCGTCGGCGAAGGAACCCAGGAGAGCGATGAGGAAAAGCAAAAGCGGAAAGAGCGCAAGCAGGAAGTAGAAGGAGAGAATCGCGGCACGATTGAGTACGTCGTCCGTGTTGACCTTCGTCCACAGGTGCTTACCAAACGTATTCCATCGCCACCCTCTGATTCTCCAACCCCGTGTCAACATAATGCTTTCCTGCCCAAATTGCGTTTAACGAAACGCCTAAAGGTCATGCCTCCTCTATCAGCACGAAGATTAAATGGTCAGTAAGTGCCCTGCGCCGTTTCTGCAATTAGCAGGTCAACAACATCTGCAAGCTGATTGCGACGCGCGAAGGCGGCGCGCTGGCGAGTCGCGCCGTTGCCGCGGGCGAGCGCATGGTGCGTGAGGGAGTTGATCTCATCCCAGTCGCCATACCTTTCGAGTGCCGGGCGGAGAGTCGCAAGTAGCTTTTCAATCAACGCATGCGCCGGGACGGCGCGCTTGTCAGCTACGTCAATCAACTCCGCTTCAAGGCCGTAGCGTGCGGCGCTCCACTTGGCGGCGCGCAATAGTTCCGGGCGCACGTCCAATTCTGGTTCATTCTTGATCGCCTGCTCGTAGCAGGTGCGCGCCAGAGC
Source organism: Acidobacteriota bacterium (assembly GCA_030854715.1). Lineage (GTDB taxonomy): Bacteria > Acidobacteriota > Blastocatellia > Pyrinomonadales > Pyrinomonadaceae > PSRF01. The sequence goes on from JALYSR010000056.1 coordinate 4,122, forward strand.
CCGGGAGAGCCCGGCGATCAGCACTGCTTCGTCTATCGTAAGGCAGACATCGGTGACGCGAAATTCCAACGTCTCGAAGCGCGCGGAGGGGCGCACGTCCCAGTAAATCTTTGTCGCGTCGGAGATGCTTCCCGTCTGGACCAGCGTGTCAACCAGCGCGTCGTACTCGGCGCGCGAAGCAAAGAACTGCGGCGTGCCAGCCATGGGCCAGCGCCGCCAGATGCCCGTCCGAAAGCTAGCGTAACCAGTGTCTACGCCGAGCCAGAAAGGCGAGTTAGCCGCGAGCGCCAAGAGCGGCGGCAGCCAAAGGCGCGAGCGATTCATTACCCGGATCGCCGCTTCACGATCACTGATTCCAATGTGCACGTGACAGCCGAAGATCAGTTGCTCGCTGGCGAGTTGTTGAAACTCGGTAGCGATGCCGCGGTAACGCGCGTTAGGCGTGAGTTGTTGATCTTCCCAGTGCGAGAAGGGGTGCGTGCCCGCCGCCACGATCCGGTTGCCATACTTCTCCGCCGCGGCAATCACTTCCCCGCGCAGGCGCACAATATTGGCGCGCACCTCTGCCACGGTATGACAGATCGACGTGCCGATCTCGATCTGAGACTGGTAAAGCTCTGGGGTTACCTGCTTGCCGAGCGCCGCCTGCGCTTCCGGCAAGATAAGTTGCGCGCGGGAACGCAACTCTCGCGTCTCCGGATGCACGATCTGGTACTCCTCTTCGACGCCGATGGTGAACGGTTCTTCGGTGGTCACAATGTCCTACGCCACAGTCCGTCTTTGTCCTTTGTAAATCCAGTAAATCATTCCGAGGTCTCCTACAGACTGATCTTAGTCAAAATGAAAGCCACTAAAAACCCAAGAACAGTAATGAGTCCAACGAACTCATGAGCTTCCTCGAATGCTTCAGGAATCATTGTGTCGGACAGCATGGCCAGGATTGCACCGGCGGCAAGCGCGGTTGTTGCGGCAATGACTTCGCCTGAGAAGCGGCTGAAAATTGTATATCCAAGCAATGCGGCCACCCCGGAAATAATTGCAATGCTGGTCCAGACCCCAAAGACATAACTTGCTGAACGCTTCGCTTTTTTCATCCCGGCCGAACTGGATAACCCTTCGGGTAGATTGGAGAGGAAGATGGCTATGACCGCTACAGTGCTAACCGCCCCGCCCCGGATCATGCTCACGCCAATCACAATTGACTCTGGTATGCCATCCAACAGCGCGCCCATCGCAATCGCCGAGCCGCTGCCGCTTTGTTCTTCTTCTGAAGCTTGATGGCCCCCGGACCTTTTCCTGTGCTTGGCACCCCGCCGAGCTAAATACAAGTTCGCGGCCGTGTACATAGCAGCGCCTCCAACAAAGCCAATTGCCGTTGAGTCGAAGCCGCCACGCTTATATGCCTCATCCATCAGGTCAAACGATAGTGCGGAGATAAGCACCCCGCTACCAAAGGCCATGATGGCGGCGGTTAGTCGCTGGGGAAGCCGGGCGAAGTAACCCAATGCTGCTCCGATGAGCAACGCCGAGCCGGCAACTAATCCCCAGAGCCCTGCTTGTAACCAGACCGGAAACATCCTTGATTCTTTTCACCAAACGCGCGAGCCGTGAAACT
>JALYSR010000074.1 GCA_030854715.1 Acidobacteriota bacterium
CTTCGGGCAGGGGATGCGACCGCTCGAGTTGTTGCCGGAAGGCAACACCGGTAACTACTTCGCCGACATCCGCAGGCAGTCTCAACGGTTTCAGTGGCGGGAAATTTACTACGCGCACCCGTTTGAGTTTCACGGTCAGCATTCCTTGAAGCTCGGCGGCGAAATTGATTACTCGCGCGCGACGGGAGTGGTCCACGAAAACTCGATCCTGATCAGACGGGAAGACCGAACCCTCGCCCAACGCATCGAGTTCGCGGCTCCGGCGACCGTTTCAAGAAATCTCCGCGAATTCTCCGCTTTCGCGCAGGATCGGTGGGTCATCAACAAGAAGCTCACCGTCGACGCCGGCCTGCGCTTCGACCGTGACGGGCTGGCCCGGCAGAACGCCATCGCTCCGCGCCTTTCGTTTTTGTACCTGCCGATCAAGAATCACGCCACGATCATCCGCGGGGGAATGGGTCTCTTCTATGATCGCACGCCGCTTAGTGTCGGCTACTTCAGACAGCTTCCCGAGCGCACTGTGACCACGTTTGCCGCGGACGGCGTCTCGATAACTGACGGCCCGCATCGTTTCGCAAATATAGTCGCAGCACGGTTGAGCAACCCACGCAGCATGCGGTCGAGTTTGCAAATTGATTTCCCAATCATGAGTAGGCTGACGGGACGTGTGGGCTATCTGCAACGCTCAACGACAGACGATTTCATCGTTGACAGCTTTGAGGGATCAGGTCAGGGCGCGCTTGTGCTCAGCAACCTCGGCCGTTCGCGCTACCGCGAGTTGCAACTGCTCGCAATCTATGACAGCCCGCGCATTGGTAGCTTGAACGCTGCTTACGTGTGGTCCAACGCTCGGGGCGATCTTAACTCTATTGATAACTTTCTCGGCGATTTTCCAGCGTTTGTAGTGCGGCCAAACGAGTACGGGCCACAGCCCTTTGACGCGCGGCACCGATTGCTTGCCTATGGCCAATTGCGAATGCGCTACGATATCAACATCTCGCCTTTAATCGAGATTCGATCGGGCTTCCCGTTCTCCTTTGTCAATGAGCGCCTCGACTTTGTCGGCCCACGCAACCGGGCGGGACGCTTCCCAACATTTCTGTCGCTCGCCTTGCAAGTTACGAAAGGTTTCGCCATACCAAAGCTCGTCCCCATGATTGCAGGACGACGAATGCGAATCGGCGTGGCCGTGCTTAACACCACCAACCACTTCAACCCCAGCGAGGTACAAAATAACATCACCAGCCCGCGCCTCGGTAAGTTTTTCAACAGCCTTGGCACGTCAGTACGCGGCAAGTTCGAGTTCGACTTCTAGGCGAGAGGCGCTCCCGCAGTTTGCCTCGCGGTAGCGAGGATAAATTAAGAGCCGCGAGCGGCGGAGCGGGGGCCGAGCGTTCAAGTTGAGTTTCGGACCCGGTCGCTACCCCGACTTGTCGGGGTTCTGATTAGTTGCATGCTCGCCTTCGACATCCATCTGGCCACGTTCGCGATAGAGATTGAGTTTGTTGTGAAGTGTCTTGAGGCTGATTCCCAGAAGCTCGGCGGCGCGCGTCTTGTTATTCTTAGTTTTTTGCAGCGTGCGCATGATCATCTGGCGTTCAACTTCTTCAATGGGCGTGCCAACGGGGAAGGTGATCGTGTCTTCGTTCCTTTGTCGCTCGCGCTGGTCAATCGGATAGGGTGCAAAGTGGTGCCGCTCGATTTGTTCGCCGGAGCAAATAACAACGGCGCGCTCAACTACATTTCGCAGCTCGCGCACGTTTCCGGGCCAGGCGTGGAACTGCAAGGCCTCGAGCGCGGCGGGACTAAGAAAACGAGCCGGCCGCGAATGTTTTTCCGCGAGGCTGGTCACCAGATACTGCGCCAATAGCGGTAGATCTTCCTTCCGATCTTTCAGCGGCGGCAGCTGAATGCGAAACACATTGAGCCGGTAAAGCAAATCCTCGCGCAAGCTTCCTTTGCTTACCGCCGCTCCCGGTTCTTGATTTGTCGCCGCAAGCAGGCGAACGTCAACGTCGATTTCTTTACGACTTCCCAGGCGGCGAACCGATCGTTCCTCGATCACACGCAACAACTTCGCTTGCAGCAGCGCCGGCATTTCGGCAATTTCATCCAGAAGCAACGTGCCGCCATCCGCCAATTCAAAGCAGCCTGCGCGTCTCGAAGCCGCGCCCGTGAAGGCCCCTTTTTCATGGCCAAAGAGTTCAGACTCCATCAGACTTTCAGGAATCGCGGAACAGTTTATGCCGATGAATGGCTTGTCGCGTCTGGGACTGAGTTGATGAATCGTCCGGGCAACAAGCTCCTTGCCGGTGCCTGAATCGCCGGTGATTAATACGGAGGCGGAGGATGAAGCTACCTGTTCGATGAGAGAATATATTTCGCGCATCGGTGCCGAGCTGCCCACCAACTCACCGAAAGCGCCACGGTCCTGGAGCTGCCGGCGCAGTAGTTCAATTTCGCGCTTTGCTTTGTCTAGTTCTGGTGGTTGAAATCCAGTTGACATAGGTTTCTACTCCTGCGCCACTATCCCCATCTCCGACAATAACACGCCGGTTAATTCTCAACAGAAGAAAAATAATCAGCAATGGCCCTGGCGAGCGAGGGAATTGTAAACTGCTGCGGCTGGATGTCTACTCGCAACCCATAGCCGGCCGCAGTCGTGGCCGTGATGTCGCCAATACAGGCAATGACCACGCCGGCGAGGGCGGAACTCAAATCCTGCGTGTCAAAAAGTTGGGCCAGATTTCGGACCGTCGAAGAACTCGTGAAGGCGATACAGTCGGCGCCTCCTGAGAGCATGGCGGCGACCCGCCCGCGATCGAGGTTTTCCGGAAGCGAGGTGCGATAAGCGGGAACGACGTCAACCCGGGCGCCGGCCTCCTCAAGTGCTTTGGGCAAATAATCACGTGCGACTGAAGCGCGGGGAATCAAGACGTTCAGATTCTTTAACGCCTCCGGTCCGCCAACAAAACGTTCCAACGCCTCGAAAACACCTTCAGCCTGAAACTCCTCTGGAATCACATCGACGTGAATATGGAGCACGCGGAGTCTCTCGGCTGTCGCTTCGCCAATAGCACAAACCTTGAGTTCATCCAGGTCACTGGTCTCGCGCTTGCTCACTTCCAGTCGTTGAAAAAAAAAGTCGACGCCATTCACGCTGGTAAAAATCAGCCAGTCGTAACCATAGAGGTGATCGATAGCCTCATCGAGACGTTCATAACTCTCCAGTTCGCGGATTTCAATTGTGGGACATACGACGACTTCCGCGCCGTAACGCTCCAGCTCCGAGACAAACGCCTCCGCTTGAGATTGAGCACGAGTGATTACAATCGCGCGCCCGGCGAGCGGTTGAGCCTTGGCGAAGCGTGAGTCGTGTTGCGTTTCTGAGTTAGACATTCGTATAGTCGAGAGTGCAACCCCAGGTCCGAAGGACCGTTAGTCAATCACTTAGCTATCCTTTCGCTAGCAACTCGGCTGCGCCAATCGCCAGAAGTCGTTCCGAGAGCCGGCTACCCAGTTGTTCCGCCTCATCCAATGGACCCGAAATATGATCTCGCACAATTTGCTTTCCTTCGCTATCAGCTACCAACCCATGAAGCCTGATTTTCTTGTCGCGGACAACGGCATAAGCCGCGATCGGCAATTGGCAACCACCCCCGAGGCGGCGCAGGAATGCGCGTTCGGCAGTACAAGCCAGCCTGGTAAATTTGTGATCCATCTGGCCAATCAAAGCAATTGTGTCCACGTCACCCGCCCGCGCTTCTATCGCAATGGCGCCCTGTCCCGGCGATGGCAGCATTTGCTCGCTTGAAAGCGCCACGCTTATGCGGTCCTCGAGTCCCAGTCTTCGCAGTCCCGCACAGGCCAGCACCAGGGCGTCGTACTGACCCTCATCAAGCTTGCGTAGACGCGTGTCTACATTCCCGCGAAGATCCTTGAAAACCAGATCATTGCGCAGATGTTTTAGCTGGGCCAAACGACGTGGGCTGGAGGTCCCTACAACCGCCTTCCGAGGCAAGATCTGGATTGATGGGTTCGCTGCGTTTACGAGATTTCGTCCCAGGATCAATCCATCACGCGGATCTTCTCGTTTGCAAATCGCAGCGATCACTAACGCTTCAGGAATAATTGTGGGGAGGTCTTTGAGCGAATGGACCGCACCGTCAATTCGACCATCAAGCAGCGCGTCTTCGAGTTCTTTTGTGAACACGCCCTTGCCGCCAATCACTGAAAGTGGATCACTCTTGACGTCGCCCGAAGTCGTAATGATTTCAATGCGAACTTCGAGCGAAGGATTTAGCAGACCCAGTTCGGTTCTGACAATCTCAGCTTGCTTGAGCGCAAGCTTCGAACCACGAGAGCCAATTACGAGACGGTCATTCATGTGGATTTCGGCCCGGACTATTCTTCAAGGCCGAAGATATCACGCCAGGCCTGGATGGTATCCGTGTCGCTGTCGTAGGACCGTCGCATGTGGCTGAGGACAGGATGAGAGATCTTGTTCACGGTGGACAGCAATAAAGCTTCGATCGCGTTCTCCTGTTCCTTACTCAAGTCTCCAAGCCGGCTTCGTTGGCGAGTTAATTCCAGCCTGGCGATGTCGTGGAGTTTTTGGCGCAGCGCGCCGATAGTGGGGCCGATGTCCAACGCGCGCAGCGCCTGCTGAAACTGCATAATCTCCGATTCAACGATTAACTCCGCGCGTTCGGCCTCGCGCTCGCGTTCGCGAATATTCGAAGAAACTACTGACTCCAGATCGTCGATATCGAAAACAAAAACATCGGGTATTTTGCCAATTGCCGGATCGATGTTGCGCGGAACGCTTATGTCGATAAAGAAGGCGGGCCGGTTCCGTCGCTTCGCCAGTGCCTCGCGGGCCATTTTCTCGGTAATCACATAATGTTCGGCAGCTGTAGAACAAATCACGATATCGGCCTCCGCAAGATGCGTTGACAGGCGATCGAAGTTTACAACTTCTGCTCCAAGCTCGCGCGCCAGTTGCTGTGCCGGTTCGACCGTCCGGTTGGCCAGCAACACGCGAGATACACCGGCCTTGACGAGGTGACGCGCCGAAAGTTCAGCCATCTCGCCGGCGCCAACCAGGAGTGCAGTCTGACCTTGCAAGGAACCGAAGATCTTCTTACCCAGTTCGACAGCCATGTAGCTGATCGACACGGAGTTGCTTGCGATTCCGGTTTCGGTGCGCACTCGCTTGGCCACGCGAAACGCATGATGGACCAGGCGATTGAGAGTGCGCCCCGCGGTGCCGGCTTCGAGAGCAATGGAATAGGCGCGGCGCACCTGGCCCAGCACCTGAGGTTCGCCCACAACCATCGAATCCAGCGAGGAGGTGACCCGGAACAGGTGTCGAACCGCCATCTCATCAGTATGTTTGTAAAGATGTGTTTCGAAGAATGAACGTGGCAGGTAGTCCGCGCGGCTGAGAAATTCAATGACTCGTTGAGTCGTATCGTTTAACTGACCGCTGGCGGTTTCTGCCAGCACCTCAACCCGGTTGCAGGTAGAGACAATCAAAGCTTCGCGAACGATCTCCCCGTCGACCAGGGTGCGCAATCCCGCGGTGCAAGCTTCTTCCGTGAAGGCCAGGCGCTCGCGCACTTCGATGGGCGCTGACTTGTGATTGACTCCTACGAGGACTATAGACATCGCGCAGCTCTGTTCAATACTTCACCCGAACACGTGATAGCCGCCCATAAGCCGGGCGCCGAAAAAGGTACAAAGGACCAGGGCGAAACCCGCGACGCCCATCCACGCTGCCATGCGCCCGCGCCAACTGGCGGTAGAACGATAAAGAATCAACAAAAGGTATAGCAGCCATGTAAGCGCCGCAAAAATCTCTTTGGGATCATTGTGCCACAACCGCCCGTCTCGTGACGACGCCCAGACCATACCCGTCGCGATCCCGACGGTTAACAACGTCAGACCAATCGCTGCGGAGCTGGTGGCAATCTCATTAACAGTTGTTAGTGAAGGAAGACGATGAAAGATCGCACTGAATGTTTTTAGTTTTAGTTCCCGTTCCTGCAGGAGATACATGATGCTGGCCAGGAAGACCACGAAGAAGGCAGCGTAGGCAAACAGCAACAGCGTGGTGTGTACCGGGAAAAGCCAGGTCGCTGACAAGCTGGTGGCCTCGACGGAGTCTGGGGTTGCTGACCGCGTGATGATTGCGATGAAAATTAAAATCGACACCAGCGGTAAGGTAAAGCCGCCTAGCGGTCTGGCCCGGTAACGATAAAGCACGAGACCATAACTCGCTACCAGTGTCCAGGCCAAAAAGGAAAGCGTCTCCCGCAAATAGAAGAGTGGATAATGGCCATAGATTGCCCAGTCTGCAATCAGCGCCGCGGTGTGTAGTGCAAAACCGGCTGCCATCGCCCATTCGGAAACCCGCTGGAGCGCGCGGCGTTTGTTGATAAACGCGAGCACTGCATGAATCGCGGCAACGACATAAGCCGCCAGGACGGCCAGCAATAGAGATCTCATTCTGATAAAAGGTGTGCGATGTCGGTAATTCTAGTTGATGAGCAGGGTCGCGGCAAATAGTGGTTCATTAGGTCTAGTGTAGTACTTTTCAGTTTTCTCTGTGTCTCGTGGTGAGGAATCGCTGACAAAGACTCACCGCAGAGGCACAGAGAACACAGAGTGCGCACAGAGATTGGGTCGAACAAGGCATTACCTTTTAGGTGATGCCAGGGACGACGTTTCTCAGCAATCGAGGCAAACGTTATGCTCCCGGCTGTCATCGTACCGGCACGTCCTGGTTTTTTGACGAACCTAGTAACTAATACTTCTGACGGGAGAATTGCGTGACGAGTATTGCTCGAGGCTGTCTGATTGGCCTGATTAGTATGGCCTGCGCGACGGTTGCGCTGCCTCAAACGACCTCAAGGCAAAAGCGACGCGTTCCCGCCAGGAAGGTAACGGCCAAACCACAGCCCACATCCGAAACACCTCCCGAAGGCTCACCCGACACTGTCTCGCCTGAGGGCGTTTAGCAAAAAACGGACGACCAGGAGCTGGAGACACTGAAGATTGACACCAACCTGGTCACTGTTCCAGTTATCGCCACCAACATCGAGGGAGCATACATTCCCGATCTGCGACAGAATGAGTTCAGCATCCAGGAGGATGGCGCGAAACAGGAGGTAGCATTTTTTGCGACGGTCAGTGCGCCGTTTCACGTGATATTACTGCTCGACACCAGCGGCAGCACGCAGCAGAAGTTAGGTGTAATCCAACAAGCGGCAGTGGCCTTTGTCGAACAGATGCAAAGGGGCGATCGGGTTAAAGTAATTTCCTTCGATGACAAGGTGCGCGAGCTAAACGAATTTACTAACGATAGGGCGGCGCTGAAGCAAGCGATTTACAAAACCACATCGGGCGAAGGCACAAAACTTTACGACGCGTTTGAGTTGGCTCTTTCATCGATCAGAACGATTCCGGGGCGCAGAGCGATTGTGCTTTTCAGCGATGGAGTAGATTGGCATAGCGACGCGGGCACTCTTGATGGCACGCTTCATTTTCTGGATGAAGAAGGCGTGATCGTCTATCCAATACGTTATGAAACTCGCCAGGAAACCGAGCGTATTGCTCGCGAACAATCGGAGCAAATGACCCCGCAACTGCCAACGCTCGGCAATATTCGTACGCCACCACCTCCAGGAACTACCGCCCCCACCTTCCCGAGTGATGAATCTGATCCTGTTCCAACCACCGGCCGAGTCAGCAAAACCGGTCCAATGGGTTTACCGTCGGCGTCGGAAATTTTGAGGAGGCGTCGCGAGCAGGAGCGTCGCCAGCAGGAGCGGAACAGGAATCCTGATGGGTGGCCATCGCCAACCGAGACGCCGCCTCGGACCATCCCTGGACAAACCAGGCCTGACGATCCACGCGACACTGGCGGTTTTCCTGATACTTCAGGCCGCCGCAGTCGTGCCAGCGATGATTCGATAAGTATGATGCTCGATCATCTCTATTCCACCGCTGACAATTACTTGAATGAATTGGCCAAAAAGTCAGGCGGGCGAGTGGTCAGGGCCGATACGCTGAACTCGTTGCCTGATGCGTTTGCAAACATCGCGGCGGAGTTGAGGACGCAATACCTTGTTGGCTATTACCCAAGCAATAAAGCGCGCGATGGCCAGTATCGAAAAATCAAAGTTTCAACCACGCGTCAGAACGTAATCATTCGTGCTCGTCCGGGATACCACCCGCCAGCCGATAACTAACACCACCACTACCCGCAATCCGGTACTCTCTTAATTTGGAGTGCGGTGACCTGTCCCGCTTTGGCCCGTGGCGGCTCGCCACCGCGTTTCGTCAAAGAGGTCTCTGCGGAATACTTGCTGCGACATGTCGCAGCGACCAAAGCGACGACAGGTCGTCGCACTCCAAATTAAGACACTACCCGCAATCCCAACTCCTTGTTTGCCACTGTTCACTCGTGCTAGTTTTGCTCGCCCCGGAAAAGTAGGACAGACTTTCCAGTCTGTCTCAAAAACACTGACAGGATGCCTGTCCTGCAAAAGTTCAGCCTAACCAATGCCCGATCGAAACGACGCCTGGGAATTGTTGTGCGAGTACACGAAAGGCGAGAGTCTGCGCAAGCATGCGCTGGCAGTCGAAGCCGCAATGCGCGCTTGCGTTAAGCGGTACGGAACTGCTGAGGACAACGAAGACGAATGGGGACTCGTCGGCCTGCTTCATGATTTTGATTACGAGATGTTTCCTACGGCCGAGCAGCATCCATTCGCCGGCGCCAACATACTGTGCGGCCGTGGTTACTCGGAGCGGTTTATTCGCGCAATTATGGGCCACGCAACCTACACCGGGGTGCCGCGAGATACCGCGATGGCCCGGGCCCTTTTTGCAACGGACGAACTATGCGGTTTCCTGGTGGCTTGCGCACTCGTTCGACCTTCAAAGAGTCTTGACGATCTCGAGGTGGCGTCCGTGAAAAAGAAACTGAAAGACAAGGCATTCGCGCGCACCGTAAATAGAGATGATATTAAGCAGAGCATTGAAGAACTGGGCGCCGATCCCGATGAGCATATCCGCTTTGTTATCGACGCGCTGCGCCCGCTTCAGGAAAAGATCGGACTGAATCGTATTGCAAACGGATGAAAGCTCTGAACAGACAAAACAAATACAGAACCCGGAGCGGTAGCGACGGGGTAGTCGCTAACCGGATCGGATTGTTACGAACGACAACCCGGTCGTTACCACTCCCGGTTCTGTATTAGCCGACCCACACGCGAGACTTTAGGCTACCTAAAGAATCCAGAGCGGGCCGACGATCTTTAGAGCCGGTTAACGTTTACGGGAGTTACGGTACCAGGCGGGACGAGTTGCCTGCGAGCTGTGTAAAGGGAAGCAAAGACAAATATCGCCAGAGTTAGCGCCACAGAGATCAGCGTAGTGAGTGCAGCCTGCAACTTGCGGCGGCGCGCGGTGTGGCGATAAACGAACATCGTAGCAAGCAAGGTCGCTAACGCGGGCATCAGATAGGTGGAGAGCACAAGAAGTCCCGGCGTCGTTAGAGGTTTGAGGGACGAGAAGGCCGAAAGAATGATCGCTATTGCCGACCCTGCCCCAACAATGGCGGCGAGCAGCGCGGCAGTGAATACCAACTTGAGACGCATCTAATTGTATCCTTGTTCGACAGAGCTGAGTTTGCCGAATCTGAGAAGCGCTAAGGATACCACAGCTTCAAGACTCCGGTTTGTCGTGCAAATTGTAGGGAATCTCCTGGTTTGAACTAATCTCTGTGCGTCCTTCGTGCTCTCTGTGTCTCCGTGGTGAATCTTATCAACGATTAACTACCACAGAGACACAGAGAGCACCGAGGTTGCACAGAGAAATGAAATTAGGCCACTTCCAAACTGCAAGTTGCGGAACAAGCTACTGCCTGCGCTACACTGTCGTAAGTTGCAAATATGGTTACCAGAAGCGCACTAATCTATCTTTCTCGCCAGGAGGGTCTCAAGGATTTCGCGGCCCGCTTTCGCCCCTTCAAAAAACTGACAACGCGGTTTGTCGCCGGCGAAACAATCGACGAAGCGGTGGCCGCCATCAGGGAATTAAACGCCGAGGGCTGTTCCGCCTCCTTCGATCATCTCAATGAGTCGGTTGCTAATGCTTCCGAGGCGGAGGCCGAGGTTAAAGAGTATCTTCGCATTCTCAGCCGCATTGACGACACCGGAATCAACTCCAACGTCTCCATCAAGCTCACGCAATTCGGCCTCGAACTCGATCCGGAATTAGCTTACAAAAATGCGCGCGCGATCGTCGAAGATGCAGCCCGGCGAGGAAACTTCGTGCGCGTTGACATGGAAGCTTCGACCGTTACGCAAGTGACGATCGATGTCTTCAAACGATTGCGCGCTGAGTTTGGCTTGAACAACGTCGGCATCGTTTTGCAATCGTATCTGCGGCGCACTTATGACGACGCGCAGCAACTGGTGAAATTGCCGGCGCGTATTCGCATCTGCAAGGGCGCTTACAACGAACCTCCCGATGTCGCGTTCCCGGACAAAAAAGATACCGACGCAAACTACATTCGCGTGATACAACTGTTGCTGTCGAGTGGCGTCTATCATGGCATTGCGACTCACGACCCGAAAATGATTGAAGCCACCATTGCTTTTGCTCAGCGCGAAGGGATTGGCAAAGACGCGTTTGAGTTTCAGATGCTTTTTGGTATCCGGAGAGATCTACAGCGCCAACTGGCGAAAGATGGCTACAACATGCGCGTGTATGTGCCATACGGTAAACACTGGTATCCTTATTTCATGAGACGGCTGGCTGAGAGACCCGCAAACATTTGGTTTGTGTTGAAGAACCTGCTCAAAGGTTAGCTAACGCTTGCTGGACATGTCGAGCGACCAAAGCGACTACAGGTCGTCGCACTCCAAATTAAGACACTGCTGTTGAAGCTATAGCCTTGGACAAACTGGTTGCCAGATGAATACTGATTGGTTCTGGATTTTGTGGTGCATACTTGGCGCGATCCTGATCGTCGCCGAAGTTTTCACTTCGGGCTTTGTGCTGCTGTGGTTTGGCATCGGCGCCCTGGCGGCCGCGTTTGCGGGAATAGTCGGCATTCATAATCTGGGATTGCAGTTCATCATCTTCGCTTTTGTTTCAATAGGCCTCACCGCCGCTTCGCGCACAATCTTCGTTAACTATTTTTCTCGTGAGAAAACCGGCGACTCACTTCGTACCGGCGTCGATTCGTTGCCAGGAAAGATTGGAACGGTTGTGTCTTCCAGCCGGGGTGCGATGCGGGAAGGCGCGGTTAAAGTTTTCGGTTCTACGTGGACAGCCTATCCGGCTGAAGGCGAGTCGGCGCTCGAAGCCGGCGAGCGTGTGCGAGTTGAGAGTGTCGAGGGTTCCTCAATTTACGTCCGCCGCATTGACGAGGGAACTGACTGGAGACAAAGCGCGCTAACCGAAGGCAAGTAGCGTGGCGAGTTTGGGTTGTTAACTAGTTTCCCGTGGTTCGGTGTCGGGATCGTAGGTGTCGTCGAGGGTCTTGTCTTCTTCCGCAATCTCCGGGAGCTCTATGGTGATGCGATCGTTGGCCGGTTCCTCCAATTCATCGCCATTAAATCGCGCGAGGATCACCGTTATATTATCTTCGCCGCCGCGATTGTTAGCTTCGGCAATCAACTCGTCACAAGCCGTGGCAAGATCGGGATTGCTGGCGACGATGTTCTGAATATCTTCCGAACGTAGCTTCCCGGACAAGCCATCACTGCAAAGCAGAAGGATGTCACCACGTCGCAGGCGTATCCTGCCGGTTACCGGCGTGACGTCGCCTTGTGCACCCAGTGCCTGCAAAATCACGTTGCGGAACATGTGAGTCTCAGCTTCTGCTTCACTGATCTGGCCCACATCGACAAGTTGCTGTACTAAAGACTGATCTTTTGTCGCCAACCTGATCTGCTCTTTGCGGATGAGGTATCCGCGACTATCTCCAACCTGGACCAGATCGAGCAGGTCGCGGTGGATTGCGGCGCCCGTAAAAGTTGCGCCCATGCCGGCGCAACGCGAGTCTTCCTGGCTCTTGTGATGAATGGCGAGATTGGCATAGACGGTGGCGTTCTTCAAACAATCGACCAGCGGCGTGTCCTGATCGCATCCCTCTTCCGCGTCACCTCCCATGATCATGTCGCGCACCGAGTCAACGGCCATGCGGCTGGCCACGTCGCCGGCGAGTGCGCCACCCATGCCGTCGGAGACGACGAGCACCAGGCCTTTTTCGCCCAGCTCGAAGTTAGTCAAATCATTGGGAGCGGCGGCACCGTCAGTGCCTGTCCAGGTTTTTTGTTTCGAGAGCTCAAGGACCAGGAAATTGTCCTCGTTACCCCGGCGGACACGACCTACGTCCGATTTCGCGTGTAGCTCAACATTCATAAGGACGAGTGAAGGGAACTCTGAACAGGAAACTCCGTCGGATTCTAACCCGTTCGGAGTTTGCTGTCACTTCCGTTTTGATGTAACGCAAACTCTTAGTTTGCGCGCAAACAGATTGCGTTACAACTAAATAATATTTAGCGCTTGATCGAGATCGGCAATTATATCATCCGTGTCTTCGAGTCCGACTGAAACTCTTACAAGACCATCGGTGATTCCCAATTGCTCTCGTTTATTTAGATCAACAGATGCGTGGGTCATGGTAGCGGGATGCGAAATCAGCGTTTCCACGCCGCCGAGACTTTCGGCCAGCGTGCATAACTTAACTGACTCGAGCACCTTGCGCGCCGCTTCCAGTGAGCCGACGTCGAATGCGACCATCCCGCCAAAGCCGTTCTGCTGGCGTTTCGCCAAAGCGTGTTGGGGATGCGAAGCCGAGCCGGGATAATAAATCTTCCTGACTTTTGGATGCTCTTCGAGAAATGCTGCTACCGCACGACCCGACTTGTCGTGTTGTTCCATACGCAGTGCCAGGGTCTTGGTCCCGCGCATCACGAGCCACGAGTCGAAGGGCGAAAGAATTGCTCCAGCGCTGTTTTGTATAAACCCGATCCAGGCCGCGTCTTCTTCATTGTTTAGCACTACGATTCCGCCGATGCCGTCGGAATGGCCATTCAAATACTTGGTGGTTGAGTGGACCACAATGTCGACGCCAAACTCAATGGGGCGCTGCAGGTATGGCGACATGAAAGTGTTGTCACACACCACGCGCGCGCCGGCCCGGTGCGCCACTTCCGACACCTCACGAAGATCAGTAACGATCATCACGGGGTTCGTCGGCGTCTCCACAAAAACCATTTTGGTATTGGTCTTGATTGCCGCTTCGACGTTTAGCGCGTCCGATGTGTCGACAAAATCAAATTCAAGGTTGTAGTTCGCCAGAACTTTGGTGAACAGACGGAAGGTGCCGCCGTAGGTGTTGTCAGAAACGACTACATGCTCGCCGGCTTTAACCAGCCGGAGGGTAGCGTCAATCGCCGCCATCCCCGAAGCGAAGGCAAATCCAAAACGCGCCCCTTCGAGTGCCGCCAGATTCTGCTCCAGCGCGCTGCGGGTCGGGTTTTGAGTGCGCGCATACTCGTAGCCCTTATTTTTGCCGAGGCCTTCCTGCGCGTACGTCGAAGTCTGGTAAATAGGAACTGTTACGGAGCCGGTCGCCGGGTCTGGTTCCTGCCCGCTGTGAATAGCTGTAGTTGCGAAACCCATAGATAACTGAATCGTAAATGGTAAACGGTGAATAGTAAAACGCAGGGGGTCTTTGAAAGCATACTTGAGTGGTAACACCCGGTCGCTACCCCTCCCGGTTCTGTATTCTCTTAAAGGGCGTGGCATGGTAGCCCGCGAGTTATGCAGAGTCAATCGGCTCTGATGTCAGGCCCGCACCAATCGCCTTCAACTGCACGATCCGACGCAAAACTAACAGTTTGCGTTACAAACCAACTCGAAAGCTGGGAGGCGCGCGGCTTTAGTGGTTTTCCCCTAGAAGACATTTGGATAACCGTGTGCATTCTCGTCGCGGCCATTTCTGTTAACGGCTGATTGCGGGGAAGGATTGCTTGATGAAAAGGGTGTCGATTTCTCGAGTTGCTATTTCGTTGACGCTGTTCTGTTTGCTTTGGACCGGTGCCGGCGTGGTTTGCGCCCAGACTCCCGCAGAAATGGGACCACCCCCACCCACCGCTCCTGTTCTCCGCCCCGTCAAATCCATGGTGGTTGCACCGATGTCAAGCCAGCATGCGAGTAAGGAAGATGAGCCGGAGGTTGAGGAGAACGATATTGTTCGGGTGAGCACGAATTTGATAACTGTGCCCGCCGAAGTAATGGATCGGAATGGTCGATATGTTGGCACTCTGCGAAAAGATGACTTCCGGATTTATGAAAATGGAGTTGAACAGGAGGTGGCCTATTTTGCTTCCGTCGAACAACCCTTCACTGTTGCGCTCCTTTTGGATGTAAGTGGGTCTACGCAATCGCAGTTACAAGCCATACGCACTGCAGCTAACACCTTCATCAAAGGTCTGCGCCCAAACGATCGGCTGCTGCTCGTTACCTTTGATGGGAAAATAAATGTGTTGACGGAAGCTGTCACGCTCAGCGAATTGCGAAAGATGAAGCTGCGGCTCGATGCCCTCAACGACGGCACGCTGCTTTACGACGCCGTGGGCTTCGTTCTGAATCAGCGTCTTGCCGCCATTCAGGGCCGGAAAGCGATCGTGCTCTTAACGGATGGAGTCGATGGCGGCAGCAGGAAAGCCTCTTACAAGCAAAATATACGAGATGCAGAGGAGGGGAATGGCATTATCTACACTGTGCAATACAACACCCTGCCTCAGCTTCCCGAGCGCTTAAGTCGAATCACTAATCCAAAAGTCAGGGAAAAGATGCAAGCGAAGATGATCAAGGAATATGGTGTTGGCTCAACCTACTTGCATTCTCTGGCGGAGAAAACCGGCGGCCGTCTCTACAATGCGGAGACTCTTTCTGACGTGCCTCAGGCATTTGGAGCCATCACCCAGGAACTCGGCCGCCAATACAGTCTCGGCTACTATCCGAAAGGCCAGGCACGGGTCGGGGAGAAGCGCGAGATCAAAGTACGAACTCGTTCAGCAAATTTGGTCGTTCGCGCGCGCGAAAGCTACGTCGCTAATGCTTCCGGTGCGCGACCGGGTGGCCAGGATTGACGAGTTGTAGTCTTCAGTTCCAAGTTCCAACCTACTTCCTATTCGTTCAATCACTTTGATGGCAGTGTTCAGGTCCGAGGGACCGGCAGTTAGTAGCCCCGTCCGTGAGGACGGGGAAACCTAATCTGGCGATATCAGAGGCCCGAAGCGGCCGGCACAAATCGTGGCGCACCTTCGGCGCTCAGGCAGATAGGTGTTGCATTTACCCCGCCCTCACGGACGGGGCTACTGACTACCGGTCCTTCGGACCTAAGAGTTCATTGAACCAGTACACCAGCACTCGGTAGTGTCCTAATCCATTAGGACACTACCCCAGCACTCACCTACATTGACACTCTCCCGCCGGCCAGTTATTCTGTTATCCCGTGAATTACACGGATACAAATCCTCCGATTAATCCCAAAACAACTGCAGTCGCAATAATCCCCGCACGCTACGACTCTGTTCGCTTGCCTGGCAAAGCCCTACTGGAGATCGCCGGAAAACCGATGATTTGCCGGGTGGTGGAACGTGCTCTGGCTGCGCGAAATATCGCTAAGGCCATCGTGGCCACCGACGATGAGCGAATACTTAAGGCGGTGAAATCTGCCGGCTATGAGGCCGTGCTGACCAGCGCTCGTCATGCGAGCGGCACGGATCGAATTGCTGAAGTTGCAGCTTCGTTCGCGGTCGCAGACATCATCGTAAACGTGCAGGGCGACGAGCCGCTCATTTCGCCGTTGACTATCGAACAGGCAGTTGATGAATTGATTGCCGATGAGGAAACGGGAATCGTTACGACCTGGGAGCCGATCGAAACCGTGTCGGATGTTTTCAACCCTGACGTCGTAAAAATTGTGATAGACGAACGGGAGTGCGCGATCTATTTTTCGCGCTCGCCGGTTCCTTATCCGCGTGACGCGGCGCGCAAGCACGGCGGCATCGAATCAGCCCTGCGTAACGAACCGGCATTGTTGAGCGGCTTTCGCAAACACACCGGGCTTTACGTTTATCGCCGAGAAGTGTTGCTAGCATTTGCCGGATGGCCGCAATCGGAGTTGGAG
>JALYSR010000099.1 GCA_030854715.1 Acidobacteriota bacterium
ATATTGTGTCCATAGCGCCTCCTTTCAGTCTCCTGTCACAGAGCTGCCGTGAGTCTAGCACTCACGGAAGGAGGCGCTTGCTTCATAACATCAAGCTTTAGCTTGCCACCGCAAAATTAATGAGAATTAAACCTTGAACTAATGAACTCAACCTACCGGTGCAACAGTTCAATTCGTTTTCGCTCCAGAGGAGCGAGATGTTTATAGCTACAGGCACCCGCCCAAAGATCTCCGCTCCGTTAGGAGCGAAACCTGGCAGCGGAACCTTCGCCGAGGCAGGCAAAAGCGATTGCTCCTAAGGAGCTTCCGAGTAAAGAAAGGACCGCCAGCCTATAAACATCTCGCCCTCTGGGGCGAAGCGACAAGTACTATCCTATCCTTCTAATTGAATTGGCGACTCTGAGCTACAGGCCGCTTCTGGGAAGGTAAGGCCGCTTCTGGGAAGTATATACAACTGCTGATATACTTCTTTTCACTTTGACAGCCGTATTTTGAACCCTTCGCCCTTATTCATCGTACAAACACATGCGGGTGGACAGAAGTAAGAAGAGGCGGATCCGGCCGATACGATCTAAACATCCAGTTGCTGGAGGATTGACCTAAATGGGACTTTTAAGCCGACTTAGTCGCTCTATGCGGGCCTTATTTGGCGGAATTATCGAGATTACAGAAGATCCCGAACTCATTCTCCAACAGACGATTCGCGACATGCGTGACCGGGTGCCGGAGTTGAATAATTCGGTTGCCCAGGTCATGGCGACTGAGAAGTTACTCGCAAAAAGCAAAGAGCGCCTCGAAACGCAGGTTGTCGACCTGGATTCCAAGATCCGGGCGTCTGTAAAACTGAACCGTGACGACATCGCGACGGCCTACATCGGTCAGTTACAGCAGGCGCAAATGGATCTGCAAAAGACCTCCCAGCAGCTTGAACATGCCTCCCTCGCATCCAAGCAGGCGCTTAAGGCACGGGACAATTACGTCTTGCAGATGCAGAGGCGCACCGCTGAAGCAATGCAGCTCATTAATTCAGCAAAGCAGGCAAAGCTTCAGGAACAGCTCGCACAAACAATGGAGTCGTTTCAGATTGGGGATGACGCCTCGACCTTTAACGAAATGCGCGACAAGATTGATCGTCGTGCCGCAGCCGCGGAAGCGAAGTTACAACTTGGTTCTGCTTCCGTCGACAACCAGATGCAGGATATAGAACGCGAAGCAATGGATATGCAACTGCAAGACAAGCTGCTCGCGTACAAACAAGAGATGGGACTCTTGCCGGCCGGTTCCGGCAGTTCACCGCAAGCTTTACCGGCCAGGGGCGAAACTAGTGCCCGTGAGCAGAGTGAGGAGGCTGTCAATAGCGATCACCAGGTAAATTGAGATTTTGTTCATACCCGGATCACTGATGATTGATATTCTCAGTTCTTCAAGCTATGCCCGAGTTCCCTAAGTTTGAATATAGATATCTCAAAGAGGCCTTTAGAGAACCCTTAAATTTTTGGGGAATGGCGGGTTTTGCTGCAGTTGCGGCTTTCGCCCAGGACGTGACAATCTTAGGCGCCGCTCTCGCCGCAGAAACTGTTTATCTAGTAACCGTGCCAGCTAGTTCATTTTATCGGCGCCTTGTTGATCGCCGGGAGAAGCAGCGCTTGCTGAAGCTTCGCGATCAGCAGCGCGAGGCCGCCATCAAACTGTTTGACCCGCGTGAGCGCGAGGCGGTCGAGTATTTGCGCTGGATGAAGAATCAGATTTACTCCAACTATAAAAAGTTTACTGGCACAAAGCAGGTTCCTCACAACATTCTCAGCCTGGATCAACGCTGGGAAGATTTTGTCGATCTTCTGGACGTTTACCGCCGCAGAAAGCATCACCTGCGATCCATCAATCGTCAGGCGGTGCAAAACCAACTCATCCAGGCGGAACGTTCGGTTGAGCATTCCAAAGACGATCGCGAGCGACGCATTCAGCAGTCGAATGTGGAGATTCTCAAGCGAAGAGTCGCTGCCTTCCAGGACATTGAGCGTTCTGTGAAGCTGGTCGAAGGCCAACTGCAGTCCATTGAAAACTTCTTCGGGCTCGTCAATGATCAGGTGGTTACCTTGCCCACTCCGGAACGGGTTTCGGCGCTCGACTTCGAACAGCTCAGCGACTCCATCGCTATGACGAAGCAGATGCTGGAAGAAACTTCAGATACGTTCGCAGCGCTCGACAGTCACAACCGCGATGTCGGCAAATTCGAACTCCTACTCTCCAACACCTCGAAGTGACCAATCCCTAAAAATAAATGAACCGCCGGCGCTTGTGCCGGCCGCTATTCCCGTTTGGAATCAGGTTGCTGCAGGGCTAAAACCGACCGCTAATCAGTAGTTTAGAACTTAACGTGGAGTCTCAATTAACACACTATAATGCATTGAAAAAAAAGATGACCACTACATATTGACATTGGTAATATTAGGGAGTATATTGCGCTCCGCTTGAGTCGGAGCGGGTTAACTTGGAGCAGCGGCAGGCCCCCTTGCACTGCTCTTCACATGGGTTTTTTCGCTTCAAAAGAGCCAACCGGAACTATCCGCTACACATGATAAGAGATGGCGCGTCTACTATAATGTAGAGTGTAGAACCGTCTTTGAAACTCCCGATTTTTAACTCGTGCTGGTGTCCCCCAGGGGCACGAGAAAGGCAATTAAGATGAGCGCAGCCATTGGCAAAAACTCCCCCGCAGCAAACGTATCTTCGGGTTCCGGAACCTCCGGCACTAATGCAAGCCCGACCACATCCCAGGTGCGTCGTAAAACTCAGCCCTTAGGTCTAAACGCTAAGCGAGTTATCAGCAAACGATATTCATTGAAAGACGCAAAGGGCCGGGCGCTCGAGGAGTGGCCGGATATTGTTCGCCGGGTGGTGGGTCATGTTTCGGCTGCGGAAAAGGATGGTGAGAAGCGGGATCTATTTTTTAACGCAATGACCGATGTGATGCTGGCGCGTGAGTTTGTTCCTAATACACCCTGCCTGGTAAACGCCGGCAAAACCAATGGTCAACTCGCGGCCTGCTTTGTTCTCGATGTCCCTGACTCAATAACCGGCATTATGGATCACGCCAAGGCAGCGGCGACGATTCATCAGACGGGCGGCGGCACCGGGATGACTTATGAGTTTCTCCGGCCACACGGCGCTTTGGTGGGTTCGACTCGCGGCGTGGCGTCGGGCCCCGTGTCGTTCATGAACATCGTCAATCAAGTGACGGATGTGGTGAAGCAGGGCGGCGTACGTCGCGGCGCCAACATGGGCATGATGCGCGTTACGCATCCCGATGTCCTGCGTTTCATTCACGCGAAGAACGATCAGCATTCACTGACCAACTTCAATATCTCAGTCAACGTTACCGACAAGTTTTTGAAGGCAGTTGACGATAACGAATGGTTTCAGCTCGAGTTCGATGGCGAACCGTGGACCGACCCCATCTACGATCCGCTGCGCGACGATGACTATGTCATCTACCGTCGTCCCGATGGGACAACCGTAAGCTTCCCAGACCGCCAGGCTTTCCTGGGCACAGATCTGTCGGCCTGCACGATTGAAGAGCCGCCGCGACCGGGCATGGTTTACGCGACGGACATCTGGAACCGCATCGTAGCCAGCGCGCACAAGTATGCCGAGCCGGGAATCGCTTTCATCGATGAGGTGAATCGGCACAACCACATGATGAAGTCGATGGGCCCGATTTATTCCTGCAACCCCTGCGGCGAGCAGTTCCTGCACTTCTCAAACTCGTGCAATCTTGGCTCGATTGATTTGAACAAGTTTTACGACGCCGAGAAGCGGGTTGACTGGGACCGGCTGCGCGAAGTTACGCATCTTTGCACGCGCTTCCTCGATAACGTGATCGACACCTGCGCCTGGCCGCTGCCCGAGATTAACGATGTCGTCACGCGCACGCGTCCCGTTGGCTTAGGAATCATGGGCTTTGCCGATCTGTGCCTGAATCTGAAAGTGACTTACGGCTCACCCGCGTCAATGGATTTGATGGAGGAGATGATGGGCTTCATTCGACGCGAGTCGTGGAATGCGAGCCTGAAGCTTGGGGCGGAGAAAGGCGCGTTCCCCGAGTTTGAGCCAAATCGCGAAGCCTACGAAGACTTTCTTTACAACCAGATTGGCATTTCGCGCGATGTGCCTTTGACGCCGCGCAACTATGAAGTGACGACCATTGCTCCGACCGGCACGATCTCTCTCGTGGCCGAAACCTCGTCCGGCATCGAGCCGAATTTCTCCTGGGCCTATGTGCGCAAGGATACCCTGGGTACACGGACGTATGTTCATAGCCTGGCGGCGCAAGCTTTGGGACTGGACGTCGATCAAACCGAACAGGAGTCGATCGACAAAGCCGCCGATTACGTTTGCGAACACGAAAGCGAGCTGCCACCGCATTTCATTTCGGCGATGAACATCAGCGCCGAACAGCATGTGCATGTCCTCGCAGCCGCACAGCGTAACGTCGACAACAGCGTTTCCAAGACCTGCAACGGCGCCCTCAACGACACAGTTGAATCCGTCGATAGTCTCTACCGGCTTGGTCGCCAGCTTGGTTGCAAGGCCGTCAGTTACTATCGCGACGGCTCGCGCGACAATCAGGTGCTGACGTCGATGAAGGCTTCGGATTCACTGGAGACGGAAGCAAAAGGCGAGATAGCCTGTAATCCGGAGGCGATGATTGAAGTGCTTGACGAGCCGCCGGCCAGCCATGCTGATGCTGCCATCATTGCCCCAATCGGCGCAGACGCTGAGGTCGCAGCGAGACAACAGATACAAGCGGACACGGCAGCTTCCAATCAGGCAGAAGCCCGACCATCAGGGAGGGCGCAGGCTCAGCCGGATCTAACCGCCATACGCATCGAGCGGCCGCGCGAGCTGAGTGGCGCTACCTGGCAGATTCCGTTTGACGGCCAGAACCTCTACGTCACCGTCAATCACGATGGCCAGATGATTCAGGAAGTGTTTGCTACTGGCCCAATCTCGGGCGGCGTGGGACTGCTGGCTTCGAAGATGCTGCGCGGTGGTTTCGATGCTGCTGAAGTTGCCTACAGTCTTAACAAGGTAACAGGCACACACGCTGTCTGGTTCAACGAGCGTCTGCTGACTTCACCCGAACAGGCTGTTGCCGAATGCATCATGATCACCAACCGCCGCGTGCAAAACCTTCCCGACTCCGCGCGCGCTTTGGGTAAACAGACTCAACATTTGACTGTTGGCACTCAGGACTCAGCACTCAGCACTCAGTACTCGGTTACGGGCGCAATCATGTCGCAGATGATCGGCATCTGCCCCGAATGCCACGGCCAATTGGAACACGCCTCCGGCTGCGACTTCTGCAGAGATTGTGGTTATAGCAAGTGTAAGTGAGGCTGGGAGCGCGGACATCCTGTCCGCAATGAGCGCGTCGCGCGAACATGGCAGTAGCCCGATCGCTAGGAAGGCCCTTCACTTTCAAAGCAACAACCGCCGCGAGTAGGCTCGCGGCGGTTTCATTTTGAAGAGCAGCTCGTGATCAGGAAACGTGGCTTGCTGCTCAATTAGCTTTGGAGGACCGCAACTACTCCGGCCTTAACCTGAACGCTTTTCGCTTCGTCAGTATAAACTTTTATAGGCGTTCCCGGTTTGATTATCGCGTTCTTTCCCTTCTTCAGGAAGCCCAGTGGACCAAAGAGAACGACTAGGGCAACCGTTGCCCCGGTTTTGTCGTCGCCTGCTTTGCCTTTCGCGGAGGGAGCTTGGTTTTCTGATTATCGACCGTGGTCGTTGATTCGATTCTGGTCTGAAACCCTTTCAGGGTTAAGAGATGGTGGGGGTCTGGTGATCCCAGGGTAGCGCGAGGCGCGCAACCCTGGGCTAAGTTATCGAACGCCGTTGGCGTTCAACCCACCCGCTCACGCAGGTGGTTTCTGACCCCTCATGTTCGGGGGTACTCGTCATCTGCTCACTGCCCACGGCTCACTGCCCACGGCTCACTGCTCACTGCTCACTGAGCAAACGCGTTACAATCGCCAGAAAGAAATCAACACGCAAAATCCCAAGGAGAGAACAATCATGGCAAAACGTACGGCGAGCGCGGTTTGGGAAGGGACGATCAAAGAAGGAAAAGGCAAAATCAAATTAGGGAGCGGCGCTTTTGAAGGTCAGTATTCTTTCGCGTCTCGGTTTGAAGAAGGTACAGGAACGAATCCGGAAGAATTGATCGGCGCGGCGCACGCGGGATGCTTTTCGATGGCGCTGGCGGCGGGATTGACACGAGCCGGTTTCAATCCCACGCGAATCAGCACCACGGCGAAGGTCAGTCTGGAGAAGGTCGGCGAAGGCTTCAAGATTACGACGATTGAGCTAACTACTGAAGGCCAGGTTCCCGGCATAGATGAGAAGACTTTTCTCGAACAGGCCGAGACAGCAAAAAAGAATTGTCCGGTGTCGCAGGCTTTGGCCGGTGCTGAGATCATGTTGAATGCGAAGCTGATTAAGGCCGGCGCGGAGAGTGCTTGATCCATTACGTCGGCTGGGCCGCACGGGGTAGCCCAAATCGTGGCAGAGTAGTTCGGAAAGTGGGAGCCGCCACCGAACATGGTTCTACGCCGAAGGCGTTGAATAACCTAGCCCGGCGTAACACGCCAGGTAAAGACCGCCACACTATCCCATGCCTCACAGCTTCCCACCCTGAAAGGGTTGAATACGAGCCGCATAAGCTGGAACCCTTTCAGGGATAAAAGATGTTACATCGCTACCGCGGAAGGTAGGGAGAGGGATCTCCCCAACGTTTCGGGGAACGCTCTATTCCTGATACAAAATATATCCTGCATTTGACATATAGCGACTGTTAGCGTAGGGTGGTGTCGAACCGAGTCCAGCTTACTCCGCTCTCAGCTCCTCTGGGATCATCCAGATCACCTGAAATCCACAGCTCAATCACTAAAGAACGCCAGGGCGTCATACGTTCTCCAACCAGTCTGTGGAAACGCAAACAGCAGACAGCGAACAGCAAACAGCGAAGACCACGAGGATGAAATCCAGTAGCACGCTGATGGCTCTGTTTGAAGAATGTAGAAAGCAGATAAGGAAGACAACCAGATTATGAAGACGAATATCACACCATTACATGACCGCGTGATCGTGAAGCGTATTGACGAAGGCGAACAGGTGCGTGGCGGCATCATTATTCCCGACAGCGCCAAAGAGAAACCGCAGGAAGGCGAAGTAATTGCGGCCGGATCAGGCAAGTACAAAGAGGACGGGACGCGCCAGCCGCTGGATGTTAAGAAGGGCGACCGTATTTTGTTTGGCAAGTACACCAGTTCTGAAATCAAGATCGACGGTGAAGAGCTGTTGATCATGCGCGAGGACGAGATTCTCGGAATTATCACTCGCGCTGGTGCAGCTGCCGGTGGTAAAAAGAGCAAGTAAGAACAAAAG
Organism: Acidobacteriota bacterium; assembly: GCA_030854715.1. Taxonomy (GTDB): domain Bacteria; phylum Acidobacteriota; class Blastocatellia; order Pyrinomonadales; family Pyrinomonadaceae; genus PSRF01. The sequence goes on from JALYSR010000099.1 coordinate 7,453, forward strand.
TGACAGGTGACAGGTGACAACTCAGAGCCATCTTCACTAAAACAACGGTTTTGATTTAGGAGAAAAGATAAAAAAATTATGGCAAAGCAAATAACACATGGCGAAGAGGGACGTGCCGCAATTCTGCGCGGCGTTAATCAGCTCGCCGATGCAGTGAAAATTACGCTCGGTCCTAAGGGACGCAACGTGGTTCTCGGTAAATCGTATGGCAGCCCGACGATCACCAAAGACGGCGTGACTGTAGCGAAAGAGATTGATCTTAAAGATGCGATGGAGAACATGGGCGCGCAGATGGTGCGCGAAGTGGCCTCCAGGACCAGCGATGTTGCCGGCGACGGTACCACCACCGCAACCGTGCTGGCACAGGCGATTTACCGCGAAGGCGTTAGGACCGTGGCCGCCGGTGCAAACCCAATGGCCTTGAAGCGTGGCATCGACAAAGCAGTTGAGCGCGCGACGGTGGCGATCAAGAGGCTGTCGAAGCCAGTCGCAGGCGACATGATTGCTCAGGTCGGCACGATTTCGGCCAACGGCGATGCGGCCATTGGCGAGTTGATTGCCGAAGCGATGGCCAAGGTCGGCAAAGACGGAGTAATCACCGTTGAAGATGCCAAGACCATGGAGACGGATTTGGAATTTGTGGAAGGAATGCAGTTTGATCGCGGCTACCTGTCGCCTTACTTCATCACCAACCCGGAAAAGATGGAAGCGGTGCTGGAGAATCCAGTGATTCTCTTGAGCGAAAAGAAGATTAGTTCGATGAGAGACTTGCTGCCGATTCTGGAGCAGGTCGCCAAGTTGGGCAAGCCGATTCTGATTATCGCGGAAGACGTTGAAGGGGAGGCCCTGGCAACACTCGTGGTTAACAAACTGCGCGGCACGATCAACGTGGCCGCAGTGAAAGCTCCCGGCTTCGGCGATCGTCGCAAGGCCCTGCTCGAGGACATTGCAGTCCTCACCGGCGGCAAGGTGATTAGTGAAGACCTGGGTATCAAACTCGAGAATGTCAAGATCGAAGATTTGGGCCGTGCCAAGAAGGTCACCATCGATAAAGACAACACGATCATCATCGATGGCGCTGGCGATACAAACGCCCTGCGCGCTCGAGTAAAGACGCTCAAAACGCAAATTGAAGACACCTCGTCAGACTACGATCGCGAGAAACTGCAAGAGCGGCTCGCGAAACTCGTCGGAGGCGTCGCAGTGATTCGCGTTGGTGCTGCCACTGAAACTGAACTTAAAGAGAAAAAGGCGCGCGTCGAAGACGCGATGAACGCGACCCGTGCGGCTGTTGAAGAAGGCATCGTGGCGGGCGGCGGCGTGGCCCTGATTCGCGCAGGCAAGGCCCTGGAGAAGTTCAAAGTATTCGAAACGAATGAAGACGGCGAAACGATCGGTGATGAAGACGAGCAGATTGGCGTCAACATCATCAGGCGCGCGCTTGAAGAGCCGCTGCGTCAGATCGTGCAGAACGCCGGCAAAGAAGGCGCCGTGATTGTCGAGAAAGTTCGGGCCAACAAAGACCCAAACTTCGGCTACAACGCCGCTACTGAAAATTTTGAGGACCTGGTGGCCGCGGGGATTATTGATCCCGCGAAAGTCACGCGTTGCGCGTTGCAAAACGCCGCATCAGTCGCGGGCTTAATGCTAACAACCGAGGCCCTCATTTCTGAGCTACAGGAAGATGACAAGCCACGGGCAATGCCCGGCGGCATGGATATGTAATCCCAACCGTCCTTAGCAAATTGGGAAGCTACCATGCTCGCACATGCGGCTTCTGTTACGTCCCCAACGGGGGAAAAGGTAAGAAACTATGACTATGAAACTTTATGTTGGTAATCTCGCGTTCCAGACTTCAAGCGAAGAGCTGCAAACATTGTTCGCGCAAGCGGGCACGGTCGAAAGCGTTTCCTTGATTGAAGATCGCGAAACAGGTCGCTCACGCGGCTTCGGCTTCGTTGAAATGTCAACAAAGGAAGAAGGCGCGGCTGCTATTCAGCAGTTCAATGGCAAGGACCTGGGCGGACGAGCCCTGAACGTCAACGAAGCCAAGCCCCGCGAAGATCGCGGCGGCGGTGGCGGCGGTCGCAACGGCGGCTCGCGTTACTAATTAGCAGTTTTGCTGCTTCTCACAAAGCCTTCGGCGTGTTTATTCCGCCGAGGGCTTTTTTTTGACCGGGAATTTACGCGGATGAACGCGGATCAGATCGGAAATAACGTAGAAGTTAAAGAGGGAATTAGTTGCACAATTTCAAGCAAGAGCCGCACGCCGAAGGCGTTCAATAACTTAGCCCGGCGTAGCACGCCGGGTTAGAATGCACCTCACCCTACAAACCGCTCATTCGTTCCTACCCTGAAAGGGTTGAATATCTCAAACGAAGGAGTCTCTTCATGCCACAATGGACCCATCTCGTCTTCTCGACCAAAGAGCGGTATCCGTTTCTCGGCGATGAAACCGTACGCCACGATATGCATTCATATCTGGCGAAGATCCTCAAAGCGAATCAGTGCCCGACACTACTTGTTGGTGGAGTTTCCGATCATGTGCACACGCTCTTTTTGCTCTCAAAGAATCATTCGATCGCCAGTATTGTTTGGGCGATCAAACGCAGGTCCTCGAAGTGGGTAAAGAACCAGGGTAGTGGTTTGAGAAAGTTTCACTGGCAGGAGGGCTATGGAGCGTTTTCTGTGAGCCAGTCAGACGTCGAACGAGTGCAGCAATATATTCTTAGTCAGGAAACGCATCATCGGAGAAAGACGTTCAGGACGAGTTTCGCGGGTTCTTAAGAAAGCACGAAATCGATTTCGACGAACGCTACGTTTGGGATTGACGACTTTTCGAACCCTTTCAGGGTTCAAAAGATTTGGGGGTGTCGGTTTCCCGGCGTGTTACGCCGGGCTAAGTTATTCAACGCCTTCGGCGTACAATGCAATCATGAATCGACGTTCCTTTGTTTCGTCTTCCATCGCATTGGGGGCATTTGCGACTCTTTCGAAGTTGCCGCTGGTGTCCGCTGCACTTTTGCAAAAGGGCAATCATAATAGCCGATATTCGTTGAAGTTTGAGGGAGTCAAAAAAGTGACAAAGACGGATGCCGAATGGAAAAAAATTCTTACGCCGGACCAGTATCAGGTGACGCGCCAAAAAGGAACTGAGAGACCGTTTTCGAGCCCGCTAAATGAAATCCATGAGCCAGGCATTTTTGAGTGCGTCGCTTGCGACCTGGCGCTCTTTAGCTCAAAAGCAAAGTTTGATTCAGGCACTGGTTGGCCGAGCTTCTACGAACCCATTGCTAAAGAAAATGTGCATGAAGAGGTTGATAGGAGCTTGTCAGAAGTCCGCACCGAAGTTTTATGCGCACGTTGCGACGGGCATCTCGGCCACGTCTTTGAAGATGGTCCCAAACCTACCGGCTTGCGCTATTGCATGAACGGCTTGGCGCTGAAGTTTGTGAAAGAGAAGTGAGCCGGACCCGGGAACCGGAAACCGAAATCCGGGGAACGGGGAACTGACAATTATTCCTCAGTCGGGAACAGCAAAACCCAAGACCAAGAAACGGCAACCAGTGAAAAAGCACGACCCGCAAGCAGATCGGCTGGCTGGCACATTTGTCATAATTGGATGCGGTGGTGCAGCCGCAAGTGCCCTGCTCATGTATTACCACTTCGATACCTGGCTGGTATGGACGACTTTCCTGACGGTCATATTTTTTCTGGCTGCGATTCATTACCATTGGCAAAATCAAAAGGCCGTTAAGCGCCTATGCGTCTTATTCGGCGTTGGCCTATTCCTTGGATGCTTGGTCTGGCAATACCGTCTTATACCCAAAAGCGAGCCGTTGAAACCGCTGGTAACGCCTACGCTGAAAAGTCTCGCGGCAACGCCAGAGCCTAATCTGTCGCCGTCGCCTGCCGCCACGCAAGAAGCGCGAGAGTTTTTAGATATTGACCCCGAGAAGTTGTTGGATTTCTTTGAGAAATATAATGAGGCGCAAGCGGACGATCTAGTAAAACCATATATTGGTAAGTGGATGGAGACCGGTAGCGGCGTGGTTGTATGGGTTAGGAATGAATCTATCTTTCCTAAAGGCATAAAAACTGTAAAGGAAATCATAAATGGCGTTGAAGTCGGATTCTCAATCCGAGGCAAGAAAAAACGTTCTCCCGAAGGTCTTACAGTAGTGGAGTTTGACGAGCAACGATGGGTTGATCGAGCGCGTGTTTTAAGACCATTTAAAGACACTATAAAAGTGCGCGGGCAAATTAGGTACATCTTTTCCTACGGTTTCTCTTTACAGCACTGCGAAATAATTGAGTGATTCAAATTAGGGCACTACCCACTTTTTGTTTACCTTTACAGTTCGCGCGATCAACGTTCCTGAAGAGTGCGAGGACTGGCTGAAACACTCTGGTACGTGGGGTGGCTCTTAAGAGTACGGTCGATTTGCGCCTCCCCAAATAAAACGCGAGAAAGCGCCCTTTCTGGCCTTGCATTCATGGGCACAAGTATTGCCGCTAAAGCCGTGCTCCCAGGCAGAAATATGGGGAAATAGGTAGCGACTTTGAAGGGGGAAACTTAATGAAAGACACTTTGGTAGTTCAGCAAATGACTCAGAAACTGAAAAAGTATGTGGCGATTCTTTTGGTGGTGTTGACGCTGGCGTTCGCGGTTGGACCGGTTGGCTCGGTCTCGGCGCAGACGAGGCGCTATCGTTATCGCACCCATCGCTCTTTCTGGCAGAAACACCGCGACAAATTGACCGTAGCTGGAACCACAGTTGGTGGCGCTGCGATCGGTGGTCTGGCTGGTGGCAAGAAAGGCGCAGCGATTGGCTCACTTGTGGGCGCGGGTAGCGGTGCACTCTACACTTACAAGATTCGCAAGCGACATCGTCGGTACTAACGGCATCGTCGCTACTAAGTAATACAGAAGACATGAACAGTGAACCGGGAACTGTGAACAGCGAAAAACTACTCGTATGTTCCACAGATTTCCGGTTTGCCGCTTAGTCAGCACGCTAGCATCCAGTTAAGCGTGCTCCCAAATCATCAGCTATCGTAGGGAACCAAAAACTAGGCAGTCTCGATCGGAAGTTCCGCGAGGTTGGCGATGGTGGTGACCAATTCGGTGAGTTCAACGGGTTTGGGGACGAACATGTTGAAGCCGGCAGACAGCGCACGAGCGCGATCTTCCACCCGCACATGGGAAGTGAGGGCGACTGCTGGAATCTCTTTTCCGCTTTTCGTTTCGAGTGCTCTTATTCTGCTAATGAGCGAGTAGCCATCTTCGCCCGGCATAGCCAAATCCGACACCAGTACGTCCGGCTCGAACCACTCGAGCATTTCCAGCGCTTCACTCACGGAAGCAGCCGTTTGAACCGTAGCTTTGGAGTCTGTCAGCATTACACCGAGAATCTGTAATGTATCCAGGTTGTCATCCACCAGCAGCACCCGAACATCATTGAGCGAAGGAACAGAACTAAATTTCGACTTGTCCCTGGATTGCGATGTACGGGCAGACTTAGTTTTCGGTTTTCCACCTTGCGGCGAAGGCGCCAGCGGGAGACGGACTGTGAATGTTGACCCGTTTCCTTCCCCGGCGCTCTCAGCCCGGATGGTGCCCCCATGAAGCTCGACCAGGTGGCGCACGATTGCTAATCCCAAGCCGAGCCCGCCATGCGCCCGGGTAGTCGTGCCGTCGGCCTGGCGGAAACGATCGAAGATAAAAGGCAGAAATTCAGGACTAATACCCTGACCGGTGTCGCTCACTCTGATTTGTAAGTCATCACCGGCGCGTTTTACCTTCACCTCAATACGCCCTCCCGAGGGAGTGAACTTGATTGCGTTAGCGAGCAGGTTCCAAACGACCTGCTGCAAGCGGCTCGAGTCACCCAGCGTGTGGCGCGCCGAAGGATCAAGCGTCACTTCCAGTTGAAGATTCTTCGAATCGACAGCCAATTGCACCGAATCAATCGCGGCATTGATCACCGAGGCAATATCAACAGGTTCATTGTTGAGCCGCAGCTTGCCGGTAATCATGCGCGAAACATCCAGGATGTCTTCAATCAGTTGGGCCTGCGATTTGGCGTTGCGATCGATGGTTTCCACGGCGCGCACGAGGGTAGCCTGGTCCAGACTGCCGCTTCGGATCAGATGCGACCAGCCGATGATGGCGTTGAGTGGAGTACGCAATTCGTGAGAAACGGTAGCCAAAAACTCATCCTTCATACGGTTGGCAGTCTCGGCTTCGGCGCGGGCCATCTGCTCAGCGATCAGAGACAGCTGCAACCGCTCTTCAGCCTGCTGCCGTTCGGCAACCTCAGCCTCGAGCGATCTAGCTTTTTGCTGCAACTGGGCAATCGCACGCAAGCGTGCATCAAGATTGGAAATCTCCGCATAGCTTTCGGCCGGGATGACTCGCGAATGCACCGTGCAAACACCGCTGAGCGGCTCCGCGAATTGTTCTCCACCAAAGCCGTTCATGGGGTAAGCGCAGAAAAGCGAGAACGAGTGAGTGTTTTGCAAATCATTCCATAGTTCTTCCAAACGAATTGCGCCAGTATGGTTTCCTTCCGCCCAGAGCAGTGCCACCATTTCTCCAAAAGCGCGCACACGTGCGCGGCCATCGGTCACACTAGAAATGAGGTTCCCAATAACCTCGCGGAAGCGGCCCGGCTCAGGCGACCCGTTAACCATGAATTTCGAAAGGGTTTCAGCGGCGTCGAGGGACACATAGCGGCCGCTCGCCCTGGCGATGGACACATCCAGTCCGTTTGCGGTTAGTAGTTCGTCGAGCCCGTCGCGATGCGACTTGGTGGCGACGACGACGGCGCCCTCACCCGCCGTTAACGCGGTTCCGATGAAGCCACTTAGGGAGTTCAACAGAAACCCATCCGCTTCGTAAAACTGTACGAAGTGCTCGGCGTCGCTCATGTCACGCCAATCGGCGCGCGGTGCGAACGTGAGCGGTCTGACCTCATCACTCCTCGCTTCGCGCAGGTGGTTATTGAGATTCTGAGCTTCGATCATTAAGTTCCCCCCTTATTGAAAGACAACGAGCATTTTAGCGATATTCTTCAAGCTAAGCCATCTCTAATCGGCCCTAAGCCCGCGGAAATTATGGTATTTCTGTGTTTGCGGGGTGGTCAACAATGACAGAACACACGCGTTGCTTGCCGAGCTATGTTCTCAGGGCTCAGCTCAAACTTTTACTTAACTATTACCGACGACGCTGTGTTTCGGGACTAGGATTACCCATCCCCCGCCGCATTACTCCGGCCGAACCATGAGTCGAAAAGCATTTCCCTGCGCGAAGGAGCCGCGATGAAAGTTCTACTAATCAACCCAGAATTTCCCGATACTTATTGGAGTTTTCGTCACGCGCTGCCATTCGAGCGCAAGCGATGCGCCTTTCCGCCGCTGGGACTGCTGACTGTCTCCGCCATGCTACCGAAGTCCTGGGAGCGGCGATTGGTTGACCTGAATGTGCGCCCGCTGAAACCTTCCGACATTAAGTGGGCGGACATAGTTTTCGTTACCGGTATGCTGGTCCAGAAAGAGTCGCTACACGCAGCAGTTCGCCAATGTAAGGCGATGGGGAAACGCGTGGTGCTGGGTGGGCCGTACGTAACTACTACGATCGAAGACTTGCCCGATGCGGATCACGTTTTTCTGGGTGAAGCTGAGACAACGCTGCCGCAATTTATTGCCGACCTGGAGCGAGGGGAGGCGAAGAGATCATACCAGGCTGCGGAACGACCACCGCTTTCGACCACGCCGGTCGCTGATTTTCAGCTCGCGGATCTCAAACGTTACAGCGCGATGTCGATCCAGTACTCTCGTGGCTGTCCGTTCAACTGCGAATTCTGCGACATCATCGAAATTTACGGGCGCGTACCGAGAACAAAAAGCAACCAGCAGGTATTGGCGGAACTTGACGCGTTACTAACCTTAGGCTGGCGCGGCACAGTCTTCATCGTTGACGACAATTTCATTGGGAACAAAAAGAACGTGAGAAGGTTGTTGCCCGATTTAGCCGAATGGCAAGTGCGGCATGGGCATCCCTTTACGCTCCTGACGGAAGCGAGCGTGAACCTTGCTGATGACGAAGCACTCCTCAGCGACATGCAACGCGCCGGTTTTCGCCGTGTCTTTCTTGGCATTGAAACTCCGGTTGAAGAGAGTCTGAAGGAAGCTCAGAAGTCACAGAATCGCGGAAACCTGCTCGAATCAGTCAAGAAGATTCAGAGTTATGGTATGGAAGTGATGGCGGGCTTCATCGTTGGCTTCGACAACGATCCTGAGGACATCTTCGAGCGGCAGATCAACTTCATCCGCGACAGCGCGATCCCGCTGGCAATGGTGGGCTTGCTGACGGCGCTACCCGACACGCAGCTCTGGCGGCGTCTGGAGAAAGAGGGGCGTTTACTGGGTGAAAGCTCAGGAAACAATACTAACTGCGCGTTAAACTTCGTGCCAAAGATGGACGCTGCGCGGCTGGTTGAAGGTTATCAATCGATTATGCGCACGATTTACAAGCCAAGCGCTTACTATCAGCGAGTTCTCGATTCACTGAAGCGAACGACCGGACAAGGCGCGGAACCCAGTCGTCTCGATATCCTGGGCGCGATCTCAGCTTTCGTGCGTCTGACGTTTAAGTTGGGGGTGCTGGACCGCGAGCGCAGGGAGTTCTGGCGCTTCTTCGCGCGCACTGCCGCGAGGCATCGCGATCAGTTTCCGCAGAGTATGCGGCTAGCGGCAATGGGTTATCATTTTCGGAAGTTGAATGAGGCTTATGGCAAATAGTTGTAACTCAAACTGTTAGTTTGCGGACGACTCGCATATGCCTGGCCACCCACTATTCGCAAACTAACAGTTTGCGTTACACGCTACCCAATCGTTTCTTCCTTCACAATCAGGAACTATTGCTTTCGTCCGTGATGATTTCATAACACCCGCAGGATGTTGCTTCCAGACCAGGACGATCCAGAATCTTAACGTTGCCGCGGCTGTAGCGAATCAACTTGCGTTTCTGTAAATCCGCGGCTGCCCTGCTAACGCCCTCGCGCCGTACGCCCAACATGTTAGACAGAAATTCCTGCGTGAGTGCAAACTCATCAGCTCCCATCCGGTCATGTGTCATCAGCAGCCAGCGTGCCAGACGCTCGTGTACCGAATGAAACTGATTGCAGACAGCGGACTGCGTGATCTGCGTCAATAGCGAATGGGTATAACGCTGTAAAATCCGCGGCAAAGCGCCGCCGTTGTTACATTCCTTGCGAAACGCGGTTGCTTTCATCTTCATGGCTGAGCCGACACCCTGCACCACCGCACGATTCTGCGAAGAGTTCACTCCCATGAAAATAGCCAGACCAAGTAAGCCCTCTTTTCCGACCAGACCTACCTCGAGCGAGGCGTGTCCGTTGGCAGCGGCGAGCAGAGAGACAATTCCGCTGTTGGGAAAATAAACGTCACTAATCAATGCCCTGGGC
>JALYSR010000105.1 GCA_030854715.1 Acidobacteriota bacterium
CTCGCCGGCTGCGAACAATTCGGCTAAGGCGGAGGTCCCGGCGGCAACGAAAGCCGCAGAGACTGCTGCCGGTCAGTCGACGGCGGTGCTTCAGGGCTCAGCTCAATCAACTGCGGTGGCGACACCGCAAGGCTCAACTCCATCAACCATCGGCACTCCTGTACCAACTACCTCGCCGGTCGTGGTGACAACAGAGAAACCCACGTCGCAGGAAACTGCGGCAGCAGATAAAGCTGCGGCGCCCGAAAAGTCTGACATTTTACAAATAAAAGATTTCCTAAATGAGACCGGACCTGCCAACGGCGTCTCTTTCGCCTTGCTGATTATCTGGTCTTTCATCGCCGGCTTTGCTGAACGGCTTGTTCCCGACACGCTTAACCGGCTGGTCGCGAAGAACGAGGCCCAGGGAAACTAAAGAAGATAGATTACCGGGCGCGAGTTGGTGCGGCAGAAGCTCCAGGAACCTCAGAACACGTCCATTTCCACATTTTCACTGAAGGAGGAAGTGATGCCAGATAACTCTTTGGACGAGAGAACCAAAAAAGCCTTCGATTTTTATGCAGATGCCACGAAACAGCTCATCACTTTGTCCACGGCGATCATCGCGGTGATGATCACGTTAGCCAAAGATATTCTGAAGCCCGCAGATGGCCTTGCAAAATTTCCACTGCTGGCCGCTCTCATTGTCTATGTCATCTCAATCTGCTTCGGTCTAATAACCTTGCTGAATTTGACCGGACAATTAGAGACGTTTAACGGCGGCGATCCAGCCCAATGGCCGAGGGCTTCTATTTACAATTCTGAAGTAATCAAGGCTTCCCGCTGGCAGGCTATTCTATTCGTAGTGGCGACCAGCCTGATTGTAATTTCCGCTCTGATGTTCGCAATTAAATTCTAAGTGAAGAACGCAGAGTTTGATGTCGACTTAGATTTCGATTCGAGAAAGGTTCACGCTTTGGGGGTATGAGTATGAGCAGACACGAAGACATCGCAATAGAATTGACAGAAATAATAGACCCACTACGAATCAACAGAATGCTTCATCCCGAGGATGAAAGAGTCTTACTGGAGACTGTGCACGCAGCGTCAATGGACCTGGCTGAGGAGGATGAGGAAAGTGCCATCGCCAAAGCCAAAATCGCCAAAGCCAAAAATTCGCTCCAATACTTTGTGGACAGTCTCCAGGTAGAATCCGGCCTTGACTTCGAAGAGGAGTCAAACCTGATCGAGCGCGAAACCTTTCGCGTCATTCAGGAGCAGTTTTTGCCCTGCCCGCCTTTTTGCAAGCCTAAGCCATGAGGAGTTTCCGTCTGGTCTGATGCCAGAAGTTTTGCAAATCTTGTTCTTACAACTTAACTTGAAAACCCTTTGTCCCGCCGATAGAAAAATGTAGACTCCGCTCCGTTCCGCATCTATGACGATTGCGCCCTCAGTCGTTTTTCTAACAGACCAGCCATCCTTTCATTCCCAGCCGATGGCTTGAGGTCTGTACCAAAGCCCAGCGACCCGCTAATGATTTAGTTGCTACCCTCAAGACGTAGCGCGCCCTCTACCGAACGCACATCAAAACGTGTCTCGACTAAGACGATCTGTCTTCGTTCTTCTCATTGTGGCATCGCTCTGCCTGCTGCTGCGGCAGAGCGCGCGCATGCAATCCCCACTGCGCCGGATTACGAACACTTCAGAGGAAGGAATCAGCATCAACCCGGCTCTGAGTGGTGACGGACGCATCATCGCATTCGAATCTACCGAAGATATCGCCGGCGCCGGCGGCAGTGAAAGTTTTCGCGCGATTAGAGGAAATGTTTCAGTCGACCCGGCAACTTTCCAGCAGATGGGTGGGATGCGCGCGCCTGCCCCCGCAATTTCGCAGGATGGATCGCGCATCGCTTTTTCCTCCAGGGACAATCCACTCGGAACAAACAACGACTCCAACCCCGAAATCTTTCTCCACGACGGCGCCAAGTTAACTCAGATCACAAACACTTCGCCCGGCGACCTCGCTCACCGGATCGGCGACGGAAATTTTCTGCCTTCGATCTCTGACGATGGAAACTTTATTGCCTTCTCATCAAACCGCGACCTCGCTGGTCAAAACTCCGATGGCAACTTCGAGATATTCGTCTTCGATACGGTCGCCCTCAGCTTCTCTCAACTTACAAACTCCGCCGGCATAGTCGGCGCGACGGACGCGAAGATCAGCGGCAACGGTGCGAACGTGGCTTACATTATGGATACGGGCGCTACCCCAAGCGCCAGACGCGACCTTCTTTTGCAAAGCCGGCTCGGGCTAGCTCCACTTCACGTGCTTGCCTCCGGCGCTCAGGCGCTGGCAATGACCTACGGCCGTGGTATCACCGACGATGGGGCGCGCGTTGTTTATGCAGCGGAGACCGCCCCTAACTCGAGCCAGGTATTTCTCTATGATGGCCGCCGCAACGTTACGCGGCGGATTACCTCGTTGGGCGTACGCGCCACTGACGTTCCACTTCACGCCACCATAAACGGTGACGGTTCGAAGATTGCCTTTGCGACGCGGCGGAGTTTCCTGGGCAATTCCGATGGCGGTGTCGATCTTTATATTTACGATATTCCCTCGTCCACTTTTCAGCGCGTCACCAGTGCGCCTTCGACGGCGACCGCGGAGGTACTTTCATCTTTTGATGATGATGGCTCAGTCATCGCTTTTAACTTTCCTCGAGTTCTTACAGGTGTTTCCAATGATGAGTTCGCGAACAACTCAGAGATTTACATCACCCAAACGCCGCCACGTCCTGCTTTCGGATCCCTAACCATCCTGAACGGGGCCTCGTTTGGCCATGAACCCGCTTCAACTCAAGCCATTGCTCCAGACAGCATCGCGGTTGCACGCGGGACTGAGCTGGCAAAGACGACTGAACAGTCGCAGCGGCAACCAGATGGTAGCTTTCCCTTCAACACCGGTGGCACTACGGTGACCGTCAATGGCAGGCCGGCACAAATCTTTTTCGTCTCGCCGACGCAGGTCAATTTTCATGTACCCCCAGCAACGGGAGTCGCCACCGCAGAAGTTGTCATAACCAACTCGGAAGGCTTCCCGAGCCGTGGCACTGTTTCGTCGCCGCGGGCCGCGCCCGGAGTTTTTACATACAGCTCCGATGGTCTTGGCGATGGTGTGGTCCTGGATGCCGATACTTTGCAGCCTGGGCCTTTTGATCCGACCAGCGGAAACCTGCGCCTGATTATCTTTTCAACTGGTGTTCACAATGGCTCGCAAGTTTCCGTCACCGCCGGAGGACGAGCATTAACCTTCGAACCAATCGTCTCTTCGCCAAGTTTGCCCGGGCTTGATGAGCTTCATGTGCACGTGCCGCCCGACTTGCGTGGCGCAGGCACAGTCGAGCTCGTAGTTCGAGCGGCTGGACGAGACAGCAATCCGGTCACAGTTACTTTTGCAGGAGACTCGCATCGCGACATCGTCATTAACGAGTTCCTTGCCGACCCGCCCGGCGGCGACGCCTCGGAGTTAATCGGTGATGCAAATCACGATGGTGCGCGTAGTGCGGGCAATGATGAGTTTGTTGAGTTGGTTAACAACACTACTCACGACATCGACATCAGCGGTTATCAAATCCTTACGCGTGGCGGGAGCGGGACGACCGACACGGTCCGCCACACATTCGCTTCCGCGACGATTCTACCGGGGTGTACTGTCATCGTCGTATTCGGAGGTGGGAATCCCGATGTCGGCAATGCAGTCTTCGGCGGCGCACAGATACTCAAAGCTTCATCGGGTAGTCTGTCTCTGAGTAACACCGGCGGCGTAGTTACGCTGCGCGATCCCGCAACCGCGGTAGTGAATTTGATTTCATATGGTGGCTCAACCGGCCTCGACGGCAACGCCAATCAATCCCTGACAAGATCTCCTGACGTCACCGGTGAATTCACGATGCATCAGTCCGCCGGTGGTTCAGGGGGAGCCGCGTTTAGTCCTGGCACCCGAGTAAGCGGCTCGCCGTTTAGTTTCTGCCAAGCGCTAGCGCGCGTCGAAGTTTCGCCTTCTCCGGCGGCAATCGATGAAGGTGATAAGCAACAATTTACGGCCCAGGCCTACGATGCCAACAATCAACCCATCTCGGGCATCATCTTCCTCTGGCAATCAAGTAAGACTGGGGTGGCAACGATTGATCTGAGTGGCCTGGCCACAGGTACGTCAGCGGGTTCAACGGAAATTACGGCAATAGGTCGCGGCGTTCAGTCCACGCCTGCAACGCTTACGGTCCGCGCGCGTGTGCCGCCGCCGATCGTGATAAGTCAGATCTATGGTGGAGGTGGAAACTCCGGGGCCGCTTACAAGAATGATTTCATCGAGATCTTCAATCGCGGTTCCACCACGGTTGACCTTGCTGGATGGTCAGTGCAACAAGCTTCGGCCGCGGGCACAAGCTGGTCGGTAACGGCCTTATGTCCATCCGGCAGTTGCCTGCTTGGCCCAGGGAAATATTTCCTCTTGCTGGAGTCTTCCGGTGGCGCCGTGGGAGCTGACCTGCCGAAGCCTGATGCCAGTGGGACTTCAAACCTCGCGGCCACTTCGGGGAAGATAGCTCTCGTAACTAACACTACGCCCTTGAACGGAAGTGGATGTCCATTCGGCAGCGCCGTCATTGATTTCGTAGGATACGGGACAACTGCCGACTGCTTTGAAGGCGCCTCTCATGCACCGGCGCCGAGCGCCATTAACTCAGATCTGCGCCTGGCGGGCGGCTGCACTGACACTAATGAGAACTCCACCGACTTCGCGGTCGGAACTCCAAACCCACGTAACACAGTGTCAGCGTCAAACGATTGCAATGCGCCGCCACCGTCGCCCTCTCCAAGCTCTTCGCCGTCGCCAAGTCCTAGTTCATCTCCTTCGCCTGGTCCATCACCGGCCCCAATGTCTCCGGTCGTCATCAGTGAGTTTCGCACCCGCGGTCCAAGCGGCGCGAGCGACGAGTTTGTTGAGCTCTACAACAACAGCGATAGCATCGTTGACATCAGCGGATGGAAGATCAAAGGCTCCAGCAGTACTGGCGCGACCATCACTAACAAGCTAACTATCAACAACGGCAC
>JALYSR010000125.1 GCA_030854715.1 Acidobacteriota bacterium
CTTCAATGTTTTCGTCTACTTCCGGATAAACAAATAGCGACGCAAAGGAAGTGTGCCGCCGCGCCGCCTGGTCAAAAGGGGAAATACGCACCAGCCGGTGCACGCCGGCTTCGGCCGATAGCAGGCCGTAAGCATATTCGCCTTCCACTCTGAACGTTACTCCTTTTAGTCCCGCTTCTTCTCCAGGTTGATAATCCAGAATCTCGGTTTTGAATCCACGTTGTTCGGCCCACTTGAGATACATGCGGAGAAGCATCTCCGCCCAATCCTGAGACTCGGTGCCGCCCGCCCCGGGATGAATAGTGCAGATGGCATTTAACTGATCGTTCTCACTGCCGAGAAGCATCTCGGTCTCCGCGATGTTGATCTCGTGCTCCACGCGCTCGATTAGCGAGCGAAGCTCTTTCAAAGATTCTTCATCTTCCTCCGCAAACTCAAAAAGCACCCCAGCGTCGGAAATCTGCGAATTAAAAAGTTCCTGTCGCTGAATCTTCTTCTCTAATATCGTGCGCTTTTGAAGAAGTTTTTGCGCCGCCTCCTGATCATTCCAAAAATCCGGAGACGAGGCTTGTTCCTCGATGCGACTCAATTCCTGTTTGCCCGCGGCAACATCAAAGAAACCTCCCGAGCTGCTCAACGCGGGTACGAAGCTCTTCGTAAGATGTTCTTAAATCCTGTATTGATAAAGTCTCGATCATTAATCCTCCAAAACGGCGGCTGTTAACTGGTCCCTGGTGTCGAAATATCTACGCTCGCGATCGTTGTCTCGTAGTCTCCCTGGACTGGCGCATGAATGTGAGCCCAAGAATCACTAAACTAAACACTGCGCAACCGGCGGCGAGTAAATCTCCATGTTTCGTATAAAAGGTGTCCCTGTCATTAGTACGCGCCACTCTCCAAATCCTGACTTCTGGCTTAAAACCCTGGGTCTCATCCATTAACTCGCCGCGCGGGGTGATGAAAGCTGAAATTCCGGTGTTGGTTACACGCAGCAGCGGTCGATTGTTTTCGTCCGCACGAAAGATAGCGTTTGCCAGGTGTTGTCGCATAACTGCAGTCGGGCCGAGATATCCATCGTTTGAGATGTTGATAAGCACGTCGGCGCCTTCGCCGGTGAATCTTCGGGCTATCGATGGGTACGCAGACTCAATACAAATGAAAACTCCTGCCCGCACTGTTCCCACAGGCATTAGCCGGTAGTTGGTGCCGGGCGTAAAGTCTCCGACCATCGCTCTTATCAAACCCGCTCCCGGCAACCACTGCGGCAGCGGAACATATTCGCCAAAAGGCAGCAGGCGAATCTTATCATATTGAGCCACGACGCTACCCTCTTCATTTATGAGCAGCGCGGAGTTGTAGACACCGTCGTTGGGCGCTAGTTCCTGCGAGTTCAGCAGGACTGATGCGTGGTTTGCTTTCGCGAAATTGGCGAGCAGTTCACGGAGTCGTAAATCGCTCCCATAAGCGAAGTTCATTGGTGACTCAGGCCAAATAACCAGGCGAGGCTTGCCGTCGTCTGGGAGTTGTTCCAGCGCGAATTTGCTCATCTCGAAGTGACGGGCGCTGAGCATTCGCATTTCTTCATCCGACTTAACGAGCTCCATGGGAACGTTCGGCTGAATAGCCACGACAGTGGCATCTGTGACCGTGTTTGTTGCCGGGCCTTGTGACCTGGAAGCTGAAGCGAACACCAGGACCACGACCACAACGATCAAGACCACGGCCGCGCCGGTTAGCACAGCCCGAGCGTTACGTTTCAGGACCACGAAGGTTGCCGCAGCGTTTACGGTAACGATCAGGAAACCCACGGCGTAAACGCCGCCCCAGCGTGCCGATTGAATTAACACAGGATGATAGGCCTGCGAATAACCGATGGCGTTCCAGAGTTGACCTGTGATTTCCAGTCGTCCCCATTCGAGTGCGCACCAGAGGAAAGGGGTCAGGAACAAAGCTACCGTGCCCCATTTTCTGATTGAGCGCGCGAGCGCAAAAGCAAAAAGAGCAGGGAAGATGCCCAGCAACACAGGACCTGGTAACAGCAGGGGGAAGGCAAGCCAGGGTGAGATTCCGACCGTATGGATCATTGAATACGTGAGCCAGTAGCAGGAACCGTAGAAGAAAACTGTGCCGAACAGCCAGCCCAAAATGAAAGGCTGCCATAGGTTCGTCGGGCGGGCCAAAGAGAGGAGCAAGGGCACGAGGGCAAGCCAGGCGAGTGGCCATAGATTGAAATCTGGAAAGGAAAAAACTAGAAGGGCGGCTGAGATTATGGCGAGACCACATTCGGTGAGTGAAGGCGCTCTCGTAAGGACCCCGCCGAAAAATGAAAACCGCGCGGCCTTTGCCTGGCTGACTCGCGGCGGTGTAGAAACAACCTGCTGCATCGCGGCGAGTTTACCAAAAGCCAGATTTGCGACCTAAAGTTTCAACAGATGGGGCCCGGTACAGTTCAGGAAACAAAGAACATAATTACTGGAAAAAATATTTTTTGTATCCTGATATTTGAGCGCGAGAGCTTACCAAAAGTGCTCAAATCGAGTCAAAAAGACAGAAAACGTCACCGTCAAACTGACAAATTTCGGCGCACGATGACCGGACTCGGAGACCGATTGTTGGTGTAGAAATTTCGTGGTATTCGAGGTCGCGGAAGGAATGCAGGAGAAATGAAAGCCCGAGGAATAAAGGGTCTCTAAATGCGGGAGAACCCAGCCATTGCTGACTGGGTTCCAATTTCGGGGGGAAGCACTGAAGGGTTGCTCGGCAGGTGGCTGGCGCAGCGGCAGGCGGCGCTCAGAGGGATGTTGGCGGCGGGGGCACGTTGCGACTTTACTTTGGTCTCCCGTGCATGCCGGTTCTCTCTAGAGCACCTCGTGTGCCACAAAAATTGATTCTTTGGAATCTGAGAGGGATTGAGCGTTAGGCGGGGTCCGACACAATTAATCTGTCGTCGGAGTGAGTCCTGTTCAAGCCAGGGCAAACTAAAGCTACTCAGCCACTGGTTCTACAAGCACGAGGTGATCCTGAAAGCCAACGATGCGCACGCGGGCGTGCGATGGGATTACGGAACCGTCTTGCGCCTTGGCGCGCCACAACTCGCCACGTACCAGCACGGTGCCTTCAGGCTCGAGTTTTGTGTCAACGTGAGCAATCTCGCCAACCAATTTGACGTCGCCGCTCCCAGCCTTTTTATGACGCGACAATGCAAACACTGCTACTACGACTAGTGTAGCCAGTAGGGCGACAACCGAGATAATGAAGGTAGCTTTCATTCGGGTGACTATAAACGAAATGAGGCAATCCTCATCAAGAGAATTGCCTCACCCCTAAACAATCTGAGAATCGCTTAGTTCTTACCCATTGTCACCTGCCGTTGCAGGGCGATCGCTTCCTGGTTGTTGGAGTCGATTGTCATGGCGCTGGTGGCATATTTCGTTGCTTCGCCCCGGTCTCCCCGCTCAAGAAAAATCCTCCCCAAAAGAATGTGGGCATCAATTAGTTTTGGATCCCAGAAGATGGCAGTCTTGAGCGCGGCTATCGCCGCCTCCTGATCGCCACGACGTAGATTGATACGTCCACTGAGCAGATAGGCCTCGGCATTAGTAGGCTCAAGCATTACTACGCGATGCAATTCTGGTAAAGCCTCGTCGTCGCGTCCTGCCTGGTAAAGATCGCGCGCTTTCGCAAGCAGATCCTCCGTACCGGAACCGGGGTTAGTATTCGCTGCGATGGCGTTCTTTCTCATCAGGTCAGAAACATCATCGCGATTGAGCACGTCACGCAGCAACACCGAGACACCACTAATCGTCTGCGATTTTTGCCATTCAGTCTGCCATTTTGCATAGGTCGGCAAATTCCTGCGCGCTTGATCGTCAGCGGCGTTTGCTGTTTCCGTCTTACCGATCTTCTCCAGGGATTTTGCGTAGAGGAAATATGCCGGTCCATCTGTCGGGTTAGCGGTAAAGACCGGCTTAAGTTGATCGGCGGCTTCCTGGTATTTGCCGGAAAGGAACAGAGCTAGTGCGTAATTAAAGTGCACCATGGTGTCGTCAGGCGACGACTCAGCGGCGCGAGCGAGGAAAGAAACGCCCTGAGCTAACAGCCGCGTTCGCTCATCTTCCTTCTTTTCTTCACGCGAAGCCAGCACGGCAACCGCGCCGGCATTGTTGTAGATTCCGATTAAGGGCACGTCTGAGGAAAGGGGTACCAGTGAAGCCAGCGCATGTCCGTAGTCGCCCATTTTGGCGTATCCAAGGCCGGCGTAAAAGGCGGCCTCAGCGTAATGAGGGTCTTTTTTCTGCAGCTTGGTAAAATACTCTGTCGCTTCTTTCCACTTCCCTTCACGCATGTAAAAACGGCCCAGCTCGAAAGCTGCCTGCGGGTAAATCGCACCGCCGTTTGCATCTGAGTAGAAGCGCAAAGCGTTCTTCAGGTAATTTGGACGTTTCGAATCGCGCTCGCCTAACTGAACGCCCTTTACGTAGGCCTCAAAGGCACGTTGCGGTACCTTGGTGGCTTCCTGGACCAACTGATTCTGAGAAAAGGGAAGCGCCTTGTCACGTTGATAAAGAATTTGATAAGCAAGACGACCCTGGATGTTTTGCAACGTCGTGAGTGGGCCACCAAAATCAAACTGGCGCGTGGCCCAATTTCCATCGAACACTTCACCGAGGGTACGACCTTCATTTACTTTAATAACGCGCGCCGTTAGCTGTACGTAAGCTTCAGCCGGCTTGTCTTTCTGAGGCTTTGCATTCTCCGGCTTAGCTTCACCAGTCGTGGCAGTCTCCGGCTTGGCATCGTCCGCAGCCGTGAGTACAGAGTAGGTTCCAATCACGATCATGGAGGCTTTGGCTTCACGCGCCAGTTTGATCGCGGTAGCTCGCGAGGGAATCACTGTTTCAGGAAGCCGCAGGCGTTGATAGGCAAGCTCGCGTTCGTCGCTCGAGACTACAAGCAAGCCCGGCTTATTCAGCAGCTCAGCAAGCGAATCCGCAAAACTTTCGCCGACCCAGTTGTATTCGGGACGATTGGAAGTGTTCTCAAACGGAAGCACTATCACCACGTCGCTGCCGCCTTGCGCGAAAGCGGCCGATGCGGCGAGGACGACGAAAACCAACCCCATCATTCGACAAACGAGATAGCGGAGCACCGAGTTGCGCGGAGAATGTTCCAGCATTAGTTCAATAACCCCAGTAATTAAGCCAAGCCATGCAAATGCGGGCCGGAATATGATGCCACCAACTATACCAGCGGTTGGTTGGAAGACGCACCTCTCGGCTTCGCTCACCACACCTATGCTACTCGACGTTGAAGCTCTGCAATTCAGCGCTTAGGTGCAAAGGCAAAAGCGGCCAACTGTTGGCCGCTTTATCTTTGCCTCAAGGGATTTAATTGAAAGTTTGCCGCTGCGATCCTCCACGGACCATACCGCCTGGCTTCACTGCATGCCAGGCGTTTCATCTCCGGTGCTGCAATCGGAAAGCATGATTCCATCAGACAGCATGATCCCATCGCTGAGCATAATTCCATCGGAGAGCATGATGCCATCGCTGAGCATGATACCGTCGGATAGCATGATTCCATCCGAGAGCATTATGCCGTCGCTCAGCATGATTCCAGTCGGACAGAAAACCCCGCCGCCTCCCATTGGACTGCCGTCACTCTTCATCACATAGTCTCCTAACCCAAGGTTACCAGTCCACATCCGGCTGCTCAGACTTTGAGTCGTCATTGTTTCAAATACCCCGTCAACAAGGGTGTAACCCTTGCCATAGCTTTGTTGGTATTTGGTGATCAACTCTTTTCCCGTGACCATCGTGTGGTTTAGAACAAGACCCTGGGCCCAGGGAAACGCGAAATACGAGATGGTTGTTTGCGCATTGGGAGCTGATTGGGTAAGCAGAGATGAGCCGACGGAGGGGGTAAACAAGCCCAGCAAGTCCGTGCGTACTAGCTTAGCAATCGCAACGGCGCCCGCGATGTTTAATTGGCCCGCGCCCTGCTCGAGGGTATTAAACGCAGGTAAAGGCTGTGCTGTGTACATCAGAATCATTTTCACCATGTTGGGCGTCAGATTCGGATTAGCTTCCAGCAACAGGGCCGCCGCACCGGCAACCATCGGCGTCGACATTGAACTGCCGCTCATGGACATCACCTTCATGTTTGTCGTCGCGTAGGAATTGGTGGCCAGTTCAGGATGACTCGTAACCAGATAATTATTTGCAGCCTCCGCGGAAATGATCTTGTTGCCTGGCGCCACCAGATCGGGCTTTATCAAATTGTCGTAATGTTTGATGCCGTTTTTATCAAGTCGAAAACTTCGCGTGGGCCCGCGCGAGCTAAAGGTTGTAACCGAATCCTCGTTTCGAGGATCGCTGCCATACGTGTTGCTGGCCCCCACCGTGATCGCCGACGGTTCGTTGCCCGGAGAGTGGATGGCGCCGTAGATTTTCTGTCCGGTGGTACGCTTGCCGTTATTGCCGGCGGCTGCCACAACTACGATTCCGGCGTTTGCAAGTTTACGAACTGCCTGACAAAGTGGATCGTTTTTGTACGAACTGAAAGCTGGTGTTCCCAGACTCATGTTGACGACGCGGATGTTGTAGTTCTGGCGATTGGCCAGGACCCAGTCGAGCGCCTTTAAGATGCCTGAGACAGTGCCAGTACCGGTGGAATTGAGGACGCGAAGGTTCACGAGGTTTGCACCGGGTGCCACTCCTTCATACTTGCCGTTTGTAGGGGTTCCCGCTCCAGCGGCAATCGCTGCCACGTGCGTCCCGTGACCGTATGGATCGTCGGTTCGATTCTCGCCAGTGAAATCCTTATTGAGAAGAATCTTGCCCAGACCGGAAAACGACTTGTGATTGGAATCGATGCCCGAATCGAGTATCGCGATCGACACACCTGAGCCGTCCAAAGTGTAGCTTAGTCCTAAACTATTCCTCTGGCTGCGGCTTTGTTCTGCCCCAGTGGTCGTCGTAACATGGCCGAAGCTGCGCACCTGCGTGTCGAGCGAGATGTAACTCACAGAAGGATCGGACGCCAACACATCAACGGAATCGGCTCGAGCCTCGATGAGTGTAATGTTGAGCAGTGATAACACGCCCTGGACCACACCGCCGACTGTTTGAACCAGACCCCCCAGCAATCCACCCAACAGGCCGCCTTCGCCTAAGAGCCCGCCACCCGACGATGCCGAGTTGGTTTGCACGATAAGCTTCACGCGAGTGCTGCCTTGACCCGATTTAATCAGTTGGCGCAGCTCCGGGGAGACTTTATCGGCTGTAGGCGTGGTGGTGTCTTCCGCTGCCTGCACTTTGCTGCGATCGAAAAGGAAAAGTGCTGAGCAAAGTGAAACCAGCAGTGCAAAAGCAACCAGGCGATTTAGAGTTTGTGGGCGATTCATGCGACATCTCTCCGTATGAGTGACTAGTATTCTTCCGTCCAAAACAATTCACCACCGCCAACGAATAGGGAAGACCGACGTTTCCGCATAGAGCTGGAAGATCGGCCGCAGAAAGGTTTATCTGCCGGTCTTTCGGTAACTCCCACTGCCATATCGCAAAGGCGACTTAGGCTGGTAAGTGTGTGCCCGGTCCGGCTTTCGCCCGGAGAAGGCCCTTATCGTTGACGGTGATGAATGAAAAGAGCAAAGCTCTCGCACTTGAGCAGGCTCCCTTTGGCGAACCCTATGCCAGACGCGTCATGGAGCCTGAGAACGTCTCGAACTACCGATAAAAGCTGCGTGATCTTTCGGGGAGGGTGTCTCGGGAAGCGCGAGAATCAATGCTGGTCAATTCAAGCTGACCGTGGCAGGTCAATCTGAGATAGGGTTCCGTCTTTTTGAAGTGTTCTCGTCACGAGAGGGGATTTGCTACTGAAAATGCTGGCGTACCATACGGCTGTCGAACCCGTGTCGCCGCCGTGAAAGAGAAGAGAATCACTGTAATTCAAAGGAACTTAGCGGCATGGATAGCACTTTACCGCATTCGAAGGACTCACGGGAACACTTATTGGACCTTTAATGGACCCCCGCTTGCCCTTGGGGAGCGCCGCTGATTTCGTTAGCGGTCAACGGATTTTAAGTCCAACCGATAGCATCACACCTGATCTTACGAAACGAGATGAACCAATAT
>JALYSR010000131.1 GCA_030854715.1 Acidobacteriota bacterium
CGATACGGCTGAGAGCGTCATTGAGGCCGCCGACCGCGCGCTTTACAGCGCGAAGAGCCACGGGAAGAATCGCATCGAATTCTACGTCGACAATCTCACCGGCGCAGCCAGCAAATGAAGCCAAGCAAGCATGAGGAAAAGCGGCGAATTCTCGGCCGCGTCAAGCGCGACGAGTTTGTTGGCAGGACCGCCGAACTGGAACAGCTCGTGTTTCATGCTACTCGCTCGGCGCCTTCATCGACTTCAGATGAAACTTCCGGCCTGCTGATTCTGCTGGCGCCCCTTGCCGGTGTTTCCGAATTGCTGCGGCAAACTTACGATGAACTGTTTAATCGGCGCGGCGACGTCATTCCCATCTATTTCGCGCTGCCGCAAACAGAAACCACCGCCGTCAGCGCCGCCATTGAGTTTCTGAATACCTTCCTGCTCCAGTATGTTGCTTACCGTCGCGACGAACCTTCGCTGTGTCAGGCGTCCCTCACGCTGGCTGACCTGGTCCAACTTGCGCCCGCTGCCGACTTGCCCTGGATCGAAGCGCTAGTCGAAGGTTTCAATAGACACCGGTTCGCGGAAGACGACAGGGAACTAGTGCGGTTTTGTCTGAGCGCACCGCGGCGAATTTTGCCTAAAACGGGCCGCGTCGTGGTTCTGTTCGAAGCAATACAGTTGTCTGGTTACGCAGATTCTCCCGTGCCGCTAGCCACGGAAATAGTCAGGGCGCTCGCGTTTGACGATTCTCCGTTCGTCTTCGCCGGCTTACGTCGTGAAGTTCTTGATGCCGTGGAGCGTGCCGGCGGCAACCCGGGCTCTTTCGGCGTAATACGTTTGGAGAAACTCTGTGACGACGATGCTCGCACGCTCGTTACCGCAACAGCGCGCAAACAACAGGTCCTGATAAACGACGAAACCCGTGACTTGCTTGTGCAACAACTCGAATGTAGTCCGTTTTTTATTACGGCCATGTTGCAAGCCGCACGTGAAAAGCATTTATCTCTCAACTCCTACCTCGCTTGCGAACGCCTGTATGTTGACGAAATTTTGGGCGGCCAGCTCAATCGATATTTCACGGCGGTGCTTGAGCGCGTTGCACCCGAAACAGAAACGCGCGGCGCGCTGATTCGTTTGCTTTGCGAAGCCGCTCCTGCCCGTAGTCGCACAATCTCTTTCGAAGCCTGGCGCAAACGCTTGAATGTTGATAGCAGCGAAGCAGAACAAATTCTCCGGGCGTTGCACATTCAGGAATTTGTCAATTGGGACGGTGATGCCATTGATGCCGACGGCGGCCCTGCGCCCTGGAAAGACTATCTACGAAGCCGCTTCCGTTTGGACGCGTTGCGTGAGCCTCGCGCGTTGGTGGTAGCGGATGTGATTGCCAGTTCTCTAAAACGCGCGCCGCAAACTATTGCTCGCTTCTATCGCCGCGCCGCCGGTCTTCGTTTGCGTGAGCTTCTTGGGCGGTTCAATTCTCAGCGCGTTCCGGCAACTTTATTTCACTACGACGAGTTTGCCGCGGTATACAAAGGCATGACCACAGAGTCGATCGCCATGGGACTCGATGCTGAAACCGATCTCATTCGTCTACCCGAAGTGTTCCATACAGCGACCGGCGCTTCTTATAGCCCCGAGCTGCGGGAGTTTGGTGAAGAGAATAGTGTCATTGCCCACGGATTTGATGGAGCAACCTACACCGATGCAAACGAGGTTGTTTGGCTGGTGGCAAAAGTGGATAGCAAACTGGAAGCGAGTCGATACATAACCGAAGTCTGGTTAGATCGCCTCGCAGATCTGGCTCGTCGTTCGGGTTTTGTTCGTACGCAGATTTGGCTAGTCGCCAATGAAGGGTTTTCGGCAAGAGCGATCGAGGTGCTCCGCGCCCGTGCCGCCTATGGATCCAGCCAACAGCAATTCGAGCTGCTGGCAACACGACTAAGCGAGAGTTTGGTCGGCACGCTGCAGCCGGGTGAAGGCGACGAGGTTGAGATGATTTTGCCCATGGGCGGGGATTACGAACTGCTCGCGGCCACGACCGCGGAACAAATTGCCCGCCGGCTCGACTTTCGTCCCGAGGCAATTAACCAGATCAAGACCGCGATCATCGAGGCCTGCATCAACGCCTCCGAGCACAGCCTTAGTCCCGACCGAAAGATTTATCAGCGTTTTCGAGTCGAAAATGATAAATTGGTCATTACTATTGGGAGTCGAGGCATTGTGCCCTCGAATATCGAAGGCCTACGCGGAGATTTTGAAGAAAAGCAACCGGCGCGAGCCGGATCAGGCGAAGGCGAAGATAAGTTTAGCGACGCTGCGGACGAACGACGCGGCTGGGGACTCAAGCTCATTAAGACCTTGATGGACGAGGTGGAGTTTGAGCGCGCTGACGAAGGCACGCGTCTGAGAATGACCAAGTATCTGAGATCCTAGTGAATTAATGGCAGAGCCGATCAAGCCTAACGTACGCTCGCATACTGTCGGCACCACTGCCGTCGTGTATGCGAGTGACTATCTAAACAAGCTGACGGGGGAAAGAATCGAGCGCGAGTGCAAGAAGCAGCTCGACTCCGGCTGCCGCGCGCTGGTCATAGATTTCAGCGACACTGAACTGGTCAACAGCATCGGCATATCCATCCTTCTCGGCATCATCGACATAGCGGAAAAAAGTGGTGCCCTGGTTGTCTTCTCCGATGTGAACAATGAGACAGTTCAGCTATTCGAAATGCTTGGGCTAACGCGCCACGTCGTGCTGGCCAAAAATGAACAGGAAGCCCTCACCAACCTCTCCAAACAATCCACGGCGATCGGCCATT
Organism: Acidobacteriota bacterium; assembly: GCA_030854715.1. Lineage (GTDB taxonomy): Bacteria > Acidobacteriota > Blastocatellia > Pyrinomonadales > Pyrinomonadaceae > PSRF01. The sequence continues at coordinate 2,805 of JALYSR010000131.1, forward strand.
GAACGGGGCAGTAACCCGACCGTCAGGAAAAAGTTATCGGAATGGAACCAAACACACAAAAGCTCATTCACTCCTTTGGCGCGCTTGCCGATTTGGGACAAGAGGTCGCCGAGTCGGGCGACTTCATAGAGATGGTCCGAACCTCTCTGCACCTGTTGCTCGGCACGCTGGCAATCAGGCGTGGCGCCGTGGTGGAGTGTCCGCGAACTCAGGAGCTGACGAACCCGCTTGCCGACTGGGGTCTAGCCAGGGAATATCAGGGGCGTTTTCTGATTGAGGAATCTGACCGCGAAGCGTTTCTTAGTACGGATAGCGTGTTGGAGACTAATTCGGACGACCCTGCGTTTGCCCCTTTTCTCGAGCGACATGCCGCAGCCCTGCGGGAACAGGACATTGAATTAATAGTCCCGATGATTGTTCGCGGCCACCTGACCGGGCTGGTTCTGCTCGGAGGCAAAGCGAGTGGTGATCCTTTCGCCCCGGAAGACATTGAAGTTATTCGAGCAATGGTGCGGCACATTGGCGTCGGCATTCACCAGCATCGTCTGCTCGCCGAAGTGAAGCACCAAGCGGAAGAAAACCGCCGGCTTTATGACGACTTGCGCACTATCTATCGTGACACAGTGCGCGCTTTCGCGGCGGCCATCGACGTCAAAGATACTTACACGCAGGGACATTCCGAACGCGTCGGCAAGTATAGCGAGATCATCGCGCGTGAGCTGGGCTGGGGAGAAAACGAAGTGGAGGGAATTGCCATCGCCGGCTATCTTCACGACATCGGCAAGCTGGTAGTCGAGCGCAAGATTATCAACGCTCCATACAAGATTGACGCGAAGGAATCCAGCGAACTCAATCGCCATCCCGCAGCGGGCTTTGAAATACTGTCACCTATTCACCATCCCTATGCCGACATTCCCCTAATGGCGAAATATCATCATGAGCGCCTGGATGGCCGCGGTTATCCCGACGGTTTGACAGACAAACAGATTCCGATGGGGGCAAAGATCGTTAGCCTCGCCGACTCGTTTGATGCCATGACCACGGATCGACCTTACAAAAGCCGGCGAGCTTTTCCCAGCGTGGTTGAAGACCTGCGGCAGAACGCCGGCAAGCAATTCGAACCGCAAGTCATCGCTGCATTCTGTCGTGCGTTGCTGAAGGAATTGACTGGTGAAACGAAGGAACGACGCTTTCTGAAAATGCTCGGCAAGAACTACCTCAATCCCATGCAGGACATTCCGCTACTCACCGCTCTGATTGCTGAACTGACACCGCCGCAGTCGGCGGCCGCTGGCACGGATTAAACGGCCGCGCTACTTCGGCTGGATCCGCAGGATGAAATTGCAGATTGCGATCTTTTGATCGGGCAAAACTTCGGCGCGCTCTTCGCGAGGAATTTCGCGTCCGTTAACCAAAAGAGGATTGCGGCCCTTGGGGACTAGCCAATAGCGGCCATCGTTCTCACGCGTAAGGGTGGCGTGAACTCGGCTTACTTCCGGATCGCCTTTCAATGGCAGGTCAACTGTAATCGAGCGCGAACCACGGCCGATCGTTATCTCGGCTTTAGTAATCGGCACAACTGCTTCGCGCACGCCGTCTTTCCAAAGCTCAATAGAATAAAGTTCGACAATGCGTGGGCGCACAACGGTCTGCTCGCTTGATTGGTCCCCGTTAGTGCCATCGGCGGGTCCCCGCTCACTCTCATCACGGCTGCCGTCGGCACGCTCACGAATCGTGTCGCTGAGATTTATCGGAGCCGCGGCGGCTTTGGAAGAACCCGGTTGGGAAGCGCCCGCTCCCGCCCGCGGGGTCACCATCGTGTGACCGCTCTCGGTTTCATCCCAAACGCCCTGCACCCGAAACTGGCCTTTCTCAAGCGTCCCATCCACGCGTAGTTCTACCGCAAACGATTTCGCAGCAAGCGGAGTTACGCCGCTCAGTTCTCGGGCGCGTTCGGAAAGGACGTGAAACAAACCCTTCTCCAGACCGCGGCGCTTGTCGCCCTGCCAGTCCTTGTCGTCATCAGCGCTCAAATAGACGACGTATTCACGGGGGATGTAGGTGGGACCACCCGGAGGCGTAAACATCTCGCGCTGCATCACGGCCTCAACCTCGCGCGCGATCTTCACCAGGAATTCTTCCCAGATGCGACGTGGTTTCGAGTGCTCGTCCGCGGCTTCGAGGATATCTTCGCCGGTTTCGCCGTCAATCCATTTTCTTATTGTTTCAAGCAGGCCCATGGTTGGAATAGTAAAGGGTAAATAGTGAATAGTGAAATGACAGACAGACCAGAATGTCTGTCCTACTTAGTCAAACTTAACAAACTTCTTGTTGATCCAGCCACGATCCGAAGTAAACGGATCAGTTTTGGCTCGTCCGTGCTGCAATACCTGGACTTCATACCAGTTATCGTTGGCAGACAGTATTTTTACTCGCGAGCCGCTTTCCGCCAAACCGATGGGTTGATTGTTGATACTCCCATCCGGCCGCAATCTCACATCCGTTGTTGTAACACCTTCGCGCCCGATTATGAAAACCTCGCCCATTCTCGGCAGGTCGACAAAAGGATTCCAATGTGAGGTAACGTATTTGTGTGTCGCCAGCAACATTCCGGAAAAAGCAAGAATCAGAATTGCGGCAACTAAGTAGGGCCTGGCCCGATGCGGGCCAACACTGGCTCTTGGATACGCCCGAGACTTTCCCACTCTTGCTGCCGGGGGCATGTCAACAATCCGCTCGTTCGCTGACTGCTGTCGAGGAACTGATTCACCTTTACCCGCTTCTTTTTGAAGCAACTCCACGGGCACTACAATCTTAGGCCGCTTTGCCGGCGGACCTTCCGTGTGCCGCGGCGCGTAGCTGGGAATTTGTGCACGAGGCGCAGCGGCGTATCCAGGCTCACCTTTTGATTCGTTGCCACTGAAATCCTTGCGTACGTCCTCTTCGCTCGTTCTCGAGTAGAGCCCGTACACCGCGGCGAAGCGAGGCTGTGGCGGCGCCTGGGTAAACTCGTCCGGCTCAACCGCCAAATCGAAACTCGGCTTGCGATTTGAATCGGAGCCGATGCCACGGAGCGGTTTCGTTGGTGGAAGCGCGGCCTCTGCAAGTTCGTCCCAGAACTCCTGGACAGTTTGAAAACGGTCCTCCAGTCGAGTTTGCGTAGCCTTTTCCAAAACGCGCAAAACGGGCGTGGCCCAATAATGACCGCTTACCGCCGGGGGCATTTCCCGAATCGCATAGTGGGCAAATTTTCGGGGTGACTCTCCGGCCAGCAACGCATAAGCAGTTTTCGCCAGCGAATAAATGTCCGCGGCCGGCGTCAGGTGTGACTGGCCCGCAGCGATCAACCCCAGATCCAGGGAGCCGGTTTGAACGAGTGGATTGTGCTCGGGGGCCGAGTAAATATTTGTCCCAACACGCGTAATCGCACCATCGTGAGCTTCCAGACGAGCAACGCCAAAATCTGCAATTTTGACGACCTGGCGATCGCCGTTAAGCAGAAGGTTCTGGGGCTTGATGTCGCGATGAATCACGCCACACTCATGCGCATGGGCCAGTCCCGAACAGACTTGTTCGAGATAGAAAAGCGCTTTCTCAATCGGCAGGGCACGATTGCGCGAGAGAGCGGCCATGTCGCCGCCCGAAAGATACTCGAGCACGATGTAATGAAAGGTTGTGCCGTCGAGGTCAATTGCAGTGCCGTGGCCGAGGCGACTGATGATGTTTGGATGCCGCACGCGGTCGAGAGCGACTGCTTCGTTTTGAAAGTTGGCGATCAGCGTATGTTCCAGTTCGGTATCGGGAGCATCCCCCAGGAACATGTTCAGCGCCTTGATAACGACCGTCGCAGGGGCGCCGCTTTGCGCTGCATTGTCGTGCGCCACGTAGATTTCGGCGTAGCTACCGCGGCCCAGGCATTCAATAATGTCGTAACGCCCGTCGAGCCTGCTTTGTTGTAGCTTGAGTTCTGGCATCAGTTCGCGCTCAAAGTGTACCGCCCGGTCTTAGATGCTTCTTCTGCGCCTTTGGACACTTTCGCGGAGCACTTAGCGCCGGCAAAAGGCGTAGACCCCAGTCAAAAGGGGAACTCACGGGGAACGCAAAGGGGCGGGACTTGAATTCGACGGGGCTGTTTGGGTAGACGGCAGAGCGGGCTTCCGTATGATTTCGTCGATGTGCGTTATCGCGGTGGGCTTGTCTTTGTCCGACTTCAAAGCGACAGCCGCCAGTCCGAGGGTTGCTTCTTTTCGCAAGGAGGAATTCGCCGGCGTGGGGTTGAGATCCGCTTTCGCTATCGAGGATTCGAAGGCTTTTGCCGCTTCATCGGTATTGCCGGAAAGCAGCGAAGCCCGGCCATAGAGGTACAAAAACTCCGAATCCGAGGACGCCAGCGGGGTTTGTATCCCCTGTCTTACCAGTTCTCTCGGCAACTGATTCGCCAGCCAGGCGTTCGGGTCTGCATCAACTTCGCGACGGGCCCTCTCAAACCTCACCGCGGAATCTTCGGGCACATCTAATGGGGGCGTTTGCGAAGCATCGGCGATCGGCGTTCCACCCTGGTCGAGGTAAGGTATCGGCCCCTTGTATCTCCTGCCGCCATAAAACGCCGCCGCCAGCGCGCCCAGCAAAAGCACGAATAAAAAGAAGCGCGTCATGGTTCTTTCAACGCCGCCCTTCGCGCGGGCACCACCTTCGATCACTAAGGGCCTGTCCGGGGACGCCGCGTGGCTGACCTCCTGGACAGCGCCGGCAGCCACAGCCGGAAAAGCCTGACGAGAGGGAGGCACAAGAGTTGGAGTGGTATTAGAAACCTCTGAACCAGGCATTGGCTGCGCTGCGTTAACTTCTGACAGCGCAGGGACTGGCATCGTTTCTGGCGAGATTGTCTTCTCCAGATCTTGATGCCTTTGATCCATGGAGATGGGTGTACCAACGCATACCAAAACCGCCGTCAAATTGTCTTCCGCGCCGCGCTCGAAGCAGCGTTGTTTCAACTCGCCGCAGACGGTCGTAAGATCCTCGTGCGCGAGTAACAATTGTCTCAGTTCATGATCGGGAATGTGCCGCGTAATCCCATCGCTGCAAAGCAGGAATTCAGTACCGTCCTCAACTTCGATCACCTTCAGGTCAACTTCTACGCCGTTTTCAGCCCCGAGTGCGCGGCTAATAACATTCTTGCTGGGATGATTCGCAGCCTGTTGGGGAGTCATCCGGCCGGCCCGTACTTCCTCTTCAACAACCGAATGATCTTCAGTCTCGCGCAATAGTTGGCCATCCGGGGTTAATCGGTAGAGCCGCGAGTCGCCAACGTGTCCGATAGTCGCAACATTGCCGTCCAAATGAAGACCGACAATCGTAGTCGCCATCATCGAAAATTTGGCGTGGTCCTGGGCCATCTGATGAATTGAAGCGTTGGCGCGCTGAATCGCAAGCTCCATCAAATCTTCGATATCAGCGCCGTCAACCAGGTGGCGAAATGCCTCGTCGAGCACCTCGATCGCGGTTTTCGACGCAACCTCTCCAGCTTCCGCTCCACCAACGCCGTCGGCGACGGCGAAGATGCCGCGTTCGCTGTCGGCGAGAAAAGAATCTTCGTTGAGAGGACGCTTTTCGTTTAGACCACGGTCGGTGACGGCTGAGGATGTAAGTGTGAACGCCTTTTTAGGCTTCATTGGACCGCCTCCAAATTCAATGACGAGCGACTTTCGCGCCCCAGGATCGGGCGGGTGTCGGCGAGCATCTTATCCCGCGCGTTGCGATGCGAAAACGCCATCAGCATACCCAGCATCGCGAAGCTGGTTACCAAACTAAACCCACCATGACTCACAAAGGGCAGCGTGATTCCGGTCATCGGCAAAGCTCGCAGAATGCCGCCGATGTTTACCAGTGCCTGGAATCCTACAAACGCAGTCAAGCCGGCGGCGCAAAGCTTGGTAAACATATCACGCGCGTCGAGTGAAGTACGAACACCTGCGGTAACAAAAATGATGATGGCGAGAATGACGATCGCTCCACCGGACAGGCCCATTTCCTCAGCGATTGCGGCATAAACATAGTCGGAATCGGCAATGGGAATCACCTCCGGGAAGCCAAGGCCCAGGCCGCGACCGGTATTCTTTCCGGAGGCTATACCGAAAACTGCTTGCGCGGGCTGGAATGCAAGCTTGTCAAACCAAATATCCACGTTGACGATCTTTTGCATCGCCGGGCTTTGTTCGGCGAGTGCCTTCAGTTGCGGATCCTTGTTGACGGCCTCTTCATAGTCTTTTTTCCACCACGAAACTTCCGGCGACGGTGGGTCGAAACCATCAAGCCATAAGTGAAAACGTTGCTGAATACGCGAAGGAAGCATCGTCTGAATTGGACGAGCGACTGTCGGTAGCAGCGGCACCTTCTCCTGCACATCTCTCGGCAGCGCTCCGATGACCAGAATGCTGATGACGAGAACGACCGAACCCACAAACAAAAGCAGTTGTGGCCAACGCCGCACGGCGACGAGATAAAGCGTGGTGTAGGCGCCGCTGAAGATCAGCATCTGCCCAAAGTCTTTCAGCGCAAAGAAGGGAACGAAAGGCAGCATCGCCATCACCAGCAAAGGGACGATGTCGCGAGCGCGCGGAATTCCCCAGTAAGTCTCCGCCAGATCTTTGTAGCGCGCGGTTAAGATACCGGCAAATCCCAATAGAAACGGAATCTTCGATGGTTCCCAGGGCGTCATGTTTCCCAGCGCTTTGCCGGCGCTCGAAGTGACCACGGCAGCGGCCAGAGGAACGAGGGTTAACAAGACAATGATGAAGCTGTTGCGTTGGATCCAAAGCAGGAACCCATCACGCACGCAGAACGAATAAGCCAGACCAAAAGCGATGAAGGAAAAGATGGGAATCCAGGTATAGCTCGAGGTCAGGGCGTTGCCGATGGTGTAATTCGACGGCCGCTGGGGTAGTTGGCTGATGTCGATCGCCTGGGCCGGCGTTGGCGGCAGGCCCATAAGCTGTTTTTTGATTGGATCGTAGTTCTCGATAATGTAGCGCGTGCGCAGTGCTTCCATTTTTTCCTGCCGCGCCTGCGCTTTGTTGCGAGCGTTGTACTCCGGATCGCTGTAAAGCCGATACTGAATCAACATGCCAACAGAGAAAAGCAGCACCGCAGCTGTAAACAGGATCCAGTTACCCTTGTATCGCATCACCCGCGAAAGCCACATCAGCAAAAAAAGCAGTGGCAGAAACATGAACAGATCGCGCACTGCGCCAACTGTGGATGTTTCATACCCGCGAAGCAGGGCCGCACGGTGAATCGCCCAATAACCGGCAATCTCGAAACCGAGCAGAAGCAGAACGACCAGCAGATGTGATGACGCGCGATTTTTCATGATTCAGTAAACAGTAAATAGCAAACGCTAAACATCAATCAATCAAGTAGGGTCGCTAGAGTTGGGGGGTGGGCGCCGCGCGTTGCTGACGCCGGGCTCCTTTTGGCCCTCGTTGATTGCCCGGGAGATTCTGTGGTCCCGCTTGACGGTTGCCGAAATACCCAAGGTCCTTCGCCTTCATCACCAACGCCGCTGCTATTGGCGCTGCCGACTTCGAACCGTAACCCCCGCCTTCAACTATCACTGCCATGGCCAGTTGCGGGTGCTCCAATGGCGCAATGCATAGAAACCAACCATCGATGCGCGGATGTTGTTCATCCATGATCGTCTCTTCATATTCGCGAATGATGTTTCCTTTGTTGTCCTTCTCTACTCTGTGTCGAGTCATCGGTGCACCAGTTTTCGGATCGTAGACCGGCTCGCTCTTCTGCGCCGTTCCCGTCTTACCGCCAGTGTTAATGCCTGCTGCCTTAACTGGACCAAAGACTCCCCGCGCCGTACCACGAGGGCCGCCGGTCACGAGACCCATGATGCCGCGCAGTGTAGCCGCCACCTGCGACCTCATGACTTGCTTAAACATCTCCGGCGGCCGGTCGAATTCGATCTTCGGTTTCATCAACCTGCCGTCCATGTTCGCAATCGCAGAAGCAGCCAGGGCCATCTGAAAAGGGGTCATCTGACCCGCGTAACCCTGGCCATACCCCATCAACGCCAAATCGTATCTGGTAACCTGTTTGCCGGTAACGATCGTCGCCTCCCGGGGCGCAAGCGCACGCTTGATGGCATCGCTTGAGGCATTCCAAATTTCCGGTTCTTTTCTTCCCCGCAGAGCTTCGGCAGGCGTATCGTAAGTTCCAATGCCAAGTAGTTGGGCTGCGTGCTTCAAACGTTCGGGGCCAAGCTTCACGCCCATTTGCGCGAAGTATTGATTACAGGAAACCTCGTAGGCCGTGTCGATCCCAATGCGGCCATGCACTTCACCCGCCCCGCCATCGTCAAAGATAACGTTCGCGCCAGGTGCGGCGTAATAACCGCCACCACTACAGGTGAACTCAGTGCCCTGTTCTCCGGCAAGAAACGCCGCGGTCATGGTCACTGTTTTAAAAGTCGATCCCGGAATGTAGTAGGCTCCCAGGGCGCGACTCACAAGGGGCCGATCGCGTTGATTGGCTTCGAGCTTGATCCAGGTAGTCTCGTCTTCAACTTCCTTGAGGCTGTAAGAAGGTTCGCTGTAAAGCGCCAGCACCTCGCCAGTCTGCGGATTCAGGACCACGACGGCGCCGTGTTTTCCCTTCAACTGATCGACTGCTGCCAATTGTAAGTCGCGATCAATCGTTAGGCGCACGTCCTGATTACCTTTGAATAAGACACCCTTTCCCCTGACGAGGTCCAAAGCTTCGGGCAGGGTGCCGCTTTGAACGCCAAAGAGCGCGCGCTCGAGTCCCGGGTCGCCCCGGTCGGAACCGAAGATGTGGGCCATCGCCTTATCCAGCGGATATTCGCGATTGATGTTGCCACTCGCATCACGACGGTAAAGCGCGAGCGCGTTTTCGAGTTTGCCGCTGCGGTCGAGCAGCCAACCGCGCAAAGTAGATTCGGAAAGGCGGCGATTGCGCAGGTCCTTATAGCTTAGCTCCTGGAACTTCTCGTTAGTTTCCTGTGCGTAGTGGGTCCAATAAATGTGGAACCCAAAGAGCGCGAATGAAAGCAGGACGAAGATCCAGCGCAGGGCACGCAAGCCACGGTTGGTGGAGGTTGAGCCCATTCGCCGCTTAACTTCACGCGGCAGATCTTCCGGCACTGCTGCCGGAATTAACACTCCGCGGCGACGGTTTCTAAATAATGAGATCAGTAAGAAGAGAACGATGAGCACGAGCCCGCCCAGATAGATCAGCGTGAGCAGAGCAGGCATACGTTCGGGAACATGGACGACCGCTTGCGCGGGAGTTGGTGTTTGCAGGAGCAACAGAAATGACATTATGACTATTGCCATCGAGCCTTAACAGACACTGATCATCTAACCGCAAAGGACACTAAGAAAATCCGCCAAGGGCCGCAAAGGACTCTTCTTCGCGTATCTTTGCGAACACTTTGTGCTCTTTGCGGTTACTGCTGAGTTTGTAATTCACTCATTTTTTCGAAAACGCACTTCTACATCGCCGAATCCCACGACATCACCGTCTTCAATCTGGCGTGCCTCGCCGTATGCCATACGCCTTCCGTTTATAAACGTGCCATTTGTCGATCCCGTGTCGGCGACCAGGAGAGTGCCTTGCAGATTCATGGTTAGCGCAGCGTGAATTTTGGAAACGCTGGTATCGTTCAATGCCAGCTCATTATCGGAAACCCGCCCAACACTCAAACGCCTGCCTCCCGGTTTCAAGACCAAAGGAACTTCGTAGACCTCGTTGCGAATTGTGACCCGGGCCGTCAGGTTAACATCCGGCACCGTTTCCAACGCGGTGCGACGCGGCTTGTCTAGTTTTGCCACCCGTTTGGCTTCGTCGGCTTCCCTGAGTTCATCTTCAAACTCACCAAAAGTGGGATCAACCGAGATACCAGTTGTAAAAATATCAACTTCCGTTTCAACTTTGGCAGGTGCCAGGGTGCGGTAGCGATGGTCGTTAATGTGATCCAACGCGGCTGCCAGGATTTCATGCTCGAGATCCTTGATGATTTCAGGCGGCGCTTCAGAATGTGTCCCCCATTCGACCTTCAGCTTCATATGATGCGGAGCGATGTGACCCTTGCGTCCTTCATCGCGCACGCGCTCGTCGATCAGCTTCTTCATTCTTTCAATGAGTTGCGAAGTTGTCAGGCCGCCTTTCGGTTCCACCGTACGGCCGAACTTACGATCAACCACATCGCCCATGCTTTCAAATACGCGTCGGAGGAGACGCTCCGGCAGGGCCTCTTCGCGCTTCTTCTTGATTGGCTTTTGCTCTTCAGTCATGAAGGTTTATACGATTCCTCGATGATGGCGGTTCAGCCAACAGGTGCAAAAAACGCAGTCCAGTCCTGACTGCGCGACAAACCAACCTTGGAATACTTTGAAGCGCTGATATTCTAACTGAAAGCGTTTCTCGTTAGTAGCGGCAAACCCACATTACTATCCTTCGATATTTAGTCCGTCTTAACTGGAGGGGCCCAAACGCGCATTCTGGCAGCCTCGTAAAGCAGCACGCCCGTAGCAACCGCGACATTCAGACTTTCCGACTGAGCCTGCATGGGAATCCGGACCGCCTGATTCGTCGCTGCGATTTCCTCGCGTGAAAGCCCGCTCGACTCCGGGCCAACTATCAAAGCAGATGGGCGCTTCCAATCAACTTCGTGGTAACTGGTTGAGGCGTGAACGTCGGCACAAATTGTTTGGATGTGGTGCTGAGTGCACCAGGCAACTGCCTCGTCATAAGTTGGCCCAAACCAGACAGGCAGGCGAAAGGCCGAGCCCATGGCGCCGCGCAAAGCCTTCGGCGAAAAAGGATCGCTGGTGCTTTGGGTGGCGATGGCGCCCGTCGCGCCCGCTGCTTCGGCTGTGCGCAGGATTGCGCCGACGTTCACCGGATTATTAATTCGGTGCATGATGACTATCAAGGCGGGTTCCTTCTGCTTCGCCGCAAAATGTTCCTGGCTTGACTGCGGTCGCGAAGCAAGAATGACAATCCCCTGAGGCGTTTTCGTGTAAGAGATCGATCCGAGCAGCTTCTCGCTGACCGTAGCAACTCTACTCGACGACTCACCAAGTTTTGATATTAACCCCGCCGCCTTTTCTTTCTCGGCGAGCTCCTCTGAAACAATAACCGCTTCGATCTCGAGACCCGAACGCAACGCCTCTTCGCAAAGACGCATGCCTTCAACAAAAATGAATTCCTGCGTTTTGCCGTCACGCACCGAACGAGTCAGGCGGAGCAGGGAATTGTCGCGGCTTGTAATCTTCATCATCAAGTTTCTTGTTGGGCGGCGAAACCTTGCCGCAAAGGACGCAAAGTGGTTCGCAAAGGTGCGCAAAGTCTTCGTCTCGCGGCGATGAACCTTCTTCTTTGCGAAACTTTGCGCAGTCTTAGTCCTTTGCGGTTACTTTCCTATTTCTGGATTTTCATTCCCATGTTAACTGCTGTTTTCATAATTGTAGTTCAGCCCAGATCGGCCAATGGTCCGAAACGTTGAGTGGTCGTGCTACTCCCCATTTCGTGATCGTCACGCCGCGACCGAATATCCAATCAGCGTGCAAACGAATGCCGGCGCCGCGCCACGTTGGGGTGCCCGATGGAAATGGCGTCGAGTAGCCATGTGACTCCAACAAGTTTCGCGTTTCCAAAACCTTTTGCTTCGATAGCGTATTGAAGTCGCCCACGACAAGCGTTGGGCCATTGAAACTTTCAGCTTGTTCCACCAAAACCTCGAGCTGTTCAAGTTGCCCCCCGACTGCCGTGTGCGGATCAACGTGCGCATTAACGATCCTCAATTGGTGGTGACCCACTGCCACTGTCGCAGCCATTGCCAGGCGTGGTCTCCACGGGCATTCCTTCCATGGCAAGTCAATTCGCGTTACTTCAGTGAGTTTCAGGCCGCTAAGCATGGCCACGCCCGTGTCACCTCGATCAAAAAGGCCAATTGGTTCCTCGAAGTCGAGCCACCATTGCCTGGCCTTCGGTTTCTGGCCCCGCGGAATTCCCGCCGGCATGTGAATCCAAGCCATCTGTAAAGCTTCCGCCAGCTCACGGGCCACATGATGTTCGCCGGCGCGTTGTGTCTGTTTGTCCGCTTCCTGCAAGGCCAGAACATCGACCCGTGGCAAAAGGGTTCCTTCCGAAAACGCGCCAGCGGCCGCGCGAATGTTTGCGGCAACTTCGGCGGCGCGTCGCTTTGATCCCTGGAGTTTTGCCTTTCGCAGCAAGCCTCCGGAAATTAAGAACCGTCCCACGGCATAACGAATGTTGTAAGATGCCACAACGAGTTTGGAAGCATTTGGATCCTGGCTTTCAACGGCGGTGGCTGGATCGCCAAACTCAATCTTTTCGGATTGTTCAAGGGGTGGAATCGCTGTCGCCGCTATCGCCATCAGGCCTATCTTTACGCGAAATGAGTAGGATTACAAAAGTAGGATCATGATTCGAACCGTAGTGGCCGCGGTTGAGGATATGCTTTTTGTCTCGAAAATTCGCGAGGCTGCGAAAGCCGTGGGCATGATTGCCAACTTCCCGAAGCGTGCCGACGCGTTGTTGGACACGATCAGCCAAGACCCTCCCAATCTGATCGTTGTCGATCTGCACAGTCTTCGGTTCAATGCAATTGAGCTGGCAGGCGAGTTGAAATCAAACGAGAGTTTGAAAACTATTCCGCTGCTGGGGTTTTTCTCGCATGTGCAAACGGATTTGCAGCGCCAGGCAATTGAGGCGGGCTACGATCAAGTTATCCCTCGTTCAGTGTTTTTTCGAGATCTGGCAAGTATTCTGGCTGGCGAGCGTAAAATCTGACAGGTAATGTAACGCTGTTTAGTCTTATGTGACGGCGGCGGGCGCGATCACCTCATGAATTGCGCGCACCTCGCTAACCAACTGCTCATACTGTTCAAGCGTTAGTGCCTGCGCACCATCAGACAGAGCCTCACTCGGCTGGTTGTGGACTTCTACAATCAAGCCATCAGCGCCAACGGCCACTCCGGCTCGAGCCAGTGGCGTAACCATGAAGTTCTTCCCCGTTCCGTGTGACGGATCAACGATGACCGGCAGGTGCGAAATCCGCCGGACTGCGGGTATCGCTGCGAGATCAAGTGTGTTGCGTGTGTGCTGTGAAAAGGTGCGAATGCCGCGTTCGCAGAGAACGACCTGGTAGTTGCCTTCAGCCATGATGTACTCGGCGGCAAGTAACCATTCATCCAGCGTGGCCGAGAGCCCGCGTTTGAGCAGCACCGGCAAAGATGATTTGCCGGCGCGCCGCAGGAGCGTGAAGTTTTGCATACTGCGCGCGCCGATTTGAATCATGTCCGCATAGCGTTCGACCAGATCGACACCGCGTTCATCCAACGCTTCGCTAACGATTTTCAGTCCGTAGGTATCCCGAATCTCGGCCAGGAGTTTCAAACCGTCCTCGCCCATTCCCTGAAACGCGTAAGGAGAAGTCCTTGGTTTGAAAGCACCGCCACGGAAGAACTTCGCACCACTTCGACGCACGGTTTCGGCAATCGCGAATGCCTGAGTGCGGCTTTCGATGGCGCAGGGGCCGGCAATGATAGCTAACTCGTCTCCGCCGATTGTCGCATCACCGACTCGCACTACTGTTTTTTCCGCCCGCAAGTCAAGCGTAACTAATTTGTAGGGTTTACTGACGCGGACCGCTTCGGCAACGCCCGTGAGATTCTCGAAGTGTGAAGGATCGATGGCCGCCTGATTGCCCGTAATGCCAATCGCAGTGCGGGCCGCTCCCGGCATGGGATGCGCGCGGTAGCCAAGGGCTTCAATCACGCGCACGACGGCCTCAATTTGGCTATCCGTCGCGTTGGCTTTCATCACAATTAGCATGAGAAAAATGATCCTCGTCGAGTTTAATTGTCCTGCTGATTCTACTGCCGTGGTCCAGGTTTCTCAAACAAGACCCATTACAACCCTCTAGTTTCCCTCAGGCAGCCCCATAATCGCGCGCACTTCTTTAAGTGTTTCTTTCGCGATGACTCGCGCCTTCTCTGACATTTCTCTGACCTGACGGTTTACGCCAGAAATGTCTTTTGATATTTCTGCGCGCCTGGCTCGGAGGTTACCCGTTAGCTCGACCAGCGCGTCGGCAACCACCTCTTTGAGCTTGCTATACTGAAGCTTTCCCGCGTTGTACTCTTTCAGTAGCGACTCGGCCTCCGCTGTTTTTCCGCAGGCATTGAGAATTTCAAAAAGATTCACTACTCCTGGACTCATCTCCGCGCCAGCTTTCAAATCGCCGCTATCAGTTACGGCCGACTTGATTTTTGCGCGCACAATCTTCTCATCTTCGAAGAGACCGATGTAATGGCGATCCCCAGCGCTCTTGCTCATCTTCTTCGTGGGGTCCACCAACGACAGGATCTTCGGTGTTGGCGTAAACAACGGAGCGGGCTCGGGAAAAAACTCAACGCCAAACTGACTGTTAAAGCGTCTCGCAATATCGCGCGACAGCTCCAGATGTTGCTCCTGATCCTTGCCGACCGGTACATGCTGCGCGCGGTATACGAGAATGTCGGCAGCTTGCAGTACGGGATAGGTGAACAATGCCGCCGAAACAAACTGAGTCGCATCCTGCCCGGCAATTAATTCAGACTTGTCCTTAAACTGGGTCATGCGGCGCAAATCGCCGAAGGGACAAAGACAACTGAGAATCCAGCAAAGCTCAGTGTGCTCCGGGATAAGTGACTGGATAAACAGGATGGCCTTCTGAGGATTTATGCCACAGGCCAGCAGGTCAATAACCATCCGCTCCGTGTTGAAACGTAGTTGCGCCGGATCGTAAGGCATCGTGATCGCATGCAGGTCCACAACCCCGTAAAGACATTCATACGAATCCTGAAGAGCCACCCAATTTTTGACAGCCCCAAAGTAGTTGCCGATGTGCATATCAGCTGTTGGTTGAATACCGGAAAGTACTCTCGAGGCCATTTAAAATTCCTCTCTCTTGTTCCTCATCGCTTTTATAGGTCTTATAGGTCCTATCGGTCCTATAGTTCCCCTACATTCTATCAGGCACTGCGATGCCCAGCGTGGCAAGTGCTGCCGTCAACCTGCCCCTGGTGATATCAGCGGCCGCTATCAAGACTGCGCGTTTCGTTTGATCTTCTTCAGCAATAATCCGATGACGATGATAGAAAAGGTTGAACGCCCGCGCGAGCGTAAAGGCATACTTTGCCAGATTCGCAGGTTCGGCTGAGGCCGCGCATTGAGCGATCACTTCGTCAAGTCGTTCGGCCAACATTACCAGCGACCAGACTTCCGTGCCGGCTTCATCCGCAAACACTTCAGCAACTTTCGACTTGCTTGCGGGGTCCGCGGTTCCGTTTCTGATTAACCCTTGAGCGGCCGCAATTGCTCGTTCGTCAAGTTTACGAAAGATTGAATTCGCACGTACTGCAGCATACTGGCAATACGGGCCGGTCTCGCCTTCGAACGAGAGTGCTTCTTTGAAGTCAAAAGCTATTACCGAATTGCGCGTAAACTTCAAAAGAAAATATCGCAGCGCCCCGACCGCGATTTGATGCGCCGTGGTTTGTTGTTCCTCAAGCGGTAGCTCGGCATGTCTCGTCTGCACTTCGCGCAATGCGTCAGCCTCGAGCCGGTTGATTAGATCATCGGCCTTCACGCCCAGGCCTTTCCGTCCACTCATTTCGATGAAGGGCCGCGCACGATCTTCTTCGCTCAACTCAATCCCCAGCTCCGCGCAAGCGGCGGGTGAAAGCGCGACCATCTCGTAACCGAAGTGAACGCTCGCGTCGGCGCCAACGTCTGGAACAACCGCCGCAACTCCGCGAGCAACGATCTCCTGCGGATACGCCTGCCGCGAATCAATCACGTTATAAACCCTAACGCCGCCGCCGAAGTTTGGGCGCGGTACCTCGGGAAGTACCTCCGCGTTTGGTTCAGTCGTGGTGATCCAGGCCACATGCTTGTCAGCATATGTGCGCAACGGTTTGTAGTTGAAATCAAGGCCCAGTTGGCCCAGCTTCCAAAGCTGGTAGGCGATGTCTTTGCCGGTGTAAGTTACCGTCCCGTTTGACCGCACAATGATCTTGTCAGACTCGTGCTCATCGGTCCCGGTATGGGATTCGAACGGCATTACCCAGCAGCCGGCGTGTTTTCCTTCAGTCTCAAACCGAATTACGCCGGCGCTCTTCATCAAGTCGAAGGCTCGTTCCCAAAAATGGAGATGGAGAATGTCTGACTCGCGCGCCAGTAAATCGTACCGAATACCCAGGCGCTCCATGGTGTCGAGTATTCGTTCGACATTTCGTGTAGCGACGTAGTCTGCCAACTCCGCGGTGGAGCTATTTCCTTCCTCCAGCGCGTGCAGGATATCGGTGCGCAGCTTTAGCCGCTCAGCACTTGGCTCACCTGACGGGTCGCCGTCACGATAAAAGAGTCCCACTCTCGTGTACAGGTCCCAACAGTAGTAATCAAATGGCACATCGGCAGGGAGGGAAGTATCGAGCGCCTTGATGTCGTCAAGATTCATTTTTTCGATATGCATGAAGCCGACAACAACGTCGGCGACTTGCACGCCGGTGTTGTCAATGTAGTTCTGCACTTCTACGCGCTCGCCGGCAGCCTGAAGAACGCGAACAAAGGTGTCGCCAAGCACCGCATTTCTAACGTGCCCAATGTGCGCCGCTTTATTGGGGTTGATGCTGGTGTGCTCGACCATTTTTTTTGGCCGATCCGGCGAGAACGAAGCTTCAGCAGGTTGAGCTGTTTTGTCGGCGGCAAACATTCCGAGCAGCTTTGCGCGATCGAAAAACACGTTGAGGTAACCTGCACCGGCAACTTCTACACCCGCAACCTCAGGAGACTTTTCCAGTTTCCCTTTCAATTGCTCGGCGATTGTCCGCGGCGGTAGCTTCACGCCCGTGCCCGCCTTGATAAGCTTTGCCAACTCGAATGAGACCGGGAACGCGAGATCGCCCAATTCCGCACGCGGAGGCGTTTCGGCGTTGAGCTGTTCGAGCTCGACGCCAAATAGCTCCAGGGCCGCGGCGCGCACCTCCTGTTTCAGGCGATCTTGAATATCGATTAGAGTCACTTCACTCCGAGGCTCTCACTGTATGGAGCCCTTCAATCTGCAAAAGCGCAAAGTATAGCTTAGCCGCTGAATTACGGCGAATGCCACTCCAGAAGTTCAGAGTTCAAGCTTTAGCTTGCGAGTATTGCAAAAGAGGAACCTGAAGGTTGAACTCTAAACTACTTGAGTCTGCCCAGAGGAGGTCCTTCTTGACACGTTCCGACCGCGCTCTGTTACCATCAATCTTCCAATGCCCACAGCAGGAACGCAGTCAATTTCCAACGTCTTGCGCGAGCGGTTAGAGAGCGCCCGAAGCATTTTGGTTCTCACGGGCGCGGGCGTATCTGCGGAATCGGGCGTGCCTACGTTTCGCGGTGGAGGCAACACAGCCGTCTGGAAAGGAATGCGTTTCGATATTATCTCATCGGCAACGATGGTCGAACGCGATTTGCCGGCAGTCTGGGAATGGTTTGATTATCGACGCAAACTTCTGCAACCGTTGCAGCCAAACTCGGCGCACCGCGAGATCGCGCGCTGGCAGAAACAATTTCCGCAATGCACGTTGGTTACGCAAAACATCGACGGGCTACACCAGAAGGCGGGTTCAACCGATGTTATCGAATTGCACGGCAGCATCTGGCGTGCGCGCTGTCTGAGTTGCGAAGCCAGGTATCAGATTCTAGCCGACAAGGCACGCCCAGACACGTGCGTCGAGTGTGGCGACCACATGCGGCCGGACGTAGTTTTGTTTGGTGAGATGTTGCCGCGGGGTGTCTTTGAATTTGCAGCGGAGCGTGCGACTGAGTGCGAGTTGTGCATTGTGGTAGGCACGTCCGGCATCGTTTATCCTGCGGCAAGTTTGCCGGAGATTGCCAAAGCCGCCGGCGCTTATGTTTGCGAAGTTAATCCGGAGCGGACACCACTTTCAGAACTCTGCGACGAAGTTTTGACGGGGAAAGCCGGCGAGTTGCTACCGCTCTTCGCGTGAACCGGCTTTCGAACCTATGAAGACCCTTTATTTCGACTGTTTCGCCGGCGCAAGTGGCGACATGATCCTGGGAGCAATGATCGCTGCTGGCGTCGATCCCGAGGCTTTCAAGGCGCAGCTCTCGCTGCTCGGAGTTCAGGGCTACACGATCAACTTCGAAACTGTAGAGCGCTCGGGAATTAGCGCGACCTATGCGCGCGTGCAGACTGCTCGCGAGCATGCGCACCGGCACCTGACGGATATCCTGAAGATCATTTGTGAGTCGCGTCTAACTGAAAGCGTCAAGGATCGCGCTGCGAAGATATTTTCGCGCCTGGCCGAGGCCGAAGCCCGCGTACACAATGAGACGGTCGAGAAGGTGCATTTTCATGAAGTGGGCGCACTCGATGCGATCATAGACGTTGTTGGCGCGGCGATTTGTTTCGAGCTGCTGAAGATAGATCGGTTCGTCTCATCGCCGCTGCACGTCGGCGGCGGAACTGTGGAGATGGAGCACGGCCGCTATCCAGTACCGCCTCCCGCTGTTGCCGAGCTACTGAAGGGCGTGCCTTTTTATTCGACCGATGTCGTTGGTGAGTTGGTCACGCCAACCGGCGCGGCAATAATAACCACTGTCTGCGCTGAGTTTGGCCCGATTCCTGAACTGCTGCTCGAGCATACAGGCTACGGGGCCGGCACCAGAGAATACAAGAAGTTTCCCAACGTCCTTCGTGTCTTAGTGGGGGAAGATAATGCCGGCGGCCAGAATAGGTCGTTGCTGGAGCATCTCTGGATGATTGAAACCAACATGGACGACATATCGCCACAGGTGCTGGGTCACGTGATGGAGCGCGCTTTTGATCTGGGCGCGTTGGATTGCTACTTCACCTCAGTGCAAATGAAGAAGAATCGGCCCGGCGTCTTGTTGTCCATTCTCTGCCGCGATGAGCAGCGCGCGAGTTTGAGCGAACTGCTTTTTGCCGAGACCACCACTCTTGGCGTTCGCGCTTACGAGGTTGAACGTCGTGCGCTTGAACGGAAGATTGTGAGGGTGGAAACGCAGTATGGCCCAATTGATGTTAAAGTAGCGTGGCTCAACGGGCACATCGTAAAAGAGATGCCGGAATACGAACAGTGCAGGGAAGCAGCGCGCAAGGCTGACGTGCCGTTGCGAATTGTCGAAGAAGCCGCGCGGACGGCCTTCGCTGAAATCAATAGATAGTTAGCGACTGACAGCGGGGGCGAGCCCGCCTTCCCGACCCTGAGCTGATGAGTCTGTCAGTTGTGATCTGTGATCGAGTGGCTCTCAAAGAGGGGCCAACGAAGTAACGCGGAAAGTCTCGCAGGTTAGGAAGGTGGGCTCGCCCCCGCTCTTTATTTTCTTTAGACATATCAGATGGCCACAAAGTTTTCTGAACGGAATCGCAACCAAACGTCGCCTGAGAACGAGCTACCTCCGGTTGACCTCGAGCTGATCGCGCAGGGCGTTCGCATGATTCTCGAAGGCCTGGGTGAGAATCCGAAACGCCCCGGCTTGCTTGAAACCCCGCAACGCGTCGCCGAGATGTATGCCGAGTTGACTTCGGGAATGCGTGAAGACCCGAACCAGCATGTCGTCCCTCTCCCGGGCGACAAACACGATGAGATGGTTATCGTCAAAGACATCAGCATCGCTTCCATGTGTGAACACCACCTCGCTCCTTTTGTCGGTAAGTGCCACATTGCTTACATTCCGAGGGATGGACGCATATTGGGAATTTCGAAGCTGGCCCGTTTGGCGGAAACATTCTCACGACGCCTGCAGCTTCAGGAACGGTTGACGACAGATATTGCAAATACACTTTTCGAGGGCCTGAAACCGATCGGCGTGATGGTAGTAGTTGAAGCCGCACACACCTGCATGACGTTAAGAGGTGTGAGGAAGGCTGACGCAAAAACGGTTACTTCGGCAGTACTTGGCGGCTTTCGCACCGACCCGCGCACGCGAGCGGAAGCGATGGCCCTGATTACCGGTAGGGAGTGAGAACACAAAGAATGCGAAGTCGATCAGCATTTGGGTTACGGATGGCCATTGTGTGGTTCCTAATTGCGGCTATGGAGGTGACGGGATTTGCACAGAAACCAGCGCGTTTCGCTAGTCAGTTGGATGAAAACAAAATCCGGGCGCACATCAAGTTCTTGTCAAGTGACTTATTGGAGGGACGCGGCACCGGCGCACGAGGTGGCGAGATAGCGGCACACTACATTGCGGCGCAGATGGAAGCGCTGGGATTGAAGGGCGCCGGAGCGCAGGGGAGTTTCTTTCAGCCAGTATCGCTCGTTGGAGTTAAAGCCGATCCGAACACGAAGTTAACCATCTCAGGTCATAACGGCAAAGAGGCATTTAAGTTTGCCGACGAATACGTCGCCTTCACCGGCGCTCAAACCGATGAAGTCGACCTCGATGACGATCTGGTCTTCGTTGGTTACGGAATAAATGCGCCGGAACAGCGCTGGAACGATTACAAGGGCGAGGCATCCGACTATCGCGGCAAGATTCTCGTCATGCTGGTGAATGATCCACCGGCAACAACAGCGGAGCCAAATCTGTTTGGAGGCAAGACGCTCACCTATTACGGTCGTTGGACGTACAAGTTTGAGGAGGCTGCACGGCGCGGGGCCGCAGGCATCATACTGCTGCACACCGACGAGTCGGCAGGTTACCCCTGGAGCGTTGTGCGCACGTCGAATGGTTCATGGCGCTTTGATATCGCGCGCACCTCGAACGAGACTCCCTTTCTCAAAATGCGTTCCTGGATGACTGACGACTCCGCGCGCCGGATGATGAAGCTCGCCGGTCTGGACCTCGGCGACTTGAGAACGAGAGCGGCTTCGCGCGACTTCACACCCATCGATCTTGGCCTCAAAGGAAAGATTAATCTCAAGAGCGAAGTGAAGCGGGTGGAGGCTCCCAACGTTGCCGGAATTCTACGCGGTCGCGATCCGAAGTTGCGCGACGAGTACATAGTCTATTCAGCTCATTGGGACCATCTCGGCGTTGGTGCTCCGGACAAAACGGGTGACACCATCTACAACGGTGCGGTGGATAATGCGTCGGGTGTTGCTTCTGTCCTCGCAATTGCCGAAGCGCTGGCAAAGTTGCCTCCTTCGCAGCGCCCGCGTCGCTCCAGTCTTTTCCTGTTTCCTACTGCGGAAGAGCAGGGGCTGCTTGGCGCGGAATGGTATTCAAAACATCCGCTGGTGCGGGTCGAGAAAACGGCGGCTAACGTGAACCTCGATTCGATGAACGTGCTGGGAACAACGCACGATTTCATTCCGCTTGGCGCTGAACGCTCGTCACTGAAGGCGGTGGTTGAGGCGGTGGCGCGTGAACGAGGAATGCGAGTCTCGCCGGATGCGCGGCCGGAACAGGGATCCTTTTATCGTTCAGACCATTTTCCGTTTGCGAAGGTTGGAGTTCCTTCGATCAGTTTGAAGGAAGGCGACGATTACGTGGGTAGGCCGAAGGGTTGGGGTGCGGAACAATTCAAAGCCTACAACACCGCCCACTATCATCAGCCGTCTGACGAATACAGCGATTCATGGGACTTCCGCGGGATGGTCCAGGAAGCCGAGATTGCGATGGCCATTGGTCGTCGCATCGCCGATATGGACCAGATGCCGCGCTTTAACCCGGAGGATGAGTTCGCGAAAGCACAGAGAAGGTAACTCGCCCAGCGGGGCTCCAACTCAGGTCTGTGAAATCGATTTTCCATTTGTCATTTCTCATTTTGTCATTTAGAAAGTGACATTCGGCGTGAGGGAACAATAGTAGATGAGAAATGGAAAATGAGAAATGGAAAATCGTTTCTTCCGTTCTATTTAGTATCTATCCACGATGAGCACTTTCTACGTTACCACTCCCATCTATTACGCTAATAGCCTGCCACATCTTGGTCATCTCTACACGATGCTCGTTGCGGATGCGATCGCTCGGCATAAGCGACAACAGGGAATTGAAACGTTTTTCCTGACCGGCACCGACGAGCACGGAATCAACATTGAGCGTGCTGCGCAGAAGGCTGGACGAACCCCAAAAGAACAAGCCGACTACGTCGTTAGTTACTTCAAAAAGATGACGGCTGCGTTTGGTCTAGACACCGCGCATGGCGGTTACGACTTTTTCATGCGCACCAGCGAGCCTTTTCACTACCAGGGTGTCAGCGAATTCTGGCGGCGCGCGGCGCGCGCAAAAACGCCCAAGGGCAACGATGCGATCTACAAAGGACACTACGAGGGCTGGTTCTGCGCTCCATGTGCTGCGTACAAAACGGAAGACGAATATGCTAAACCCACGCAAGCAGGCGAGCCGCCGACTTGTCTGATTCACGAAACACCACTCGATCGAGTTTCGGAAGAGAGCTATTTTTTTCGCCTTTCCGATTATGCCGAAGCACTGCTTTCCCTGTATGACTCGCGGCCGGATTTCGTGCAGCCAGAGTCAAGAGACAACGAAGTGACGAGCTTTGTTCGAGGTGGTCTCCAGGATCTTTCAGTTAGCCGTCTGCGAAGTTCGGTGAGTTGGGGCGTGCCGGTGCCTGACGATCCCGAACACACCATGTACGTCTGGTTCGACGCCCTCATCAACTACATTACTGCGATTGGTTTTGGCAACGAGGAACGCGAAAAAGCAGTGGGCTTCGAGAAGTTTTGGCCGGCCCTGCACCTTGTGGGAAAAGATATTCTGCGTTTTCACGCTATCTATTGGCCGGCATTTCTGATGGCGGCCGGCGTAGAACAACCCCGGGCGATTGTTGCGCATGGCATGTGGCTCGATCCGAGGGGTCGCAAGATGTCGAAAACCCTGGGCAACACAATCGATTTGGACGTTTTGAATAAACACTTTCCTATCGATGCCATTCGTTATTTCTGTCTCCGCGAAATGGTGTTTGGTCAGGATGGGCGCTTCGGTTATGAAGCGTTGATCGATAGAACCAATAGCGATCTTGCCAGCGGTCTGGGCAATCTATCGAGCCGGACGCTCACAATGATTTCGCGCTATTGCGAAGGACGCGTGCCCTCGGGAACCATTTCCGAAGATCGGTTGCTTCAGGCAAAACGCGCCGGGGTTGACACTGACGAAACAACAATCTCAGGCTTCATCGCGCTAGCTCGAGATCAATTTCTGCAACAGCTCGCGGGTTTTGCTTTTAGCCGTGCACTTGAAATTGCATGGTCCGTGGTGGCTCGCATCGACAAGATGATCAGCGACGCGAAGCCATGGGAACTCGCAAAGGATGAAAACCAAAAGCAGACGCTTAACGCAGTACTATATCGCGCCGCCGAAACGCTGCGCTGGCTTTGCGTGCTTCTTTACCCGATCATGCCTAACTCAACGGTCGAGATTTGGAAGCAGCTTGGGTTGGGAGAGTCGTCCGGTGGGCCGGGAACAGGTGCAACATCACCGGCAAAGGTTAATCCCGCAGAACTCAAGTGGGGCGAACTTGCTGAAGGGACAACGATAGGGGAAGTGAAGCCACTTTTTCCAAGGATCGACAAAACAAAAACTATGACAGAAATAAACGACGCGGAAACTGGTAGTGGTTCAGGCGCCGGGACATCCAGCGGCACTCACGCAACCGAAGCAGACGCGGTACCCAACAGTCCCATAGCTTCCGAAACAAAACCAGCACCGCCAATGCACCATGCGACTGAAGCCGACGCCGTTCCGGCGGCATCAGCAGCCGAAGGTGTAACCAACTTCATTGATATCAGCGATTTTTCCAAAATCGATCTGCGCGTAGGCGAAGTGTTAACCGCCGAGCGCATCCCGAAGGCAGACAAACTGTTACTCCTGACAGTCGATATCGGCGAAGAGAAGCCGCTCCAAATTCTCGCCGGCATCGCTCAGTACTATGATCCGGAGCAGTTACTCGGGCGCAAGATTGCGGTGGTAGCCAATCTGAAACCTCGCAAAATGCGTGGACATGAATCGCAGGGAATGCTGCTGGCCGCCTCGGTTGGTGACGAAGGCAAACCGGTAATCGCAACGTTTACCGAAGATGTGCCCAACGGTGCGCGATTGAAGTAGGGAATGCTCGCTCTAACATTGCAGAAGACATGAATAAGACACCGTGACCTTTGCAATTCCGGTTGGCACAAGTCGTGCACTTCACGCGCCGGGCGTTACTCCCACACCGCAAGTTTTTCCAAGCGACCCACAAAATACGCTGGCTTTTCTTCACGTTGTTTCTTCTCGCTTCTGAGCGTCTTTGAGAACCGTGTAAAAAAGTGAGCGTCCCAAAGTAAAAACTACACTCTGCATGCGTCACTCGCGGTCCACTATCGGCCTTCGAGTAGATGTCAGTTTTTCCCCGCCGGCAAGTCCTTCCTCGTAATCCCGCAGCAACCCCAAGATTGATTCCAAAGATGAACCTCAAAAAAATGAATTACCTCCAATGCAGCCTCAAACCCGTCGGTATTGCCTTCTTTCTGTTTGTTTTCATCACTGGTTCGCTGCTGCCGGCGAAGGCCTTCGGAAGTAATCGGAAGAAGCCTTCCAAAGAAGTCTCCAGTAGCGACCGTAAGAGTTCAGCCAGGAGCGTCACGGAAAAGTCTACCGCCAGAAGTTCCAGTGACGTGCGACGTCAGGTTGAAGATTCACGCCGGTTGGATTCCAAACATAACTCAGCCAAAAGTGATTCCAAAGATAAATTCCGGAGCGCCAGAGAACCTCAGCTGAACAGCCGAGTCGCCGAGAAGTCGACGCCAAAGAACAATTCAACTTTGCAGACGCATCGACGCGCTGCTGAGTTACTAAAGCTTAAGCGTTTGGACGAGAAGCGCCGCGCCGAAGCCGCACGCGAGGCTGCAATCGCACGTCAACGCGCCGCTGAAGAAGCAATGCGCGACAACGTTAAATCGATGATTGCGAATGATGACACAAGCGGAGAAGATGTTGAGGTACGACGCGTCGCTCTTAACGCGCTGGGTAGTCATGCGGGAACGGTGGTAGTGATGGATCCTAAGACCGGCCGCATTTACTCAATCGTGAACCAGGAATGGGCGCTGCGTGAAGGTTTCAAGCCATGCTCTACTATCAAACTCGTCACAGGCCTTGCAGGACTAAACGAAAAGGTTATCGACCCAAGCGACACCAGAAACATATCAGATACAAACCAGGTTGACTTGACGAAAGCGCTGGCTTATTCCAAAAACGAATACTTCCAGCAGGTTGGCGGCCAGGTCGGTTTTGACAAAATGATCTCCTACTCCCGCAGGCTCGGACTCGGTGAGAAGACCGGCATAAACCTGCCCCACGAATTTCCCGGCCAGATGCCGGATCTGAAGTCGGGCTTTGCTCTCAATCGCATGTCGTCGCATGGCGACGACTTTAAAGTTACCGCTCTCCAACTCGCAACACTCGTTTCGGCGATCGCCAACGGCGGCAAGTTGCTTACGCCACAAGTTGCGCGAACGCTACAGGAAGAGACAAAGTTTAAAATCAAAGTTCGTCGCGCCGTAAACATCGAACGAGATGTCTGGCAGTACATGATTCCAGGGATGGCAGGGTCGGTTAACTACGGTTCGGGTGCTCGCGCACACGATCCGGGCATGACTGTCGTTGGCAAAACCGGGACCTGCATCGAACCGGGTGGAATGTGGGTGGGACTGTTTACTTCATTCGCACCGCTCGCCAATCCCAGACTCGCCGTAGTTGTGATCGCTCGCGGGCCCGATGGGCAAAACCACTTTCCCGCGGCCGTGGCGGGGCGCATCTATCGTGACCTAAATGGCCGCTTCGGAACCTTCGACGCTCAGCAGATTGCCGGCACGCACGAGTCGCTGGATGATTCGATCGGTAATTCGACAAAGAAATCAACCCGCGCAACGTATTCGACCAACGGTCGTCTGGAAACTGAGATCGCACTTCATGGCGAGCAGGAAGGTGATGAACCCTCACCTGAGGCCACGGTAGTCGTTCCATGGGGGAGAGGTTCCTCGGCCAACGGCAGAGTTAAACTTGCGCTATTGCCGATTCCAAAACGGTCCGCCAAACAAACTGAATACGCCGCAAAAGTGTCCGCCAGCTACGTTGACAGTTCGCCAACGTCTACTCCCGACGGCCAAACCAGACCGCGCCGAGTGTTGACCACCCAGCGTTAACGAAATTCATCCTCTAAAAAAACTGCGCTTGAACAATTTTGGCTAACTGGGGACGCGCTGGAAAGGCCATGGTCACACAAAAACATGCCGCGACGAGAGTCGCGGCATCTTTGTTGTTCGTCTAACTATTGTTAGCCACTAAACCCGTTAGGGACGACGAAAGATCTGATCCCAGATGCTCCCGGTA
>JALYSR010000148.1 GCA_030854715.1 Acidobacteriota bacterium
CATCTCATTCATCCCGAAATGTTTCCGTGGATGGGGCCGGCAACTGCGTATCAGCGCTTGGAATTCTGAGTACGCAACCTTGTTGAGAATAATACCGCCCGACATAATGAAACCTCTCGAACAAAAAAGCTGCTCAAACTGTGGAGAAAGTTTTCTTTGCGGCCCTGAGAGAGGTGAACAGCGATGCTGGTGTGATCACCTGCCGCATGTTTCATTGGTAGCGACTAAAGATCGGGATTGCTTTTGTCCTCAATGTTTGCGCAAGGCAATTCAAGAACCAAATTGCGACACCAGGTCACCCGGAACTATTACCAACGACGAACCGTGAGACGGCTAATAAGTTCTGACCCTTGGAAAAATTCAGGTTGCACGGTTTGCGAGTTAGCGGACGCCAGTGCATCGCTTACGAAACTCGTCCTTGCAACCTGAAACTTTGGACACGCGCTACGAAAGCTGCGCTGTCGCTAAGGATTCCTTGTAAATAGTCCGCCAGCCAGGAACACAGCTCCCAACAGGATGTGCAAGCCATGATCTGCCATTGCCAGGGTCAATGGGCCCACATGCCACATGCGGTTCATCGCCGCATCGCCCAGGAACATCCCGAGAAAGCCGATTGCGAGATACACAACGCCGAAAATCAGGCAAAAACCCCTGGCCCCAGATAACGATCCGGCAAAGCCAAAGTAAAGCGCAACTACGCCAGAAATGATATGAACAAGATTATGCGCGGGTCCCAGATGAAAACCCAGCAGGGTTGGACTTGCGAAACCGGCAATCCCGACAAGCAGGAAGGCGACTCCCAATATCTTGCAAACAGTCTTTGCCATGATATGTGTTTCTCTCCTCTACGAAAGGTTGACTACTTGGCGGGCACAGAGCGAGAAGTTTAGCGTCCGCAGCAACAAGCGAGGGAAACAGTGCGAATGAAGGCATGTATATCACAAACTGTCCGGCATGTATGCAAAGTTTTTAAGTCCCCGGATCGGCTCCCCGGCATTCCCTACTGCTTTTACTCGAAGATATACTAGAATGGCTTCCCCCTGACAAAGTTTAGAGTTTCAAAGGAGTAGAAGTGATGCGGAATTCACTCAAATTACAGCGCTCAGCTGGCCGCATTCTTTCGGCCAGCGCTCTTTTGTTTTTGCTGGTAGTTACCGCAAATGCCTATACGATCGTGATGCGAAGTGGGCGGCGGGTGGAGATTCCCTCCCGTTTTGTCGTAACACCGGCAACCTTGACATACGAAGTTGCAACCGGAATTCAGATTACCCTCGAAATGGCGGCGATCAACATTCCGGCCACCGAGAGGGCCAATAACGAAGCTCCAGGAAGTCTGTTGAAGCGGATAAACACAGCTGCTCGGCAAACGGTGGAAACGGCAGACTCGGAAGACAATGTTGCACCGACCACGCCTACACCTCGCAGGTCACTGACAATAACAAACCGTGATCTGGAAGCGACAGCCCGCCGGCGACGGGACAGCGAGGTGGCTTACGAGAATCGACGGAAACAACTTGGGTTGCCGTCAGTTGAGGAGTCTCGGCGTCGCGCCGCGGCCGAGTCCGAAGTGCTCCAGAGAGACCTGGGAAGAAGTCGCATCGCTGAAACAGGATCAGAGAATTACTGGCGAACGCGAGCCACTGACTTGAGAACGGAAATGGCTGTAGTGGACGCTGAACTCCAATACATTCGCGGACGGCTGGATGAAGATCCTTTTCCGAACTCCGGCGGGTGGTCAAGCGGATCCGTAACCACTGTAAGCACTACTTCGCCATACGGGATCTTTGGTCAGAGTTCTTCCACTACCTGGAACAGGAGACAAGTTGGAATCGGACAGGTCGGCACGGCGGGCATTGGGATCTACCCGAACATAGGGGTTCTTGGTCCGTATCCGTCTTATGATTTCTCGTACGAACGGAGTGCGTTGATTACGCGGTTCAACCAGTTGGCAGGCACTCGAGCTGGACTCAACGTTCGGTGGAGAGCCCTTGAAGAAGAAGCGCGACGCGCGGGTGCACCACCGGGATGGCTGAGACCGTAAGAGGCAGGAGCAGGAAGCAGGAGCAAGGCAGGAACACGCGGAAAGCGGCTGGTGGCGGAAGCCCGACCGTTAGGGAGGGCTAGTTGGAAGGACAGCGTTGCCACGCAGATGACCAGTGTCGTAAGGCGCACTGACCACGAACAACGAACCACTGACAACGAGTTAATGACCAACGGTTGGGAAACTATTATTGGATTAGAGATTCATGCACAACTAAGCACTGAGTCAAAAATCTTCTGCGGCTGCTCGACGCGTTTTGGCGACGAGCCTAATGAAAACACTTGCCCCGTTTGCCTGGGCCTGCCGGGCGCCCTTCCAGTACTGAATCGTCGCGTGATCGAGCTCGGTGCTCGCGCCGCTCTGTCACTGGGACTGCACATAAACCCGCAATCAATCTTTTCCCGAAAAAACTATTTCTATCCCGATCTGCCCAAGGGTTATCAAATCTCCCAATACGACCAACCTTTTTCTGCGAATGGTGAACTCGAGATTATGACCGCTGAGCGAGATGAGGCGGGCCATCCGGTAGAGTGGCGTCCAAAGAATATAACAATCACTCGGCTGCACCTCGAAGAGGACGCCGGCAAGAATGTTCACGAGGGTTTGCCTGACATTGATCGTTATTCCTACATCGACCTCAATCGGGCGGGTACACCTCTCGCCGAGATCGTTACAGAGCCTGACTTTCGCACTTCATGGGAAGCCTACGATTACGTCAATCACGTGCGACGTGCGCTACAGTGGGTGGGAGCGTCTGAAGCAGACATGGAAAAGGGAAATCTGCGTTGTGAGGCTAACGTCTCGGTGCGGCGAGTTGGTGAGGAAAAGTTTGGGACCAAAGTTGAACTGAAAAATCTTAACTCTGTGCGTTTCATGCATCGAGCAATCGAGTTTGAAATCAACAGGCAAAGAACGGTACTGGAAACCGGCGGCCGGTTGCATCAAGAGACGCGGCTGTGGGACGAACGTGCTGGCGAAACTCGGGTGATGCGTTCCAAAGAAGAGGCGCATGATTACCGCTATTTTCCTGAGCCGGATCTGCCGCCGCTAGTCGTTTCGGAGGAGTTCATTGAAAGCGTGCGTCAAGCGATGCCGGAGTTGCCGGAGGCCCGGCGTCGCCGCTTCATGGAGCAATACGGTCTTTCGTTTAGTGATGCGTCGCAGTTGACCTCCGAACGTTCGCTGGCTGACTACTACGAAAAGGTCGCTGAAATATCTGGTAATCCGCGGACGGCTGCGAACTGGATACGGTCGGAATTCCTGCGCGAACTCGAAAGCGCTGGAGTCCCGGCGGGCTCTTCGCCGGTTTCGGCGGCCGACCTGGCTGAGCTCGTACGTCTGGTAGATGAAGAAAAGATTAGCGGCAAGCAAGGCAAGGACGTGCTGTTGGCTATGTTCGCGTCAGGTAAAACAGCCGCGGCGATTATCGACGAACAGGGACTAGTTCAAGTCAGCGACTCGAGCGAGATTGATTCGCTTATCGAGCAGGTCCTGGCAGCGAATAAGCAGCAGGTTGAAGGCTATCGTTCGGGCAAAGAGACGTTATTCGGATTCTTCGTGGGCCAGGTGATGAAGGCATCCGGGGGCAAAGCAAATCCGAAAGTTGTGAACGAAAGACTAAAGGCCAAATTGCAAGGGCCCTAAACTACGTTACCAGTATATAATTCCAAATCCCCCAAGGACATTCGCCAATGTACTCGACGGCCCCGCTCAGTGAGAACGGGGACATGATCTTAACTCGACGCGACTGCGTCCAAACGGAGGGATCGAAGAATGACGACCATTAACAAGAAATTGGCGCTACGCGCCCTGAGCCTTCTCATTTTGTTGACGATAGTGGGAAGTGTGTTTGAAGTTTCCGCACAGCGGCGCAGGACACGAAGGGGCAGGCGCGCCGTCACACGTACAGTCACACGTACAGCACCGATACAGCAATACACAGTTCCGGCCAACACGGTTATCCGCGTTCGCCTGAACGAATCGCTGAATTCCCGCAATGCGCGCGTCGGAGATCGTTTTTCGGCTAACGTTGTAGAACCTGTATATGCAAGTGGTGGGGTTGAAGTAGTGCCAGTGGGCAGCAAGGTGTGGGGACGAGTAACCTCGGTGAGAAGCGCAGGTCGACGCACGCCGGGTAACATCTCAGTGAGTTTCACCTCTGTCCAGTTGCCGAATGGAAGCACCTACCCGATCAATGGCTCGCTGACCAGCATGCAAGCGGACAACGTAAACGCTGACAACGAAGGGACCGTCAAAGGGCGTGACAATACCAAGCGCGACATGGTCTTCATTGGTGGAGGAGCTGCCACTGGAGCACTGATCGGCGCGATTGCCGGCGGTGGTAAGGGAGCAGGTATTGGCGCGCTCATCGGAGGCGCGCTGGGCACTGGGGCCAGGGTCTATGAGAAGGAACAAGAGGCTGACGTGAAGTCGGGTACCGAGTTTGGCGTCATCCTCAACCGCAGCGTAACCCTACCCGGGAGGAACATGCAGTAATACCCAGCCGCGGCCCAGGTTGATCGCGTCGAGAGAGAGATTCGTCTAAAGCTCTGCCAGAGTTCAGTGCGGAAAGGTAAGGCGTTTCCGCACTGAGGAGGACAATGGGGCTGCAACCTGGTATCCGACTATTCTTAGGCTGGATTGTCTTCAAACAATGGACCTTACTGGCAAGATCGCCATAGTAACTGGTGGCTCAAAGGGAATCGGTCGTGGCATCGCAGAAGCTCTGGTGCGCGAGGGAGTGAATGTTTGTATTAGCGCTCGAAGCCGCAGCGAGATTGATGAAACGATCAGTGAGCTGTGCGCTTTGAAAAAAGGCCAGGCCACGGGAATAGTTTGCGATGTGCGTGTTCAGGCGCAAATCAAGTCGCTTTTCGATCTGACGGCGTTGGAATTTGGCGGCGTTGATATCCTTGTCAACAACGCCGGTATCGGGATCTTTGCTCCCGTTGAGACCATGTCGCCGGAAGATTTTCGAGCAGTGCTGGAAACCAATCTCTTCGGCGTCTTCTATTGCTGCCACGAAGCGATTCCTCGGATGAAAGAACGTAAGGGAGGCTATATCATCAACATCTCCTCGCTCGCCGGCACGAACGCTCATCCGCAGATGGCGGCGTATAACGCGTCAAAGTTTGGCCTCAACGGCTTCAGTGAAGCTTTGATGCAGGAAGTCAGGCATGATGGCATCAAGGTCAGTTACATCATGCCCGGTTCTGTTAATACCGACTTTGGTGGTGACGCGCCTGACGACAGTAAGTCCTGGCAACTAACACCCGCAGATATTGCTCGTGTCGTGATCGACCTGCTTCATCATGACGACCGCAGCCTGGCAAGCCGCGTCGAAATTCGGCCCAGCAAGCCACCCAGAAAGTAACACAACCTTCGCAGCCGGATCTGCTTGCAAGAAGAATCTTCAGGTGGGACCAGTTCTACTTGTAAGACTTGCCCGAACTGGATATTCTCCCGAGCGCACTCGGTGAGGTTTGGTTTCGGAACAGGTCTTAAGCTCTACTTTCTCATTACCACCAAAAACTAATTTGAGGAGGAACCCTCACGATGATTATTTCGATAATCAATCACACAAAAGGACTACTCACTGACGAAGAATTGCAG
>JALYSR010000149.1 GCA_030854715.1 Acidobacteriota bacterium
ACGGTGAACAATACTCTGCAAGTACGGATTCACGGACATTATAAGCCTTCCTAGCAACCGCGTTTAGCTTACTTGCCGGATTTTAGATCTCGACCCGGTCATCACGGTTTTTGGGCCTCATGCTTTCTGGAATCAGTTCCTCATTCAGCTTTTCCTTCGTCTGAACGCTCAATTTAACGCTCGAAATAGACTTTTCAGCATCCGGCAGGTTTGTTGAAGGGTCTGGAAAGACATCTATGAAAAGACTTCTTCTTTTGCCGGCCCTGCTTGCGCTGATTTTCGTCGCATCTTCAGCAGCTCAGGCTGACCCGCTCACGCTCGTTTCGGTGGGCACGAACACTTTTCGCGGCACTAGTGCCGGGCCGTACGATGCCCTGCTGAACGGCTCACCGATCACGATGGTCTGCTTGAATTTTGACCGTCATGTGCAGGTGGGACAGACCTGGCAGGTCGCGATTAACTCACTTGACGCGTCCGGTGTGGCAAATGCTCTTTTCGGCGCCCAACCGAATGCGCTCTTGAATTACCAGCGCGCCGCCTGGCTCTACGATCAAATGCTCAAGACTCCTAGTGAAGCAAGCGCGATTCAGGGCGCCATCTGGAACATCTTCAACGCCAGCACGCCTGATACTGGCGCGTCAAACCGCTGGTTCTCAATGGCGCTGAATGCGAACCTCGTGGGTTATGACTTCACCCGTTTCCGCATCCTGACGCCAACCGAGCGCGGCGAAGGTGGACCACAGGAGAACATGACCACTGTTCCCGAACCGACGACCATGCTGTTGCTGGGAAGCGGACTGTTGGGCGCAG
The DNA here is from genome assembly GCA_030854715.1 of Acidobacteriota bacterium. Classification (GTDB taxonomy): domain Bacteria; phylum Acidobacteriota; class Blastocatellia; order Pyrinomonadales; family Pyrinomonadaceae; genus PSRF01. The sequence goes on from JALYSR010000149.1 coordinate 811, forward strand.
CGGCCAGCGCGAGGAAACGACGCCGGAAATCTGCCGACGACGAAGCCGGACGCACTGAAGCGTAAACTCGAAACTCCGCGAGCGTTTCGGGGACAGTCCCATCTAAACCGTCCCCGGTGATTTGCATCGGTCACTGCTAGTTTGATTGGTGGGTTTCTGAAGAAGTGCAGAAACCACTCCGAAGAGGGCGTTGCCTGGTCTCAAAATTTGGCAACGCCCTCGCCATTTTCATCCAACCTCATCCTCACGCCGAAAATCAAGTCACCGCATTCCTGGAAACTCGACCCTTACATTTTTGCAGCCCTGTGGTCAGATTTCTGACTCGCGTGGTAGGCTAATTTCGCATCAAGTCTGTTACGCGTCTTTATTGCAAGAAATGATTTTGGGACTATCCGCAGATTACGCAGATTCAACAGAAACGTTTTGACAAAAAGAACTGCGTCAGCCTGTCTTGATGAATCCGATAATCTGTGTAATCTGCGAAATCTGTGGATAGTTATTTTTTAGCCTTTCCACAAGACCGGGATGGATACTAAAGAACAACCAGCCACCGCCTGGAGAAATGCCGACACAAAGCTAACGATTGCCGGTCTCTGATGAACACATTGAAAACTTCCACTACTAAGAAGAAAAGTACGAAGTCGCCCCGGAAAGAAGTCTCGATCTTTTGCGACGGTTCCAGTCTCGGCAATGGGCAAGCAGCCACGCGCGCAGCGGCTGTGGCGCTGCTTGGCTACCAGGGTGTCTGGCGCGCGTTCGGAACCTATTTGGGCCAGGCTACAAATCAGCAGGCGGAAGTGGCTGCCGCTGCACTGGGATTGGAATCGCTGCGCGAGCCGTGCCGGGTCCACTTGTTTACCGATTCACGTTATGTCGTAGAAACGATGAGCGGACGCTTTCGGCGCAAAACAAATCACGAGTGGTGGGCCCGGTTGGACCACGCCGCGATGGGCCACGACGTAAAATGGGAATGGACGCGCGGGCACGATGGTCATGTTGTTCAGGAAGCTGCCGATCGCGCCGCGCGTAAGATCGCTGCCAGTGGTCGAGTGGATGAAGAGATACTGCGTGACGCGATCGAAAGAGTAGGAACCTCCGATCCTCTCCAGTTGGCAGCTGAGGATGATTGACGCATGGGTGAACCAGCGCTTGAACGACCGCGGTTTTTCAACGGCAAACTATTGACCGCTGAAGATCTCGAGCTCGAGCAGGAATATTTTCGTAAAAAACTCCAAAGGCATAATCGAAGTCTACATGGTTTCGGCGTGGTGTCGGGTCTGAAGGTCACGGTTAACGCGAAGCAAATCGTTGTCGAGGAAGGCATGGCGCTGGATTGCGAGGGCAATGAGATAGTTATTGAATCCAGGCAAACTCTGACTCCGCCGTCAGCAACAGAAAGTTGGCCCACGGCATACCTGAATGTGCGTTATGTAGAAGAGTCGAGCGAGCCGGTGGCGATTTCGGAAGCCGGCGAAACTGCGATCATCAAGGAGAGCTTTGAGATATTATTCGCTCAGGAAAACTGCAACCGCGGTCACAGGCATCTGCGCGCCCGCTGGCTTGCGTGCGGAAAATCTCACCGGCTGACGCTGGCCAAATTAAGGCGCGGCGTCCAAGGCTGGCGGGTAGACCGCCGGTATCGCCCGCCGAGCATAAAATAAGCTGGCGCTACGCCGTTGGGGGCGGGGTCATTAGAGAATCGAGCGGGGTAGCGCCGGATGCTAGAATCAATCATATCCGAAGGTTGCCGCGCACGTGTTTTCGGTGAACTCTCTTATTTACCGAACGATATCACCGAAGTTGACTTTAGCATCGGGCGCTACCGCGCTCGGTTCTGTTAGGAATTTGTCCTCCCACATTTCATGTATGACGATTCATTCTGCTTTTCATTATCAACCTGACCCACTACCTGAGTTACTGGTGATTCGCTTTCGTGAGACTTGATCTTTATAATTCTGCATTCCGTTAATCCAGGGTTTCCCCGGCACAATAAACCTCGTCTTTCTTAGCCCATGGTCCTCCTTCGCTCAATCATCAGAATGGATTTTCCGGCGCAGAGGCAACGGCGTCAGGTTGTGGGTTTACTGGTCCTCGCTTGTTTTGTATTTGCGTCTTCACTCTTGACAGTGGGCCAACAGCAGCCTGGGTGGGAGTGGCAAAATCCGCTGCCGCAGGGCAACACGATTAACGCGATCAAATTTACTGCCGACCAGAAATATGGATGGGCGGTGGGAATGAACGGTGCAATTCTGCGGACACGCAATGGCGGTTTTGTATGGGAAGAGCAACTCTCTCCGGTCAACACCACGCTCTACAGTCTTTACGTTAAGGACAAATCGCGCGCAGTTATTTCAGGTGCAAGCGGATTAATTCTCACTACGTCCAACGGGGGCAGGAAGTGGGTACCGCAGTATACCAACACTCGGGATCATCTGTTTTCCGTAGCCTTCGCCCCTAAAGACCCACAGCGCGGGTGGGCCGTTGGGACGTTCGGCGGGATCATCGCGACCACCGACGGCGGTATCAGCTGGAAACGCCAGGCTTCACACACTTCAGCGCACATATTTTCTGTGGCCTTCTTCGATGGGAAGACGGGCATCGCAGTGGGGGCGCGGGGCACACTCCTGACCACAAATAATGGTGGCGCGGAATGGAAGGCGTATGGTGGTTTGGGTAACGTGTTGTTGACTGGAGTGGCCTTTATTTCTGCGAAGCGCGCAATTGTAGTGGGGTACCAGGGGACTATACTCCAGACCGATGATGCAGGGGTGACCTGGCGGGCCTTGAACTCACTCGTGACCACGGATCTGTATTCAGTTTTCTTTACTGATGAGAACCATGGCTGGGCCTCCGGAGATAACGGGGTGGTTTTGACGACCGGCGATGGTACGATCTGGTTACCGGTAAACGTCCGCACCAGTCCTAAACTCACCACGCTGTTTTTCGCCGATGAGAATGTTGGTTGGGCCGCGGGCGCCGACGGGTTGGTTGTGCGCACAGACGATGGCGGACTTTCCTGGCGTCGTTTGACCGAAGGCGGACGTGAAGACCTTTCGCATATTTTCTTCCTCGACAACGCACACGGTTGGGCGGTGGGGTCGCGCGGAAAAATTCTCGCTACTGGCTCAGGCGGAAAGAATTGGACCGTGCGCCCTTCCGGCACTACAAATCGGTTGAACTCCGTCCAGTTTGTTAATCAAAGGTTTGGTGTCGCGGTCGGAGACAAGGGAACAGTACTTCGTTCAGCAGACGGCGGCCTGACCTGGGCTCTTGCCGCGGTTGACGCGAAGGAAGATCTTTTAAGTGTCCATTTCGTTTCCCCTGAAAGTGGTTGGATTGTCGGAGCGCGAGGCGTGATTTTACATACGGAAGACGCCGGAGAAACCTGGCGCTTTCAGCGCGCCGACACCTTCAGTTGGCTCGAAGATGTCCACTTCACTGATGCACAACACGGGATTGCGGTGGGCTCCAACGGAACTATCCTGCGCACCGAAGATGCGGGCGAAACCTGGAAACGCATCGATCAGAATTTGAAGGAGTGGCTCTACGGCCTGGCATTTGCGGACGCGCAACGAGGTTATATCGTCGGCGCAGGCGGGATCATTCTTCGCACCGATGATGGTGGCGTCACCTGGAGAGATCTGGAGAGCGGCATCACTAGCAATCTGTTTGCTGTAGCTGTTTTCGGACGAGACGACGTTTTGGTGAGCGGTGACCAGGGAAGAATTATTCAAAGCAGAGACGCTGGTGGGACATGGCAGATTCAGCCGACAATTACGAGCTCGCCGCTTTTTTCAATAGCTTATCGAGGAGGCTCCAATGTCTGGGTGGCGGGACGCGGCGGAGCAATTCTTCGCAGGACTGATACACTCGCCACCGTCGGTATCCCAACCCCAAAACTTCCACCCGGATTGCGCGGTTGGAGGCCTCCCACAATCCAGCCACAGAAAGCTCAAATTCCGCTTGATGACGGTGATATACCCCGCGCCGTGCCTCCCGAGAAAAAACCAGTCCAACCCTGAGCAATATCAATCTCTAAACAGTTTAAGGCGGGATTCCGATGTGGCTACTCGTTTGGGGGTTTCGTCGTTCGATCAATCATCCTGGTCGCTACCGCCAGCGCTTCCTGATAGATGCGATCATTGCAGAGAATTTCCATCTCGCGACTGAGCAATCGCGCCGCACTACGATTTCTTACCGTCAAAACGCGACCGCGGTGAATTTTTGTTCCTAACCTGGCTTCCGTAAGTAGACGAAGATTGTCTGGGCTGCGGGCGACAGAAAAAGATCCGTGGTTACCTGTTCGCAATTCTACCTGGACCAGCCGGCCCGGCTTTCGCTCATCAGGCTCGACGCGATTTAGATCGAGTCTTATTTCGCGATCACCGACAGCCGTGGTTTCGCCCTGGCTACTGCCCCGGTCATTGCCCGAGAGCCTGAATGACAATGTTTCATTGTTCTTCCCGGGCAATTGATCACCTGGGAGACTCCACCCCAAACGACTTGCCAGCCATCCGGCAATTAACAGCGCTTGCGGAGCCACGGTTGTTGGCTTGCTTTCTGGCGCAACATAATCAATTCGGACGTGGTCAATTCGATCGAGCCACGATCTACATGTAGGAACATCGTAGAAATCCGCGAGCAGAGAGCGCCAAAACGTGAGTCGCGCCCAATTTAGATCACTGATGGCGACGGTTCCTGGAGTTTTCTCATCGAAAAGTTTATGGGTTTCGACAAGTTCATATTCAGGATCGGCAAACTCACCAGAATCGATCACCAGCCGGTCGCTAGCGCGCAGCAAGCTCTGGAAAACTTTGTCTGACGTTTGGATTGAATCCCTCCACCATAGGAAAGTGGAGAGGTCGGGAACCAGTAGCGGCAACGCCGCGCTGGGAAGCTCAGCAACAAAACTACCCTGAGCTTTCAAGGTGACTTCTTCGCAGCATAGTCGTTTGACGCCGCGTTTGTCGGTCTCGCATAAAGACGTCACAAACATCTCGATGTCGCGATCCGCTCCGGTTCTTCGCCCGAGCATCAGCGGTACGCGGCTGGGATGGATCGCAGTCAGCTCAGCCAGCATCTGCTTCACTTCGTTAAGCATTGAGTCACTCGGAACAAACACAAGCAGGTTCGCCACGCGCGCGCGCAACACGGCCGCTTCATCATCGGCGTCACGATCCCCGGCAGTCTGCTTCCAGAGCTCCGCCAGTTGGCGCTCAACGATTTCTACGTCAAGAGTTTTTCCGATTTGAATTTGTTGCATGATGTTAGTCCGCGGTCAGTTGTCAGTAATCAGTACCAGTAGAGTCGACTACTGACTTCTGACTTCTGTTCTATAGTTTCCGCCATTGTCTTCCATCGCGCTCTATTAACTCAAACGCTGCCTGGGGTCCCCAGCTACCCGCCTCATAGTTCGGAAAGTCTGCCGCTGGTTTTTTCCAGGCTTCGAGTATGGGCGCGACAATTTCCCAGCCGCGTTCGACCATATCGCGCCGAGCGTAGAGCGTTGAATCGCCGAGCATGCAATCCAGCAGCAAACGCTCGTAAGCTTCCGGCGGTTTAACTCCAAACGACGACCCGTAGCGAAAGTCCATGTTGACCGCGCGAATGCGCATCGCCTGACCGGGAAGTTTAGCGCCAAAGCGCAGCGTGATTCCCTCGTTTGGTTGAATTCGAATGACCAGCACGTTGGGTTGCAGCGGCGAATCAGAGTCGGTAAACAGCCGGTGTGGTACGTCCTTAAACTGTATTGCGATCTCGGTAATATGCTTTTGCAAACGTTTCCCGGAGCGCAGGTAGAAAGGAACTCCGGCCCAGCGCCAGTTGTCGATATACAGCTTGAGCGCGGCAAACGTTTCCGTCGACGACTTTGGATCGACGCCGGGCTCCTGACGATAACCGGGAACTGTGTCTCCCAAAACAGTGCCCGGTCCATACTGGCCACGCATGGCAAACTCATCTATTCGATCCGCAGGAAGCGGACACACCGACTGCATGGCCTTAAATTTTTCATCGCGCACGCTATTAGCCGACAACGAGGCCGGCGGCTCCATAGCAATCAGGGAAGTAACCTGAAACACGTGGTTCTGGATCATGTCGCGTAACACGCCGGCTTTCTCGTAGTACCCGCCGCGGCCCTCCACTCCGATGGCTTCGGCATTTGTAATCTGGATGTGATCGATGTATTGCCGGTTCCACAAGGGCTCGAAGATACTGTTGGCAAAACGAAACGCGAGAAGATTCTGGACCGTTTCTTTGCCCAGATAATGATCGATGCGATAAACCTGTTTCTCGTCGAAAACCGAAGCGATTTCTTTGTTGAGCGCGCGTGCGCTTTCAAGATCGCGGCCAAAAGGTTTTTCGACGATAATGCGCGTCCACGATCCTTTGGCGGGTTTGGCCAACTTCGCCTTGCCCAATTGTTTTGCGATCAATCCGAAGTAATCAGGCGCGGTCGCCAGGTAAAAAATGCGATTGCCGCCAGTGTCATATTCCTTATCGATCTCTTCGAGTTTGGTTCTCAGCTTTTCATAAAGGCCCGCGTCGTTGAAGTCACCGCCGAGGTAGAAGAGTCGCTCGGCAAAACTTTCCCAGGTGGATTCATCCAACGAGTCGTCAGACCCAAACTCCGTAACCGCCGCCTGCATAGCAGCGCGGAATTCAGCATCGGTCATCGGCTGCCGGGCGGTGCCGAGAATCGCAAATTCATTGGGAACGAGACCCTGTTGAACGAGTCGATAAAGCGCGGGAAGAAGTTTGCGGCGCGTTAAATCACCGGTGGCGCCAAAGATGAGCATCGCGCACGGCGGCGCTGTGGGCTCGAGCCGCATTCCAGCACGCAGCGGATTTTCGCGAGCCTCCGTGGTTACTGCTGCAGATTCTTCTGTATTGTTTGTAACGATGGGCAAAAGGATAGCACGTTAACCCAGCAGCGGGGGCAAGCCCCCTTCCTGATCTCGAGCTGATCAGATCGCCCCCGCTGTTTGAGATAGCCTAAAAACTAACGGGATAACGGACAGGATGATCCTTGGCATAAGAGTACGCCGTGTAGGCGGCGATGATGTGGCAAATCCAACCGAGAGTGCCGCCCGACCCAATCCAAAAACCCGGCGTAATAATCAACCAAAAAATGCCCGCCAGAATGCGGCCGTTGTAAAGCTGGCCCACTCCGGGAATTATTAGACTAAGAATTCCAGCTGTAGATGGATCGCGCATCGTCTTTACCTCCATGAGAAAACCCATACGACGATGAGCGCGACTTTGTTCCGAGGCGAATATTAGGTGAGGCGGCCTCCAGTTGATCTAATGTTTATCTATAACTCGATGCTCGTGCATGCCCGACGCCGGCAGCTTCGACAAGCACCGCCTCTGCGCGCAACTTCATGTCAGTGGAAAGCAGTGAAATGAGATCCTGATCATAGATTCGCTTCTTGCGATCAGCGAGTTGCGTAAACCGGCCATAGGCTCCATCGAGTTCGGTTGGCGTCAGTGAGTAACCCAGGTCTTCGTAGCGCAGTGCCAGGGCGTGACGACCGGAATGTTTTCCTAACACCAGACTATTGTTTGGTACACCGACAGACTCCGGTGTCATGATCTCGTAGCACAGCGGATTGTTAATTACGCCGTGTTGATGAATGCCGGCTTCGTGAGCGAAGGCATTGCGACCGACTATTGCTTTGTTCGGCTGCACTTCGCACCCAATGATCTCAGAAAGGAGTTGGCTGGTAGGATAAAGCTCGCGCGTATTGATCTTCGTTTCAAATGACAACTGATCG
>JALYSR010000162.1 GCA_030854715.1 Acidobacteriota bacterium
GAGCCCTAGAAAGCTTCAGCCTCCTGCTCAACAGCCGTCTCGCCTTCGAGTTTCACCCGTGCGCGCTCCAGAAACTTCGTGATCATCTCGCCTACACGTTTTTGCATTTCCGAGCTGATAGCACCCTCACCCACCAACGCTGCAAGTCGATGCAGATCGCGAGCGTGTGACCGGCGCAGCTCCACGTGCTGTGAAACCTTTATCAGGACATTATGACCCCGCACTTCAAAAGCCGCGGCGTAACGGAGATAGTTTTTCATCTCGGAACCCGCCGGTGACCATTCAAGTCGCTCGGGCCGATCCTCAGTCTTGCGAACGGCGAAGCTTGCCTGTACCGAACCAATTACCGGCACCTCCGCACGAACGAGCCAGCGAACGATGCCGCTGCTTTCCTTGCGAATGCCCTCGATACCTGGCATCAAATCCGCGAAGTTTTTCAGCTCGCCAAAGAATTCTCGCGCGCGCTCGAGAGTGGTTTTCAGTTCCAACTGCCCTGTATATGAAGCTTTGATTCGAAACATTTCTTGGTCCCTTAATTCATATTCTATTGTTGTGGATGCGCTCGGCCGATCATTTGTTGCATCGCACGCCCCTAAAAGTTAAGTTACACGATTGGAACGCTCCCGTAAACAGGTTATTTCCAACTGTCTAAAGTCCAACGTCCAAGGTCCAAAGTCACATTTTGTTCACTTGTATTTGACATTGGACGTTGGACATTCGACTTTGGACATACTAAAAGGAGCCTTGCAGTGAACGATGACAAAAGATGTCCTAAATGTGGCGAGGAAACACTGCGGACCTGGGCTGAGCTTGGAGATGACGAGCGGGAAATAATTCGGCGCTTGCCGGGGTCGGCCGACTACACTGGGGACGAACGAAAATCAATGCACCGATGGTGCACGCTCTGTTGGGATGAAGAGATGAGGAGTGAAACAGTGGCTTAGAGGCCCGACCTCATCGAGGAAAGCAGCCGGCGCCCTCCTAAGATGTGATTCGATTATATGTCTCGCGTATGGCTCGCATCCGCTCGAGCAAAGTTTCCCTCAAGCTTGAAGCACTGTCGTAATCAAGCTTTCGGGCAATCTCTTTAAAGGCTGGATGATCGATTGAAGGTAACGCTGCGAGTTTGCCTGCAATAAGACGGAGCTGATGGTCTACTGCACGAAGCAGCGCGTAACCCTGGCTAAGTGACTCATAGTCCAGACTGTCCACCGAACCCGCTGCCTCCAGGCGTTCCAGAGTTGATTGCGTTGAGCGGTCCTCGCCCTCGTCGGCGACATCGTCACGAAGCTGGAGATATCGCGCAGCAAAATAAACGTCAAGCATTCCGCCCGCTGAATACTTGATATCCAGATCACCCTGATGACGCCGTCTGTCCTTTTCCTTTTCGAGGCGCTCGCGCACACGCCGTGCTTCTTGTCTCAACTCGTCGGAGTCGACCTCGCGCGCCTTCTCGTGGATTGCATGCCGGGCATGAGTTTCGATCATTCTGCCCAACTCCAGATCCCCGGCAACAGCACGTAGCTTGACGTAGGCAAGCCACTCCCAAACCGCGCTACGCTGTTTTAAGTAATCGAGAAAACCTTCAGAGCTCGTAACCAACGGACCATTCTTTCCATTAGGACGCAGACGCAAATCTACTCGATACAGATACCCCTCGCGAGTCACGCTTGAAAGCGCCGCTATCATCAGCTCGCATAAACGCGCGTAGGCTTCATCCGGCGTAAGCGAGGCGACAGGAGACGAGACGAGAGAATCGTAGACGACCGTGATGTCGAGGTCGGATCCATAATCAACACCGCCGCTGGCGAGCCTGCCCAGGGCGAGAATGGCGAGGCGTGGGCCGCCGGCCAGCTGGCCATACCGGCGCACCATTTCGCGCCGCGCAATCAGGCATGCGACATTAATGCTGGCCACCGCGAGCTCGGTTTGAAGTCGATTGGATTCGGCCGAAGAGATTGCGCCCACGGCGTCGTGAGCACCAATCTCGATGAACAACCTGGACCATTCTCGACGCAACGCCGAGAGTTCAGCGGAAAAACTCTTCTCCGGATCGACGCTCGCTCGAAGCTGCGCCCGGTAGTCTTTGCGACGGAGCCGCGACTTTCCAGTTCCGAGCGAACTGATCAACCCCGGATTACCGGCCAACATCTCGCCAAAAGAATCGGACGCGCCGCAAAGATTAACTAGTCCAACGAGATTGTCCTCGGAAATTTCTATTGGTTGTTCGGATTTCTCGAGCGAAGCAGCTACCCGCGTAGTGAACATCGCGGCCCGGTGCGGATTCATTGACGCCGCCGTTATCCGGCGCAGCAAGTTCGCGAGCGTCTCGACGTTCGGCGGTTGCCCACCCGTTGCTGACGGTTGGAGATGAATCATGAAGACCTGCGCCGCCGCGTTCAGTAGAAGTGATTCACCAGAGACTGTTCCGTAACTTTCGACACTCCTGCTCGGCAAAGGGTCCTCATCTCTAACTCTCTCAATATCTTCGTCAGCATCCGCAAAAACACGGTCGTAAGCGTTGCGCACGTTGGTTGTATGAAGTGTGAGGGCAGAATCGAAATCCCGCAGTGCATTTGCTCCGGCGAAACCCATGCGCCGGGCCACCAAGATCCGCTGTGGTTGGGCCTGCGGCACGGTGTGAGTCTGCAGCCCGTGTTCCATTTGCAGCCGATGTTCCAGCGTCCGCAGGAAAACATACGCGTCGGACAGTTCCGAACGCTCTTGTTCAGTAATGAGATTTCGGTCGGCAAGTCGTCCCAGACTGATCACTGTGTGTGTAACGCGCAGCCATTCGTCGCGACCCCCGTGGGCCAATTGCAGCGCCTGGGCGATGAACTCAATTTCCCTGATGCCGCCTCGTTGAAGTTTTACGTTGAAGCCTTCATTACTTCGTTCTACTTTCCTGTCGATTTTTTGTTTTGCTAAACGGACACTGGCGAGCGCGTCTTTAATTGAAATGTCAGGCCGGTAGATGTAGGGCTGCACGACCGCGGCAAATCGCGAAAACAGCGAGGTGGAGCCAGCGGCTGCGCGGCTTCGAATCAGGGCCTGGAGTTCCCACGCCTGCGCAGATTTGCCGTAATACTTCAGAGCTTCATCCAGTGAACATGCGAGCGCGCCGTCGCGGCCGTGCGGACGCAATCGCAAATCAACGCGATACGCTGCGCCTTCGCCCGCCGGTTGACCCACCAGCTTGCTGACTGTTTCCGAAAGTTTGATGAAGTACTCGCGATTGCTCAACTTGCCACGTTCACTCGAGCCGGCAGTTGTGCCTTCGCCGGAATAAACAAATATCAGATCGATATCCGAAGCGTAGTTGAGTTCGCATGAGCCCAGCTTGCCAAGAGCTATTATGCAGAATTCGGCGGTTGCGATGCGCCCTCGTTCATCATCGCGGAGCGGCGCACCGTATTTATTGTCCAGGTCCTGGCGGGCCAGGCTCAGCGCGTAATCGAGGATGGCGTCGGCGAGGTTCGACAACTCTTCGGTCGTTTCGACGAGTGTCTGAGTTCGCCTGACATCATGCAGATAAATTCGCAGGAGTTCGCGGCGGCGGAAGCGCGCGAACAAAACTTGAGGACTGAGCGATGAGTTTGTTAGTGCGAAACGTGCCAGCGATTCCTTCAGCTGCTCGCGAGTTCTAACTCGGGTATCGGAACGCTCGCGCATCAACCACGACACGTAGTCGGGATTCTGCTCCAGCGTGGTTGCGAGCAGCGGACTCCAGGCAGCCAGAGCCAATGCGTCTGACAGCAAAGCAGGATCGCCAATTAGTTTTTGATAACTGCGCGGTTGTTCGTTCGCGAGGCGTTCCAAAAAATGCCGGGATCCCTGTTCGTCAGGCAGACCCCGAACGAGGGAATCGACTTTCGCGTCGAGATTTAGCACGTGGACATATTACGCCACAAGAGTCTGGAGTCTGGAGTGGCCAGTCGGGAGCCTCTGGATTTCGACGCATACTTCACTATTGCCAAGAAACGCCGAAGGGAATATTCTCTGGCACACTCAGAAGCCTGAATTCTTCAGGACAAACGATCCAGGGAACTTCCCAACAGTGAAATAGGAGGGTGCACCATGAGACGCCCGTTTCTTATGATTCTTATGCTCGCCATAACCGTGTTCTTTACTGTGCAGACAGCTTCGGCGCAATTTAAGATCCCCAAGATCCCGAAGTCAAAACCGGAGCCAACGCCCACGCCAACCGAAACGACCCAGCCAACACCGACGGACTGACTCAGAATCCGAGCAGCCTCAGCCTGCAACTCGGTCTACGTCACCTGGCGCTGCGACGCGGGCTGGTGGTCCCTATGCAGTTTTACCAGAACCGCCGATGACGACGCCTCAGTTTCTGCCGGAGACGCTCGAAGTTCAGATCGAGCATTGGGATTATTATTGGAAAATACCAAATGATAATCACAACACGAGCTGGGCGCCGCGTCTGAAGTTTGACGTGGTTTACGGCGGCTCGACTAAACTGCGCCTTAAAGCCGACTACTTCATGCCCGACGGTTCTCTTTGGTTCAGCGAGCCACTGGAGCAGAGGGCTGAGCTGAGGAGCGGACTTCAACCCTCGGCGTTTACAGTCAGGACGATTCAAACCGAGATAAGAAGGCGATTGTGACGGGAGGTTTGTTTGGCCTCAAGATTACAAACATCCGCGACAACTCAACCGTCTTTCAAGGCAAGTTTAAAGTAGTGAGGTACAAGCCTAAATCTTCAGATGCGCGTTACAAGAACGAAGGCGACTACTACGTGGATTACGATTGGAAGCTGCCAATCGCCTTCGCCGACCTCGATTGGCAAACTGACTATGCAACTCCTACGATCCGCATGTGGTTCAAAGGCGATCTTAAAACCGACAGCTTCGAAGCCCGTCTATTTCATAACGGGCAACAGATCGCGACCACGGATGACGGTGGAGGTGTAGGTACAGGCGAGCGTTACTATGCGGACAAGCGAGGCGACGATGAGTCGCTATTTTGGCGCGAATTCACATTTAGTTGGTCCAAGAGAGCGGAATTCATCGTAACTGAAGACTTGCGTAATTTCACGGCATACAAAAACACCCTGTTCATCAATCAGATGCCGGGCGAATACGTCGTGAAGGTTTACTATAACGGCGAACAGGTGCGGGAGGCTAAGTTCTCAATCGGCAACAACGGCACCTACGCCGACAACGGCATCGCCAAGCAGAATAACCTGACGACGAATAAAATCATTTTGCCCGTGAAAGCGATGGGGACTCTGGACAAGTGGAATCCGGTGAATGCAAAAGCGATGGGCTTCTATGGCAATCCAGTGAACGGAATAACGCCATAACCTGGTATCGAAAAATGCCGGTCTCAAGAGTGGGACCGGCATTTTTCACCTAGATGTCGAAATACATTGAAAACTCCAATGGGTGGGGCCGCATCCTCAACGGCGTAATCTCTTTCTCCCGCTTGTAAGTAATCCAACGCTCGATCAACTGCGTGCTAAAGACATCGCCCTTGAGCAGAAAGTCATGGTCTGCTTCAAGAGCTTTCAACGATTCATCGAGAGAGCCTGGCAACGTCGGTACGTCCTTGAGCTCCTCCGGTGACAAATCGTAAATGTCCTTCTCCAGTGGTTCACCTGGATCGAGCCGGTTCTGAATGCCATCAATGCCGGCCAGCAACATAGCTGAGAAAGCCAGATAGGCATTGCACGACGGATCGGGGGGGCGAAATTCCAGCCGCTTTAGTTTTGGATTGGTTGAGAACATGGGAATACGAATCGCAGCCGAACGGTTCCTTGCCGAGTAAGCGAGATTCACAGGCGCTTCAAACCCAGGAACCAGACGCTTGTAGCTGTTGGTTGTAGGCGCGGCAAACGCGACCACGGCAGCGGCGTGTTTTAAAAGCCCACCAATGTAGTAACGAGCCATTTCCGACAGCCCGGCGTAACCATCGCCTGCGAAAAGCGGTTTATCGCTCTTCCATAATGATTGGTGGCAGTGCATTCCGGAACCATTGTCTCCGTACAGCGGCTTTGGCATGAAGGTCGCCGCCTTGCCATATTGGTATGCAGTATTGCGAACTACATATTTGAAGATCTGCAGGTTGTCGGCGGTGGTAAGAAGGTTAGAGAAACGAAAGTCGATTTCACACTGCCCCGCGGTAGCGACTTCGTGGTGATGACATTCGACCGTTACCCCGCATTTCGCGAGCGTCAACGAAATTTCGGAGCGCAGGTCGCTGAGCGTGTCAGTCGGTGGAACCGGGACATAACCTTCCTTGGGTCGAATGCGGTAGCCCAGATTCGAGCCTTGGAACTCGTTGGCATCGCGCCCCGTGTTCCAGTGACCCTCGTCGGAGTCTATGGTGTAACCAGCCGACTGTTGGTCGTTATGAAACTTCACCGAGTCGAAAACGAAGAATTCCGCTTCCGGACCGAAGAATGCTGTATCTGCAAGGCCGGTAAACTTCAGATAGTTTTCCGCCCGCACCGCTACTGAACGTGGATCAAACGCATAGCCTTCTTTGGTAATGGGATCGACGGCATTTCCAACCAAACAAAGCGTGGGTTGCTCGGCAAATGGATCCATCCAGAAGCGTGTTGCGTCTGGAACCAGCAGCATGTCTGATTCGTGTATTGCCGCCCAACCGCGAATTGAGGAGGCATCAAAACCGAAGCCATCTTCGAAAGTGCCTTCGCCTAATTCGCCGATGGGAAATGTTAGGTGTTGCCAGGAACCTGGCAGGTCAGTAAATCTAACGGAAACAAATTTTGCCCCCTGGTCAGAGGCATATTTCAACACAGTCTTTGCATTCATGAGTTCTCCTGCGGGAAAAAGGGAGTGTTAGGGGTGCTCTTCGCCCCGGAGTGGTTGTTGGTGCGAAGTGTTTTGGAAGCCCGATCTTGCTCGAGAAAGAGGCGAACGTCATAGAGCGACGGCGCTAAAAAAGTGTGCATTATAGTTGGGCGGCAGACGATGTCAAGGCTTTTCGTAAGGACGCGCGAATTACCTAAGAACTTTTCAGTAAAAACTTTCCATCGATGACCGGGTTTCGTTGACTTGATCGCAATACTTTGGTAGTTATGGTGCCACTCTGGTTGCATTCCGCAACACGCAGTTGCGTTGATGAGAAAGGTGCGATTAGCTTTGCACCGTCGGCCCTCGCTTTTGACGGAGGTGATACGACAAACTGGGCAGCGAGGATGAGTATGTCACTTCAATGTGAAACGCTCCAAGGTATCTCTAACCAGACGCTGCGGAGCTTAACCGAGTCCCATGGGCCGCTCACGGACATAGGGTAGAAAGTTTAGCCTGATTGTACGGGGGAAGCTTGAAATGGGATGCAAATGCATCCGAAACGATGCGTATTCCGATATGAAGATAGCTTGGCTCATTTATGAGTTGGGCGCTGGCCACTGATCGCCAACTTGCTATGCCAAGTCATATCAACCCAGCAGCTCTGGTGAGAGTAAAAACCACCCCCTTGGCACAGGGTCTGTGCCCTTCCTGGCGTGGAAGTAGGAAACGCCCTCTGCATCGCTGGCTTCCTCTCTGAGGTCGCCCCGTGCAGGGACTATTAGGAAGTTCTCGGCCTCAGCCATGCAACCAGAGCCCATAAACTTCACCCGACTCAGTTTTCAGAGTTTCCAGTTCATAAGCCTGACAGGCCTAGTTCTTTTCGCAGATCTTGCATAACCCGCTGATATTGGCTCTCAGCCAACTCGTCCGGTTCATATTTTTTCGACATCTCTTCGAGTTCAGTAAACATCTCCAGGATACCGGTCTCAAGCTCCTGGTTCTGCGGGTTAGCGTTTTTGGTTTGCGACCTGTCAGCGGCTTCTGAAAAAGGTGGGCTCATGCGTCGGATGGCATCCACTACGGGACGCAGACTCGAGACGTCACCCGGCGGGTTCTCAGCATACTTATCCACCCAGTCAGAAATGTAAGCTATCCCATTTTCCAATGCGGCACGGTCCACGGGATTGCTGTAAGTCCACACGTCCCGGGCGAAAGTGGTCAAAGCCCCTGCGCCTTGGTTGCGCAGGTGACCATTTGGCCCGCCGATTGAGTTGATTGCTCGCATCACTTGCTGCATTGTCTCCAGCAAACTCTTCAGGTATTTGAATCGCTCGCCATTCTGCGGCAGCCATAACTTATCCAGGATCAGTCCGATATAAAGCTTCCCTATCTCTTCGGCAAATGCCTGCTGTGCGTAAGCCGCGGCCGAAATCAACTCATGCGTCTCGGTCAACCAAAGTCGAAAGCTGTTGCGCCGCCGCTTCAACATTTTGTTGCCGCGGTCGTCTACGAAGAAAAGCGCCACGCCTTCGCTTGCCACCGCCAAAATGCCCTCCTGTTTCCATCGTGGCGTCCTGAGCGCCTGTCGGATACGACCCTCAAGATACGGCAAGTCACCGCGATTTGCGGGAGCGAGAGACATCAGATAGGCCAGTTCACTCAGCCGGTCTTCCGGCACAAATCCCTCAGAATCCGGGAAGCTGAAGGTGGTAACTGGAGGAGACCAATGACGATGGCTGTAGTCAAAGCCCTCGTCATTGAATAGATTATCAATGACGCGATTGATGATCTTGAGCATGATGACATCGTAGGGCTTCGCGTCCCCCGGACCGACAAAGAGGACTTGTTCGATGTTGTGAGCAATCTGAGCCACCAACTCGATAGGAACCCCGTCCTTGAACTCTAAGGCCAGGCTCAAACTAATGACGCCGATGCCCGGTGGATAAATTCTCAGTCGACCATTGATCTGATAGTTTTGAATGGTTGCTGAGACAGTAACCCTGTTAATAGTTGATTCATCTCCAGTTCCCAGGTGGGAATTTTGTAGTTGCTTCATCAGGCTAAGTTCATAAGGGATGAAGGCGAGCGGCTGAACTGCAGGTGAACTAAAGTCCGGAATCGCCGGGTTCCAAAAACTGTCGTAGTCATTGGGTTTGTTGGTTACGGGCCTTAGGCTGCCCAAGGCCCCCAACTTGAATTTCTTGCGTCCACGCAGGCTACGACGCATTTTGTTTGCATTAGTAATAGCCTCGTAGAATTCCCTGGCTCTCACGCTTTCGGGTCGAGTTAACAAGTCAGCAATCCGAAACATCTGGGAAACGCCGATAGTAACGCGACGGCCCGGCAAGTTAGTATAAATCCTCGGACCTGCCTCAGACTGGAGAGACTGTCTCGTTTCTTCGATAGTAATTTCCGGGAAGTGCGGCTTGATTTTGATGATTTCAGGATTAGGAGACTGGTGTATTCGCTCGCACAACAAAAAATATATTTTCAGGTAAAGCTTAATTCCCTCAGCGTATTTCGCCTCGAGTATCTCCGAAGAAGATTCGTCCGTCTTGGAATCAGTCGCACTGTCGCCAAGAGTTGCGTAAGCTTTCTTGATTCGGTACTCGAGATATTTTTTGGGCGACGCGTGTCGGTCCTCTTCTTCATCCGTTCGCGCAGCAAGCTCATTGGCCAAACCGCGAAACTTCTTCCAGCGGCCAGCGATCCGATAGAGCGGCACGGCTAAGACCGTGTCACGTTCAGCCCCTAAATCCGCGATAGTGGCCTCGGTTTGAATAGCTACTACGGCCTGCAGTTCTTCGCTGAATATTGGTGATCCGCTAAACCCCGACTCGCCGGCTTGCTTACTATCCAGTTTGAAAAAGAAATCATCAGAGGAGTTTTGAACTTGGGCTAGTCCCACAAACTCGCCCCGCCCACCAGACTGCTGCCCCAGCGTCTTGCCATACCCCTGCAGTCTCCATTGGCCTTTCACTGATGGCACGAAAGCAACCGGAAGAGGTTCGCGATTGGCTAGGGGGGCGGAGTCTTCAAGCTGGAGTATGGCAAAGTCGTCGGCGGTCTGCTGGCTGTAGGCTGAATAGAGCTTGTGAGCCTTGCGCGGGATATCGTCCAGGAACTGTACTTCTACATCAGTGCCCTGAGCATCCGGTGGGAACACGTGGCCGACCGTCAGCAGATGGCCCTCTTCGCTAAAAAGCCATCCCGTGGCTTTCGAATTATCGACGAAAATGGCGCAGACTGCTTGGGCAAGCAGTTCGTCAACGCTTGGTTTTGGCGGGATTTTCATTACCACTCAGATCCCAGGTTATGTTTACCTTGAAACCAAATTCGCCTTTTCCACTTACAAGCCAAAGGATCTTACCCTCAGAAGACAAACCCAGACTAAACTCCATTGCGACCTCTGATGGACTGACCTGCGTCCCTATGTTTTTTAATTCCGAGCCAAAATCTGCCGCGATGTCTCTGACTACGGATCGAATTTTTGTGTATGCGGCGCGCAAATCCGCGTTGAAACTGGTGACTTGCGTTTTCCGTTCAGTTCCAGTAACGCCAACAATATCCAGTGTCTCGTCCAAAGTTTGGATATATACTTCCGCATTGCCAATGGTCTCTTTTATGACCTTCATCGCATCTCCTTTTGTCTACAACAATTCAGACGACTCGACAAAATCCATAATCAAGCACAGTAATCTGAATAACTAATCACGGTGGAAATACCTCAGGCTCGCTTTAGACGGGTGTGTGGCAACCCTACTAAGCGATTAGGTTGCCGCAGCGCTTATGATCAGTGGAGAAGTCATAGCCGTTGAAGAGAGGCGTGAGTTACCGCAATCGAGTCAAACGCGAGTATTTCTACAGCATGTGTCGAGCCCGGTCAACTCCAACCACCTTGCAGCCCAAGTGTGACCGCTTGGCTTGCTGGTTTCTTATATAAAGAGTTCTACATCAATCACTTATGGGATCTGAAAGCTTAAGCTGAAACAAAAAAGTTATAGACCGACTTCGCGTTTTCTGTTACATTGCGCGACTAAGCGTCCCATCCAGATATTCCCCGCTAACCGAACTCGGGATGTGTATAACTACGCTTTTGGCTTCTGGAATCAAGAACATACAAGCTTTTCCGACCGCAAGTCAGGAGACCGCGAATTGACCACGGCAATTGAGCAGACGCTCGAAACCTATGGTATCGAAAATTGGGGCGCTGGATACTTTGACGTAAATCGCAAGGGAAACCTAATCGTCCGTCCTGCCGAAGGTGACTCCCGCTCAGCAGACCTAAAAGAGATTATTGATGACCTGGCCCGCCGCGGAATTGGCGCGCCGGTGCTGCTGCGGTTCCCGCAATTAGTCGCCGCGCAGGTAAGGAAACTTCAGCGCGCTTTCAGCCGCTCGATTAGAGAATTTGAATACACGGGTGCCCACATGTGCGTCTACCCGATGAAGGTCAATCAGCAGCGGGCGCTGGTTGAAGAGTACCTGCGCGAAGGCTCGCGTTACGACTTTGGCCTCGAGGCTGGTTCAAAAGCAGAACTTTACGCTGCGCTGGCGCTTGAACAGACTCCCGATAGCTTGCTGGTCCTTAACGGCTTCAAAGACGAAGAGTTTATCGAACTTGCATTTGCCGGCGCGCGCTGCGGCAAGCGGGTCGTGATCGTGATCGAAAAACTCAACGAACTGGATCACGTTCTGAGTATCGTCGAGCGTCAGGAAGGCCCCTTTCCCATCCTCGGAATGCGCGTCAAGCTTTATTCCAAAGGCTCCGGCCGTTGGGAAAAGTCGGGAGGCGAAGCGGCAAAGTTTGGATTAACTACCACAGAGATGCTCGAGGTGATTCGCCGCCTCGAACAAGCGGGCCTCATTGACATGCTCAAGCTGCTCCACTTTCACATCGGCTCGCAGCTGACCGATATCAAGCGAATCAAGAATGCGATGAAAGAGGCGGCGCGCGTCTATGCCAAGGTCTACCAGATGAAGGTGCCGGTAGATCTACTCGATGTCGGTGGCGGCATGGCGGTTGATTACGACGGCTCCAAGACCGCGTTTGACTCGTCGGCGAATTACACGGCGCAGGAGTTTGCTAACGACGTTATCTACACAATCAAACAGGTTTGCGATGACGAAAACGTGCCGCACCCGACAATTATTCAGGAATCAGGACGGTACCTGGCCGCCTACCACGCGATGCTAGTTACAAACGTGCAGGATGAAATCGAGACTGTGGTCGAGGACATCACTCCGATCGAGATCGATGATGATGATCCTCAGGTTGTGACCGAGTTGGGTGAACTCAGAGAGTCGATCAATGTTAAGAACTATCGGGAGTATTACCACGACGCGCTGGAGCATCGCGAGGAGTTGTTCACCCTTTTTAATCTCGGCCTGGTGTCTCTGGAAGATCGCGCGAAGGGCGAGGTCTTGTTTTGGGATGTTTGTGAACGCGCCGACAAGCATGCCCAGCAGGCCAAATACGTTTCCGAAGAATTTGACGATCTGCGGCGTCTTTTGTGTGCCAAGTATCTAACGAACTTTTCGGTGTTTCGTTCAGTTCCGGACCACTGGGCCCTCGATCAACTTTTTCCGATCGTGCCCATTCACTATCTCAACAAGCCGCCAACTGAATATGCAACGCTCTGCGACATCACCTGCGATTCTGACGGTGTGGTCGACAAGTTTGTAGATCTGCACGACGTAAAACAGGTGCTTGAGCTTCACTCCCTGGTTCCGGGTGAAACCTATTACCTGGCGTTCCTGCTGGTGGGCGCTTATCAGGAAGTGATGGGAAACAACCATAATCTTTTTGGCACGCCGCACGAAGCGCACATTTACATCGACGACGAAGGTTATCTGATCAAGAAAGTGATTCGAGGGACGACCGTGGGGGAAGCTACCGAGCGCGCTCGCTACGAGCGCAGCCTGTTGCACGACGGCTTCCGTCGTTTGATAAACCAGCGAGTCAAGGACGGCGAACTGAGCGAGGCCGATGGCGCCGAGCTGGCGCAATTTTACGAGTCGCGTTATGACGCCTATACCTACCTTTCGGTCAATGGCGCAAAGACGCGCTCACGGCGTAGCACTGATTATTAGACTACTACTCAACCCGAGTTGCTCGGATGAGGATCCCGGAAATCCTGGTTCCCACTATTTCTGAAATGGACTAATTATCCGCTTGACGGTCCACGAATTGAGAGGTTGACAACCTTTATGGTTACTCAGCGAAAACCAAAAGCATCGAAATATCTTACGACGCCAACGCGGCCGGTCCAGGTGGATCGCGATCGCTCGGTGGCTGGTCTGTTGGAAAAAATGGAGGGTGCCGGGTTTGGCGGCCGTCAGATGGCGGAGGCTCACCGAATCTGGCTCGACATGCTCGGCGACAACACCACCATCATTGTTGCCGGCTCGGGCGCCCTGATACCCGCAGGCATGCGCCGGCTGCTGGCTTACGTTATCAAAAACCGCTTTGTCGATGTGCTGGTACTTTCAGGATCACTTCTCTTTCATGACTTGCATGAAACGCTTGGCCGTTACCATTTCCAGGCCCATCCCAACATGACTGACGCAGAACTCGACGCGTCGCAAATCAGCCGCATGTGGGATCTGCTGGCCAGTGATGAAGAATATCGTGAGGCCAATGAATGGGTGGGAGGCTTTACCAATCAGCTCGATCAGAGTCGACCTTACTCGACACGCGAATTTCTGCATCTGCTTGGCCGAGAGTTGGCTGAAATCGCCACGGAAGATGGCGTTCTCACATCGGCCTACAAGGCGCGAGTTCCAATTTTCTGTCCTGGAGTTGCGGATAGCGGGATCGCTGTCGGAATTGCCGCCGCTCGTTTTGAAAAAAAGAATAACTTCATGTTTGACATGGTGCAGGACGTACTTGACATGGCAAACATTACGGCGCGAGCGCGTCTAACCGGTGTTATCAATCTTGGCGGCGGGACGCCGAAAAGCTTTGTGCAGCAAACCGAGGTTTCTTCGTTTATTCTTAAGAACCACCATCAAGGTCACAAGTACGCAATCCAGATCACTACCGATGCGCCACACCCCGGCGGCAGGTCGAATGCGGTTGCGTTTGACGAAGGCCTGGTCTACGGCAAACTCGCGCGCGGCGCACATAGCGCTTACGTGAATTGCGATGCGACTATCGCGCTGCCAATTCTCATAACGGCCCTTTCGCAAACTGCCGCCAAGTACTTGAAGGGACGAAAGCGTCCTAACTTTACGTTCGGCCGCGAGCTGATCGTGGAAGTGCCGTAATAAGTCCCCGAACTGAAACCTCCGATGAGAATCCAGAACTTTACCGTCGTGATGTCACCGGACATTACGGGCGGTTACGTCGTGACTTGTCCTGCTTTGCCGGGGCTGGTAACCGAAGGAGATACTTTAGAGGCAGCCCGGATTATGGCAACAGACGCGATTCGCGGCGACGTAGAAAGTCTTAGCAAAGATGGCGAGTCGGTTCCCACCGATGAATCGATCGTGGAGCAGCTCGCCATCGAAGTTGCCTGATACCAGTATCCCTTCGTGACGGCGTCGTCCCACTTTCCGTCTAACAAAAGGCAGTTTCTGAGGATACACAATGAAGATGCGTTCGATTTTCAGTTTACATCTGCCGCTGGCAATAACCCTCTTCACGTTTGCGCCAATCCATGCCCAGACCGAAGCCGACGTAAAGGCCAAATACACCAAAACCGAACAGCAGATCACGATGCGCGACGGCGTAAAACTTTTCACGGCGATTTATGTCCCCAAGGACACGTCGCGCAAATACGCAATCATGCTCGATCGAACACCCTACACCGTTGCTCCCTACGGGCCCAATGCTTACAAAACGACTCTGGGCCCATCGCTCCTCTTTCAAAACGAAGGCTACATTTTCGTCTACCAGGACGTGCGCGGGCGCTGGATGAGTGAAGGTGAATTCGAGGACGTACGGCCGTACATTCCAAACAAAACCGGCAAACAAATTGACGAAACTTCAGATACTTATGACACCGTTGATTGGCTTATCACGAATATTCCCAACAACAACGGCCGCGTCGGCGTTTGGGGCATCTCTTATCCGGGCTTTTACACTTCGATGGCCGGCATTGACAGTCATCCCGCAGTAAAAGCGATTTCGCCGCAGGCGCCGGTTTCCGATTGGTTCCACGGCGACGACATGCATCACAATGGCGCGCTTTTTCTTGCCCAGAATTACGCTTTCTTTACTGGCTTTGGTCAGCCGCGCCCAACGCCGACTTCAACCAGCGACTATCTCAAACCATTCAAATTTGGAACTCAGGACGGCTACAAGTTCTATTTTGAGATGGGAAGCCTGGGCCATTCGGAGGACATTTACGAGAAACAGCTCGGCACGCGTATCAAGTTCTGGGATCAAATGATGGCCCACGCTAACTACGATCGGTTTTGGCAGGAGCGCAACATCCTTCCTAACTTGAAAAATATCAAGGCTGCCGTAATGACTGTCGGCGGTTGGTATGACAATGAAGACCTGTTCGGCGCGTTGGAAACTTACCGTCACATAGAACGGCAGAACCCGGGCATTTACAATGTTCTCGTCATGGGGCCATGGTTTCATGGCGGCTGGGCACGTTCTGATGGCGACTGGCTGGGCACGGCTTATTTTCAACAAAAGACCGGGAGCTATTATCGCGAGCACTTCGAGCTGACGTTTTTCAACTACTTCCTGGAAGACAAAGGTGACATTTCGCAAATTAAGGACGTCAACGTCTTCGACACCGGCTCGAATATTTGGCGCGACTATACCACCTGGAATCCAAGCGCCTCGGTTGAAACACCGCTCTATTTGCTCCCCAATGGCAACCTTTCATTTACGAAACCTACCAGCGACGTCGGCCGCGCAGCTTATGACGAATACGTCAGCGACCCGCTGAACCCCGTTCCTTACACACAGAAAGTCACACTCAATTACCCACGCGACTTTATGACTGAAGATCAACGGTTCGCCGGCAGGCGCCCGGATGTTCTCGTCTATCAGACGGAACCTCTCACCGAAGACATCACCGTGGCAGGTGATATCAAGCCCGGGCTTTTCATTTCTTCGAGTGGAACTGATTCTGATTTCGTCGTTAAGCTAATCGACGTTTTTCCTGACGATAATAAATATCCTGAGGGGGTGAAACCACCGGTCGATTCTGCTGGCTGCGTGTTTCAGCCGGGTGGCTATCAAATGCTTTTGCGCGGTGAGCCGTTTCCGGTGCGTTTCCGAAATGATTTTGAAAAGCCCGTGCAGTTGAAGCCAAACACGCCAACCAGGATTTCATACGTGATGCCGGGCATTGTGCATACCTTCAAGAAGGGTCATCGCATCATGGTGCAGGTGCAAAGCACCTGGTTTCCGCTGGTCGCACGCAACCCGCAGAAGTTCATGCCAAACTACAAGCTGGATAAAACCGATGATTTTCAGAAAGCTACAGAGCGGGTTTATCACTCACTGAAATACAACTCGCATGTGACGCTGAATATTTTGCACTAGCTCAAACAGCCACCATCACAATCGTCAAGCCTCCCTGGCGCGGCTGTTTCGCGCTGGACTGTGTGAGATGAAAGATGTGCGCGTCGCCAAATTCAGAGCCGCTCAGGTCGGCAACAAAATTGAATCTGGTCACTTGCGCAACCTCAAGGTTAATGCCGGCTTCATAGTATCTCTTGCCTCCAGACAAAATCCCCAAACAGCCAGGCTTTGTTTGATCGTTGATCCGCGCGCCCGGGAATCCGCGAAGTTCAAAGTTGAACCTCGGCACCGGCCGCACGGCCAGTTTCTTAAAGCCAGGAAGTTTTTCCAGTAACTTCAAAACAGTCGCGCGCACAAACTGGTCCGGACGCGTATCAGGCACGACTCGCAACGTTACTGCTTCTCGCTCCTTCCGGTTCAAGCTAGCTGTAGTTACTTCGAGCCCACACTGCCCCGGACGGTTTGCCGCGCCGGGTCCGCCACAAGGGACGATGCAGATGTTGTGCATCGCCACATGCGGATCGTCCGGCAGGAAAAAATCTATGGGGCTTGCTGTCAGACTATCGGGATAGCACCTCGCGATAAGACACTTGTGTCCCGGACCTTGCGGATCGGTGGGCGGCAAACCACCCGGTGGGGTCCAGTCTATGAGTTGGGTTGCGCTATTTCCGGGTAGCGGCATCGGCGAACCCATCTTCGTCACCAGAGAGGTGCTCGCCGGATTGTCGGGTGTCATGACAATGGACGGATTACCAACCCACAGCTCCACAATAATAGCCTCGTCTCCCGTAGAAGTGCACTGGCCTCCTTTGTTGTGAGAGCGAACGTTAACCGGATTGATTTGGCCGGGGTCTGCTTTGTCGGGACCGGAGATGGGTCCCGTTAGCTCTATGTCGGGGCTGAGCCACCAGGTGGGATTTGTGTGCACCCCGCCGTCGCCCGAGACGGCTTCCATATAGATGCAGGTATCACGAGAAAGACCAGGATCGTTGGCCATGCAGGACTCCTTTCCAGGATGAGTTTTGAAGTCGCGAGGGTGCGGCGAAGTATATCAGCACGACGCCACTACTTACGAGGATTATGAGAAACTCCACGATAGCGTCCTGACGCGAGTTCAAAAATCAAGGAGTCTGGAAGTTACTTGCCGCCCCTCGATCGAACCACCAAGCCAATGCCGATGATCATCAGCACGGGCACGAGCCACATCATGCCCAGGTTGGCCACTCGCTTGAGGTTCAGGATTGCAACCACGGCCGCTGCTACCAAAAACAGAATTCCGATTATGCGGAGAGTTGTCGTCGACAAGTTTTGCCTCCTTAGCTTTTATCCAGTAATTAAGTTTGAAACCATTTAGATTCAGACGCCGGCAAAACGTGTGCGGCTCAGGTAGATTTGCGACCCAGATATTGAAATGCTGCCGACAGGTTCCCGTTCATCGTAGTCACATCGAAAGGTTCATACTCCAGTCGCTCGAACCGACCTGTTATCTTCTCAATCCATTCCCGGGTGTGGTGTCTGACTACGACGCCTTCAGGTAGTTCAAATATTCCGTAGCAGTCATATCGGCCGGCATCGCGTTCGTAGCGCTCACGATTGCGCGCATCATCATTAACCAGGACATCGCTAAGATAAAGCAGCCCGCCAGGTCTTAGCACGCGCTCTGCTTCAGCCAGAAGAAGTCGTTGTTCGTGATCTTCCGGCGTACAGGTAAGCACGGCAAAGAGCAGGACAGCGTGGAAAGATTCAGATTTGAAAGGTAAGTCGCGTCCGTCATTGCGAATCAAGCCCGGGCCACGCACCTCAACCCGCGCGCGTGCCAGCATCGCTTCAGCGAAATCTACCCCGAAGAGATTCTTAAAACCCGCAGCGGAAAGATCTGCGAGCGTGCGTCCATAGCCGCAACCATAATCAAGGACTCTAGCTTCAGGGTTCTTAAAATGTTTCAGCAGCCAGTCAACGCGAAGGGGGTGTGAAAAGCGCTTTTCGCTTGCTACACGATCCCAATAACTAATCTGCGAGGGAATATCTTGCATTATGTAATTGTTCAATCCATAGGTGCGATCACGTCAGCCACTTGAGCACGTCTTCTTCTCCAGCGTTGCGAACGCCGCCAACCACCTGAATGAAATACTCTTCCAGCGAGACGGGTCCTTTTTCCTGGCCGTCGTCTTCCAAACGAATTCCTTTTCGTAACTCTGCAAGCGAACCGGCGGCGAGAAGTTTGCCTTGCGAAATAATGGCAATGTCGCTGCAAAGCCTTTCGACAATCTCCAGCACATGGGAAGTCAGGAAAACTGTCAGACCGCGTTCCGTCAGCCGGGAAAGCAGGTCTTTCAATGTTCTTGAGGCGATGGCATCGATGCCTTCAAAGGGCTCATCGAGAAAAAGTATCTCGGGGCGATGAATCAAAGCGCACGCCAGGGAGAGTTTCTTCTTCATCCCATGCGAGTACTCGACGATTAACTTCTTGGGCTCGTCGCGCAGTTCCATCAGCTCGAGCAGCTCAGGCGAGCGTTCGGCGATTTCAGCTTTCTGTAAGCCATACATTCTTCCGGTAAACGAGAGCATCTCCGCGCCGGTCAGCCGCTCAAAGAGATTTAGGTCTTCGGGAACGACTCCGATGCGCTTTTTCACTTCCAACGGCTCTGTAGCGATATCGCGACCGAGAACCCGTATCCTGCCGCTCGTCGGAGCAAGCAGACCCGTCAACATCTTTATAGTGGTCGATTTGCCGGCGCCGTTAGGTCCAAGAAAACCGAAGAAGCTTCCGCGCCGCACAGTGAGATTGAGGTCGTCGACGGCTACGAATTCTCTAAACCGCCGGACAAGGTTAAAAGTCTCGACTGCTTTTGGTGCAACTGATGCGGTGGGGGCATTGCTTGATTGGGATCCCAGCATTGTTAGGTTTGTACGCGGCGAGGGGGCGAAGCGTCAAGCGTCTGGGGTAGCGCACACAGTTAGTTTGCGCACCTGCGAACACCGAGACCGCTTTAATGAGAATGATAACCCATCGTCCACAAACCAACAGTTTGGTTTACATTGCAGCGTTGTTCACATCAAACGCAACTCGATCGGCAAGTATAAAGCCGAGTATTGAGCAAGCTGCGACGCTCACTAAATTGGCCCGGATTACGTGGAGGCCAAGGCGTCCCACCAGGATACTCATGAGAACCAGATTGCCGGCGATCGAAATCAAGCCGCTGGTCAAGTTAAACTTTATTAATCTGCGCAACGTTTGTCTTCCCGTTAAGGAAGGCCGGTCTTTCCAGGTCCAACGCTGGTGCCAGACGAAGTTATTTAGCACTGCCAACTCAACAGCCAGGGCCGTGGCCGCGAGGTAACTAAGACCAGGCGCATTGCGTGTAAGCACAATGAGCGCCACAGACTGCAGCGCAAACCCCAACACACCGACTAAATTAAACTTGATCCAGTGAAGCATCGAGGGCGTCACCGCTCAGGCAGTCGTTCCAATTCGTAGAGAGCGTGCGTGTTCCGAATTGACGACACCACCAGTATCAATGCCATTGCGGCGATGGCAATGGCACCGCCGACGTCGTATAGCAGAAACCGGCGCCCGAACATACGGGTATAGGCGCTGTGAATCAGGGAAACATTTCCTATGATGAGCAATAAACGCATTTCGGTAGGGCCCATTTTCCATTGAGAAATCTTGAAAACGCCGAGGGCGTAAGCAGCCAGGTATGAGTTGATTGCCAGCATAAAGAAAACTATCAGCAAAGGTGCTGCCACCCGTTCGCTCATGTAACCGGAAAGTGCGAGACCAACGATCAAGAACATTGTGCCGAAAGTATCTATGATGTGATCCACATAAAACCCGTAACGCGGACGCTGACGATCTCTATAGCGAGCAAGCGTTCCATCGAGGCTATCACCAAACCAGTTGAGGAATATGAACAGGTTGACGACATGCAGCATCAGCGGATTCTGCTTGCTTAGTGCGTAGCACACTCCAGCCATAAACATGGCGACCAGTCCCAGCAGCGAGAGGTGGTCGGAATTTATCCATTCAGGCATGTGGCGTACGAGTACTCGAAGCACGACTCTCTCGAGAGGAGCCAACACACTGGTTTGCTCGCGCGTGGCATCCTGGAAGTTGTCGGTTCTCGTTATACTTCTCATTTAGTGCTCCGTTTACTTATATTCCGCTGTCTCGCTCTTCAGTCCTGTATGGCTGTCGCAGACCCTTTTTAGCCTCATCGTGTGCGGCATAAATGTCTGGCCGGGTCAGTACTTCGCGATACTGGGCCAACGCCTCGTCGCGTTTCCCTGCCAGGTCAAAAGCGCGCGCAGCGTAGAGGTGGGCCATCGTCACGAGGGCTGGCTCGGCGTGCTGGACTTTAGTAGCCGCCAGAAACTCTCTGGCCGCTCGTTCCCCTTCGCCTGCAGTCAGCAAAACCTCGCCATACTTGAAGTGGACCAGATCGAGCGCCTGCGAAACGGTGTCCCGAACTGAACGGTCGTGCAGGAGTTCGTCAAACGTCGCAAACGCTTCGCGTTCGGCTTTGACAGCTGCTTCGATGTTGTTGGCTTTTCGTGCAACCTCTGCCTGGGCTACCAGTGCATCAGCAGCTTCCAACCGGAAAAGATAGTTGCGCGGATATCTGGCAGTTAGCTCGCGCGCGTGGGCCAAGGCATCGGCATGGCGTTTCTCCCGGGTATAAAGAACAATCAAAAGAGTCTTGGCGTCGTCTCGTGACCAGGTGCCTTCTTTGGCGACGCGCTCGAGCATTTGCAGCCCGCGTTTCTTTGAACCACGAAAACCGGTGAGGCCGGCAATAACCTTGATCGGTAAGGGCAACGACCCCACGACATAATCGTAAAGGCCTGTCGTTAGTCCGGCGTCAATGAAATTCGGATCAAGCTTGAGGACTTCGCGATGATGGTCCACCGCATCATCCCCATCGCGTAGCGCGGCAAAGTGACGGCGTTCGACGGCTTCCTCAAACGAAGCCTTCAACCCCTCGATCGCGGCGAGCCAATCGAGTGCCTCAATGTCTTTCGGGTTCTGCTTCAGTCGAGATTCGGCGAGCCTTTTGGCTTCGCGTGTCAGGTTGCGAAACTCCGTGATGATCTTTGAATCAACCGTGTCATCGCCGCTGGAATAGAAACTTTCCGAGCTATAGAGAGACGACTGCAGCCGGCGCGATTCATAGAGCGTTTTGATCCATAGGCGAGCGGCCAACAACTGCGGACCGGCCGGGTGGGTTGGGTACAGACGGACGATCTCCTTGAAATCTTTCTGGGCCTTGTCGTAGTCGAGATTATAAAGCGCCTCGAGTCCACCGCGGCGCAGCGAATTAAGCTGTGCGCGCTCGTTTTCATTCATCAACGCGCTTTGGTTCGTTTGCCCAAACGCGCTGCCTGGTACAACCAAAGCCGTGCAAATCATTAGCGAAACAAGATACTTCACGGGACTATGACCTCCGATTGAACTCCAGCACGTTTTGAAACTAGGCAAAAGCCTCTAGGTATTTCACACCTGCGCCGGTGTTGAATAAGACGACGCGCTCGTTTGCGCTTACCTCTCCGGCGTCGAGCAACTTTCGCAACGCCGGTAAACACGCCGCGCCTTCAGGTGCGCAAAAGACTCCTTCGGCGGCACCAATCTCACGAGTTGCCGCAATTAACTCTTCGTCTGTTACTGCGACCGCAGTGCCGCCTGATTCTCGCAACGCGTCAAGGATCAAAAAATCTCCAATGGCGCGCGGCACGCGCAGACCCGAAGCAACCGTCTCGGCGTTAGGAAAATCCTCGGCGAATCGCTTTCCTTCTTCAAATGCCCGTACGATGGGGGCGCAACCACTTGCCTGCACTGTCACCATTCGCGGACGCCGGGAATCGATCCAGCCCATCTGTTCCATCTCGTCAAATGCTTTCCACATGCCGATTAATCCTGTCCCACCGCCGGTGGGATAGATGATGACGTCGGGTAAACTCCAATCAAGTTGTTCGGCCAGTTCGTACCCAAGTGTCTTTTTACCTTCAATGCGGTAAGGCTCCTTCAAAGTGGAAACGTCAAACCATCCTTCAGCATCTTTTCGTCTTGTCACTTCCGCGCCGCAATCAGTGATTAGTCCTGGCATCAGCGTGACGTGCGCCCCCGTCTGTTCGCATTCGATTACATTTGCGCGTGGAGTGTCGTTGGGCATAAATATGAAACACTCAAGACCGGCGCGGGCTGCGTATGCAGCAAGCGCGCCCGCTGCGTTTCCAGCCGAAGGCACCGCAAGCTTCTGCGCTCCAAGTTCCTTCGCCATTGACACCGCCGCCGACATCCCACGAGCCTTGAAGCTCTGCGTTGGATTTTGCGATTCGTCTTTGATGTAAAGTGCGTCAAGACCAATTTGTTTTCCTAAACGCCCGGCACGAAGCAGCGGCGTCCATCCTTCGCCAAGCGAGACAACGTTCTCCTCGTTTTCAACCGGTAATACTTCCCGATAACGCCAAAGATCCGCGCGCCGACCAGCCAACGATTGTTTTGTCAAAGTTTGCTCGGCGCGTTCCAGGTCATATCTGACCAACAGTGGTTTGCCGCATTCGCGACAGAGATTGAGCAACCGCTGTGCCTCGTGTTTAAGGTGACAGGCGGCGCATTCAAGATGCGTAACATTCATTGATTAGGGCCTTTCTCGCGTGAATTGAAATCTGTAAGACAATCTTTAGTGCAAACTCGTCATGGTTTCCCGGCACCACTTGGAGCAATCATCCTGCACCTCGATAGGTTTATTGAGCATCTATGTCTAGACTCGGTAAAAGGCTTAACCGCAAGGTCGCAGAGGATTTCGCAAAGGAACGCACAGTTTTTTCTTCACTTCACTTTGCGTTCTTTGCGAGTAGATTCTTTCTCTAACCAACGCGGGTGACAAACTACAGGCAAACCAAGTATCTTGTCATCCATCGACTGTCAGACATCAATTGCTTAGTCAATATAGGGAGACACATGCCAAATCGCACCGCCGCAATCCAGACTAACAAAGGAACTATCCGGTTCGAACTTCTCGAGTCGGATGCTCCCAAGACCACGGAGAATTTCATCAAGCTCGCCGAACGCGGTTATTACGATGGCGTCATCTTCCATCGCGTTATTAAAGGCTTCATGATCCAGGGTGGTGACCCGACCGGGACAGGACGCGGCGGCGAGTCGGCCGGTGGCGGGCGCTTCAACGATGAGATAGATGCTTCCTCAGCGCTCTATCAACGTGGCTACAAGAAAGGCACTGTGGCCATGGCAAACGCTGGTCCAAACACAAACGGTTCTCAGTTTTTTATCATGCACTCGGATTATCCCCTGCCGCCGAGCTACACGATCTTTGGACGCGTAACCGAGGGTTTGGACGTCGTGGATGCGATTGCCACGTCTGAAACCGATCGCAGCGACCGTCCAGCATCGGAAGTAAAAATGGAGCAGGTAACAATCGAAGGTTAATTTCGCCCGCGCGGCGTATTGCGAATCTCAGCTAACACAAAACTCTTCGCCGCGCCGACTGCTTCTTCCAGCGACATTCCCTTGCCCAGGCCGGCGGCGATTGCGGCAGAAAGAATACAGCCGGAGCCGTGAAGCTGCGCTCCCATCACGCGTTGCTGGCGAAAGACCTTAACGTTCCCATTATCATCCAACACATCAATGGCATCTTCTGTAAGCGCACAGCCGCCTTCAGTTTCTGCCGTCTGCATACTGCTATCTGCCTTCTGCCTCTTCAGGTGTCCACCTTTAATCAAGACAGCTCGCGCGCCAAGTTCGCGGATCTTCTGCGCAGCCACTCGCATCGCTTCTTCCGAAGTTACCTCTACTCCCGCCAGTGTCTCCGCCTCAGCAATGTTCGGGGTTACCAGCCGAGCCAGCGGAAGCAGGTCGCTGATTAAAATTTCCAAAGCTCCCTCTTCCATCAGACGGTGGCCAGACGTGGACATGATCACTGGATCGACTACTGGCGACGGCAGATTAGTTTCCCGAAACAGACCAGCTACCTCTTTTACCACCTCGCGAGTAGGAAGCATTCCCGTCTTGACGCAAGCGAAAGTGTAATTTTCCAGTAGCGGCCTCGCCTGGGCGCACACTGCTTCGGCGGTTTGATGGACAGCGCCAAAAATCCTCGACTCGTTTTGAAAAGTGACGGATGTGATTACTGCCGAGGCCTGAAATCCAAAGGTCGAGAAAGTTCTTGTATCGGCAAGCACGCCTGCCCCGCCCGAGGGGTCGAATCCCGCAACGGTCAACGCCCTGGGCAGGGAATTCATCATTTGTTTAGTGTGGGTCAAACCTTGCCCGAATGTCATTCGCAATATCACTCAATCGACTTGGGTCATTCAGCATCCCGATCGCGGCTATTCCCTGAGCGCCAGAGCGAAAGCATTCTGAAACTCTTTCAAGCGTAATGCCTCCGAGGGCCATGACGGGGAATGGTTTCAGCGTTGAAGTAACCTTCGCAAGTTCGATGAGGCCCACTGGCTCGCCGTACTGCTGTTTGGATGAGGTCTCGAAAACGGGGCCAAACACGATAAAATCCGCGCCGTTTTCATGAGCGTTGGTAGCTTCCGCTAGTGAGTGGGTTGAAACTCCAATCAGGAATTCACGGCCGAAGGTGTTTCGTACAACGTCGGTCGGCATTGAATTTGAGGTCAGGTGCACACCATCCGCTCCCGCAGCGCTCGCGATATCAGCACGATCATTAACCAGCAGCCGGGTTGCACTTCCGTTCGTAATCGCGGCGGCGCTCTCTGTTAGTTGATAAAGCACGCCAGCGTCCAGCTGCTTTTCGCGGATCTGAACGAGGTCGATCTCGGCAGCCACTGCCGCTTTTACCAACTTTAAAACGTTTGCGAAATCTTTACTTGTCGTAGTTGTCTGGCTGGTCGTCTCACCGCTCGTGATGAGATAGATGAGTGGCTTTTGCGGCCGTTGTAAGTCAAGCGACATCCTTTTTGGACTTGCCAGCGGGCTCAGTGCTTTGCTGAAGCGTTTGGACAGTTTGCTTGAAATGAAATATTTCCCAAAAGGCAATTCCAATATTTAGAAGGCCCACACCCGTCACTGCTCCGCGCATCCACCCGGAAGCGACGACTGTCTGCAACCCATATAAGCCCGTCTTGCGAGCTGCGTACAGAAGAAAGTAGTTGTTGCCCCAGTCGCTCAAGCCCAGCGTGCCTTGTGGAATCCAGGGCAAGAGCGTAAGCACAATGCCAATCTCCAGGCAGAGAATGATATAGAAGATAACACTAAGTTTGGCTGACATACGTGAACTGCGAACTGGGAACCGTGAACTGCGAACTGGGAACCGTGAACCGAGAACTGTGAAGCGTGAACGGTTCCCGGTTCCCGATTTCCGGTTCAGTGTTTCTTTTTCTTCTTGTGAGTAGCTCGAAGGGCCTGAAGGTTATTCAGTTTCTCGCTAACATCGCGATAACCAACATCAAGTCCGTACACTTCGGTAAACACACCAATCGCCCGCGTCAGGTCGCCCATCTGTTCGTAAGCGGCACCTAATTCATATTGCAGCGCTTTGTATTCTTCAGGCGAACGCCCGGGAGCCTCAACTCCTTTCTTAAACCAGAGCACCGCCGCCTGCGGCATGCCTTTTTGAACAAAGCAGTGGCCCAGCATATTGCAGCATTGAAAATAGCGGCCAGTACCATCAACTGGCGCGGTCAGGTTTGCGGCAGTTTGAAATTCGCGGATAGCATCGTCCAGCAGGTCCATCTCTTTGTAGGCAGTGGCCATGTTGTAATGCGTCTCGTAGTCTTCGTTGGAGGCACCCTGTTCGTCTTCAGCCTCAGCCCTGAACTCTTCAAAAATCTCAGCCAGGCCTGAATCTATACCGCTGCCAACTGATACAGGACTCGCCGGCTGGGGTGCTGGAGAAGATGGCAGTTCGATCTCGGCGAAAGCGACTTCAACCTCAGGCACAACTACGGCATTGGACTCAAAGCCTATTAGCTCGGCGCCAGACTCAGCCTGTGGTGTTGCTTGAGCGCCTAGCTTGGCAACATTCAGTTTTTGCCGGCGCGAATCAATTTCAGGGTCTGAGCCAAACTGCCGCTCCAGCAATTCCAGGGTGTCAACGGCAATGTCCGTATACCCTTGTTCGATATAGAAATCCACACTCTCTAGTTCCTGCTGCATCATCGACTTAACCTTGGGCGCATCCTGCGCCGGCTGATCATCCGACTCCGCGATTGGCTTGCCTACAACCTCGGCACTAAACTCAGAACCTTGAATCGACGAGTTCGCGGCGTTGTTGCCAACAGACACGTCGGCAGTTTCGTTCAAATCCGCAAACGAAGCACTTGCGTCGGGGTGAAGTTGCTCCGTCACTGGGTTCAATTCAAATTGTGTCTCCCCAAAGATCTCGAAAGAGGGTACGTCAGCTGACGAAAGGTCTTCGGTGATTTGCTCTTCGTCGGAAATCTCCTCCAAAGAACCTCCGAGCGCATTTAGCCGCTCCAGGTAATGCTGTTCTTCCGGCGCCAGGCGCACCAATTGTGTCAGCGCATAGCGCTCATCTTCCGCGAGACCCGCGGCTTCACCGGATTCGGCGAGACGCTCCAGTGTGGACCGCAGTTTTTCCATGTCGCGCTGCCACCAATGGATTCTCGAGAGCAAACGAAGACCAGCTACATTTTCGGGGCTCCGGGTCAGCAGCTCGTTAACTAATTCGAGCAGATCGTTTTCCTCGCGCCCCGCCAACATCGGCTCAATAACGTCGCCGAGGACTCTGGCAGCTTCGTTTTCCTCGCCTGCTTTTAAATAAGCACGCGCGACTTCGATGTAGCGTCGATAATTTGACGCATCATGCGACATCAGCAGCGCCGTAGCCCGTTCGGCGCCCGACGGATTTTCTGCCTCGATGTAAGCCTCCGCCAGCATGGACATAAGATCGGTATCGTCAGGATTGTCAGCTACCGCCTTCTCCAGAAGCTCAGCCGCGTCCTCCGCCGAACCCAGTGCTGCATGAACCGACAGCAAACCCCTCAGAGAGTGTTTATCGTGCGGGCGGAGCGCCAGGGCCCTGGAGTAGGCGTCCAGCGACTTCTCCAGCTCGCCATTCTCAAGCATGCGGCTGGCTGCTTCGCCGAATGCTCTCGCCG
>JALYSR010000200.1 GCA_030854715.1 Acidobacteriota bacterium
TGCTCGAACGATGGGGACTATCCGGCGAAAGCCTGCCTAACAGAATGCTCGAGTACCCGCCGATGACCGTCAAAAGATTATTGAAGTCGTGGGCCACGCCGCCGGCTAACTGCCCAATCGCCTCGAGCTTTTGCGACTGGCGCAGTTGTTCTTCGCTTTCGCCCAAAGCTGCCTCGACTCGCTTACGCTCGATGAACTGACCGATCTGGCTGCCGATAGTGACCATCATTGCCAGCAAATCCGGATCAGGTTCGCGAATAGAGCGGCTGAAGAATTCCACTACGCCCAGAATTTCCGTGCGAAACCGTATCGGAAAAGCGCACGCGCCGTGCAAACCTACCTTGGCTGCGGTAGAGGACCTGGGAAAATTCGGGTCTGCAACCACGTCGGCA
Source organism: Acidobacteriota bacterium (assembly GCA_030854715.1). GTDB lineage: Bacteria > Acidobacteriota > Blastocatellia > Pyrinomonadales > Pyrinomonadaceae > PSRF01. Next base: position 393 of record JALYSR010000200.1, read on the forward strand.
ATCCACAAAGGTTTGCTATCGTTCCAGACTCTTCCCGGAAGTCCGATTCCTGGCGCAAAAACAGACTGACGGCTGGCACTCCCGAATTCGTCCACTTCCGCGCCAGGAGCTTGCCATACCTGAGAGCAACGCAGGACATTTGCCTTGCGGTCGACTGTCCAAAGTACCCCGTACTCCCAGCGCAGGCTTTCACAAACCGCCTCGAGGATTCTTGCTGCCCCTTCGCTGATAGTATTTGACTCAGCCAGGGCACGAGTCACGGTATATTGGGCAGACAGGCGATCCTCGGATTTTTTTCTTTCCGTGATGTCTCTCAGGTAACCGGTGAACATCGGGGCGCCTTTTAATTCAATTCGCGTAATCGTCACCTCGATCGGAAACTCCGTGCCGTCCCTGCGTTTCGCTTCTAACTCAAGCCGTTGGCCGAGCACACGGCCCTCACCTGTAGCGAGATAGTTTGCGAGTCCCTGTTTGTGTCGCGTTCTAAACCGCTGAGGAATTATGAGGTCGGCCATTGTTCTGCCAATTGTCTCCTGCTGCGAGTAACCAAAAGTTTTTTCTGCAGCTGGATTCCAATCAACAACAAACCCCTCATGGTCCATCGTGATGATGCAATCCATTGCCGACTCCAGGATTGCTCTCTTGCGTGCTTCACTATCACGCTGCGCGTCCTCAGCTCGCCGGCGTTCGGTAATGTCATGGGCGAGAATAAGTTCCGCCATACGCTCATCAAACTCTAATAGGTGAGAAGTGATTTCTACCTCAATGATGGTTCCGTCCTTTTTGAGGTGTCTCCATATGCTTGGCGCATTAACGCCCTCCGAATTACTGCCTACGGAATCGTAAAGAGCGGGCACGTCGTCGGCCGGACGAATGTCCTTAATCGTCATGGCGAGGAATTCTTCCAGCGAGTAGCCGTAGTGATGTACAGCTGACGCGTTAACAGCCAGGAATGCCAGCGTTTCCAGGTCGTAGACCCACATTGGCTGCGGGTTGCTTTCAAAAAGAAGGCGGTATCTTTCTTCGCTCTCTCGGAGCCCCTCCTCAGCGCGCTTGCGTTCAGTGATGTCATGGAATGCAAGAACAGCACCGATCACTTGTCCCCCGGTAATAATCGGCGCTGACGTATAAGAAACGGGAAACATTGAGCCGTCTCTACGTGTGAACGCATCGCTCTCGACTTCAATCGACTGTCCCGTGCGCAACACGCCGAGGAGCGAGCATTCATCCTCAGGTCTGGGTCTGTCATCGATGCATTGAAAGTGGATCACCTCATGCATGTTCTTGCCTAACAACTCCGACTGCTTCCACTGGAGTGCGGCCTCAGAGGCAGGATTCATAAAGGTTACTTGCCCGCGCTCGTCGAGAGCGTAGACACCTTCGCCCAGGCTCGCTGTAATCGCTTCCGTGAAATCAAGCTGCCGTCGCAGTTGTTCCTCGGCTCGCTTGCGTTCGGTGATATCCCGGGCAATACCCTGGACGCCCATTGGAACACCGTCTTTGAGAACAAGTCTGGTGTTCACTTCGACGGTGATGCGATGGCCGTCTCTGGCTATGATCTCCAGGTCATAAGCAGTTACCTTTTCGCCTGCCAGCTTACGGCGTAGCATCTCCTTCGCTTTCTCCAAATACTCAGGCGCAACGATCTGCCTCAGATTCAGCTTCAGACTTTCTTCAAGTGAGTAACCGGTAACTTGTTCTCCTGCCTTATTGGTTGAAGTGTAATTACCTTTCAAGTCGTGCTCGTAGATCATGTCATGCGCATTTTCAACCAGACCGCGGTAACGTTCTTCACTTTGCCTGAGCTCTTGCTCAATGCGTGTGCGTTCGGTCACATCCTGCGCTGTTCCGAACATTCTGATTGGTTGTCCCCGCTCATCAGTCTCAACCCGCCCGCTTGAGTGAATAATCCGTTCCTCCCCATCGCGCCTCAGAATGCGGTAGTAAAAATTGAACGGCGCTTTCGTCTCCTTCGTTTTGGCTACTTCACTCCGAACCAGCTCGCGGTCTTCGGGATGTATCAAGGCAAATACATCGTCATCACGATTGACATCAATGTCGCTGCGTTGAACTCCGAAGATGCGATAGTGCTCTTCGGACCACGTCATCAGGTCTTTCTGCAAATCCCAATTCCAACTGCCAATATGAGCCAGGCGCTGGGCTTCGGTGAGC
>JALYSR010000202.1 GCA_030854715.1 Acidobacteriota bacterium
GCGCCGGCACGGGTAAGACGATGCTGGCGGCAGACTTTGCGCGACGCTACGGCCGTTGTGTGGCCTGGTACAAGGTTGATGCCGCAGACAGCGATCCGCGCGTGTTCTATGAATATTTGATAGCGAGTGTGAGGCGGCAGCGGCCTTCGGTTGACTGGGATCGCGTGTTGCAATTCATGGAAATGACGGAGGACGATGAGGCCTCGCTGCTTGCCGAAGCGTTTGTGTTTCAGCTAACCAGAGACAAAGCCGAACCGCTGCTGATAGTTCTTGAGGATCTGCACCTTGTTTACGATGCTGATTGGCTCGTGCCTTTCTTTCGCTGGTTGTTGCCACAGCTTCCCGCTGACTCGCACTTGCTAATTACCTGCCGCAGCCTACCACCGGCGCCGTTGTGGCGGCTGCGTTCGAAACAAATGCTGCGGGTGTTGGACGAAGCAGAACTCGCCTTCACATTTGACGAAGCTGTTGATTTATTCAAAACCTATGGGCTCGCAGAGGAGCATGCGAGCGCCGCTCTAGGACGTACCAACGGACGGGCAGCAACGATTGCGAACTTCGCGGCCACGCCTGGATGCGCGGGCCGGACTCGGACTTTACGATTTTACTGAGGAAAAATGGAGCGGGCGACGGGGATCGAACCCGCAACATCCAGCTTGGGAAGCTGGCGCTCTACCATTGAGCTACGCCCGCAAAGCGAAGGATGAAGGCGGAAGGATGAAGAATGAAAACATCACCTCCGGCGCTTCGGGATTCAGAAGATAGTTAACAACACTGCCGGTGTCAACGCACCCAACCTCTGAACAAAGATCCTGGATTTTCCATTTGTCACTTCTCAATTCTCATTTGTCATTAGCGGATTCAATGCTACTTGCCAGCGTTGCGAGTAAATGAACAATGAGAAATGTCAAATGAGGAATGGAAAATCTTCAAAACCTTTCAACTTGCCGGTCCAGGCCCTCAGTAAGATTACTTCGAGTAGCTTTCAACAAGATCATTCCAGCGCCCCTGCGATTTTAGGATCAACTCGACCACTTCACGAACCGCGCCGCGTCCGCCTTTTGCCAGCGTAATGTAGTGCGCCGCGGAACGAGTCTCCTCAACCGCGTCGGCGACCGCCACCGCAAATTCTGAACGCTTCATCAGAGGGATGTCGCTCAGATCGTCTCCGACGAAAGCAACCTCATTTTCATTCACTCCGGCTGAGCGCAAGACTTCTTCGAACGCTCGTATTTTTTGCTCGTCACCCTGTCGCACAAACTCCACGCCCAACTCGCCGGCACGCCGAGCGACAGCCTGCGCGTTTCTGCCAGAGATGATTCCCGATCTGAGACCGGCGCGATGGAATAGTGCCAGTCCCAAACCATCTTTGCTGTTGAAGCTCTTCTGTTCACCGTCTTCCAAAAGCCACAAACGCCCATCAGTGAGCACGCCATCGCAATCCATCAAGAGCAGCTTGATGCGTGATGCGCGCCTTTCGACTGATGCACTATTTTCCATATCTATGTCGCAGACGATTTTCCATATATCATTTGACACTTCTCATTTGTCATTTCGTTCATCGTCGAGGTTGGCAATGAAAAATGATAATTAAGAAATGATAATTGGAAAATCATTCGTGAATCCTCCGTTGCAGAGTAACTAGCAAGCGGTCAGACAGGAATGCCGTCCTACCTACCTGACTTCAAACAAGTCAATTCCCGCCAGCTTCCAGCCACCACCCACGCGAGCAAGAATCAGCACCGCCGTTCCGGCTTGTTCCTTTCCCAACTCACGGGTGTTAAGACTGACGTCAGCAGCCACCAGGTTCGCGTCCAACTGCTCGGTGCGTAAAACTTTCGTCTGCCAAATCTCAGGTTGGGTGCCGACGACACCACCAATGAATCTAACAAGTTCGCCCGGAACAACGCGCGACTCGAGGTCGGCTTTCTTGCCAGCCGTGATGGCCTGGTCCAGTTGCGTGATAAACGTACGCGCTGCGCTGTCAACCGGCACCGCGCCTGCCGCTTCGGCCCTAATGCGTCCGGCGCGAGCTGCCAGAGACGAAGCGTATTCGGCATCGGCGCGCACCGCATCGTTGAAATGTTTCGCGGCCTCCACCGCTTGTCCTTTCTTCATGGCGATCGCACCGAGCCCTATGCTGGCCCAGGCAAGCGATGCCGGCGTAGGAAGCGCCTCTTCAATGGCTAAACGAAAAAGTTTTTCCGCCTCATCAATCTTGTTCTGACCCAGCAATGCCCGCGCTAGAAGAATGCGTGCTTCCTGCATCTGAGGCGCCACACTTAGTGCCTCGCGAGCGATCGATTCAGCCTTAACGAAATCCTGCGCCCCGAATTGCCGGCTGGCTTCACTTACGGCTTCCTGGAGATTGCGAGACCGGGGCATGCTGTCGTTTGAATAATCCAACTGCGGATACAGCTTTTCCGGATCAATCTCGAGCCGCACTATTTTCGCCGGAGTTTTGAAAACAGCTTCGCCGAAGTTGCGAGCCGGAACAGTCACATCAACCGAAAGCTGCTCGCCGCTGGCGGTTGTAGCTTTTACAGTTGTTACGGCGTCAACGGATCCCATGTTCCGCAGCGCGGCAACCCACTCGCCGCCGCGTTGTTGTGGCACACCAATCATCAAATCCAAATCGGTCACCTGATTCATCTGCTGATCGATAAGCGTCTTTAACGCATCACCGCCACGTTCGACCAAAGCAGCACGCAACGCGGCAAGGCTGATGCCGCCGGTAGCTCCCTTCGTTAGCAGCCCTCGAAGTGTAACAATGAAAGCATCGCGTCCAATTCTCTGATCAATTAGCCGCCACACCATTGCTCCCTTGTTCGGCACGGCGCTGAAGTAGGTGGGATCGAGCGGGGTCAACTGCGCCACCGGAGCATCCTTATTCGCCACCACACTGTAAGCAAGACGTTCTCGCAACAGTTCCTCATGAGCTGCCTCGCGACCGAACTGCTTTTCGATAAACAAACTCGCCAAGAACCGTGGCATTGCGTCGCGCAGGAGACCGCCGCCTTCGCCTCTGACCGCAGTCTGACCTCCGATCCATAAACGTGAAACAGCTTCAGAGACAACCATCGCGGTCGTTGAGTCCAACTTCGTTCGGCGAAAGGCGCCCGGCTCAAGCAGGATGGTGCCACCATCGTTGAAGCCCGAGCCGCGCCGCACCGAAACCATCCGAATTGGTACGTCCGGAGCCGCGCCTAACAAGCCGGCGTAAAACGTTCGCGCGTTACCCGCAAAAGCAATAATCGCTTCCGCCTGTTTCCTCTCTTCCGGCGTCGCCCCACGCTGCACAAATGCGGTGATGTTTTTGTTCTCGGCCGTGCCTTCCACTTTGTCCCAGTCTCCCTGGACAAAGAACGGCTGGGCATTCAGCGCTTGCTCGTAAACGGTAGATCCGCCAGCGCCGCTCTTTTCAACTCCTGAACTAATCACGCCTGAACCATTCACAACTAGACGAAACGGCGCGGTATCCGCGCCTCGCACCGTGAATGGAGTGTTGGGTGCCGGATACCAGAACGACAGCGGAAGGAATTGAGATCCGATTGGCGAAATCGCAGCCAGACCGGAATTGCTTTCAACAGGGATGCTGTAACTGATACTCAAAACCACGGAGCCATTGGCAGCAACTGGACTGGGAAGTGTCACAG
>JALYSR010000208.1 GCA_030854715.1 Acidobacteriota bacterium
GATCTATCCGGGACTATCGACTTCTTCAATATCACCGGGCGTTGCGAGTATCTGACTCTCGAATTCATCAACCTTCATAAGCACTACGGCGCTATTCTTTTCATTCCAGATCGGCGCGGCCAGACTCCAGTAAAAAAAGTGAGAAGTTAATCCATTGCTATTCTTCTTCTTTTTATTAACCCCATTCTTCGTGTACAAGATTACTAAGTCCCCGGTTGTGACCCCCGCATCAGGGAACCAAAACACTCGTCGTATACTATTCGAAATGCTGGTATTGTCCTCAGTGGTTTTCCCCTGGCAAACGAGGTATGTCCCGATGTCGTCAGGTAGTCCAACCTTAAACACTACCCGCTCTTTCTCTAGATCGCCTTCATTGCGCGTCGCATTTATCTCTATGTTCATTGTCTTATCAGCGTCTCATCAGCCGTGAGAGAGTGCCGCCAATTATTAGAATTACTCCAAAGGCTATCGCAAGGTATCCACTTGGTTGACTCTTCCATACGGCTGGCGCATAACCGAGCGAAGCAGCCCCAACACACAGGCATACTCCAAAGATGAGCTCAGAGGAAAGCGACCTGTTTACTTTCTGTTCGAGGACGGCCGCACGTTTGTCCGACTCATAGAAACCCTTCCTGTAGTTCTCAAGTCCTGATACTTGTTTATCTAGCCTTTCTATTTCGTCGAGAAGCATTCGCTGAATCGCGGGTGATAATAACTCATCATCACTTAGTTCACGGCGAAGCTTTGAAAATGATCGGCGCTCTTTTATTGAAACCGCAGGTAGGCTCGTTTCTATTTGCTGGGGTTCCTGATCGAAAGGGTCGAACTCGTTCATGACACGCCTCGATGCTAGTATCTAATTCTGATGATCTTTTCGTCAATAGTTGCTATGGAGCACGGCGTCAACTCGTAAATATTTGTAGCCAATATCGAGATTGGGCTTGGGAACCAATAGGCTGACGAAGGGACAACTAACCACTGAGATGTTCGGATACGGAATTGTCAATGGAAATAGCCGCATACGCGGTCAGGGCGATCTAGGAAAGATAGAACCTCAAAAGTACCACTAACGCCGGACGAAATTCAGAGCGTCGCGTGTTCATCTTCGCCATTAGCGCTTTCGATCAGCGCCTGACAGGCAGCGTCGTAGCGGGCGGTAGGCAAAGCTTCAAGCCGGCGTTCATCAATCAACTTACCGCAGCGAGCGCATTTGCCATAGGAGCCTTCCTTGATCCTTAAAAGCGCCTGGTCTATGTCAGCTACCATCTGCGACTCGCGTTCGCCCAAACGTAGAGCCAACTCTTTATTAACATCCATCAACGACATATCGACAGTGTCCTTCACACCATCGTCGGACAGTTCGAGCGCAGCCGCCTGATCATCGCGAATGTTTTCACTGTGCCCGCGGAGGCTGGCAAGAAGTATTGTTTTAAAGTGCGCTAATTTCTCAGGCTGCATAGATTCCCCTTGTCTCTTCCAGGTTCTAAACCAGACTTAGTAAAGCACCTTGGTCTTTGAGAGGTCGGATTATAGCGTACAGGACTTAATAATCGTAACGGGTCCGTTCAAAAATCATTTGTTGTCGGTACCGCAGATAAGTTCCGCGGCTAGCAAGGGCAGGGTGAGTTCGTGATGGCCGGTGATGGAAAAGCCTCGCCCGGCGCCGTCAGCGGTCGGGCGGCGCACGACATTTGTTAATGGCCGGTAGGATTGAATGAAGTCAAAATTCGCCGTGGTTATGTCGGTCAGTTGATTACCCAGGTTGCGCACGAGGGTAACGCACTTTAGGAAGACTTCCGGTAAGACTACTGCGGAACCAATGTTCAAATAGACGCCACCGCCATTCATACGTCGCACAAGTTCAGCGAGCAACCGAAAATCTGTGTGCGCGGTCGCGCCTAGCGATGCGCCGTCGGCGCTCGGGTGAAAGTGGGCGATGTCGGCCCCGATAGTGACGTGCGCCGTGAATGGAACCCGAGCGTCGTAAGCGGCACAAAGCAAAGAGTGGCTTGAATACTTCGGGGTTTGTACTAACAAAGCCCGGCCCATTGCTTCGCCCAAACCAATTCCATCGCCAGCGCCTTCCCGCGCGGCCTGATTCAGAAGCTTTCCAGTTTCGTCAGCGCCGCCAAAGACTCCTTCACCCAACGTGGCGTCCACGTCCTCTGAAGTTGAACCAACCATTGCAATCTCGGCATCGTGAACCAGCACCGAGCCATTAGCGGCGAACGCGGTGACGTAACCGCGTTTCATCAGATCGATGATGACAGGCCCCAAGCCGGTTTTGATAACGTGGCCGCCGATTCCCCAGATGATTGGTTTTTTCAACTCACGAGCGCGCCGCATGCGCACCGCCAGTTCTCTAAGGGTTTGAACGGCGAGAATGTTGGGGAGGCTCCGGAGAAAATCTTTAAGCGATGAATCTTCTTGAAGGGAACTGGCAAAGTCGTCAAGAGAAACTTTGCTGGATCGCGAGGCGAGCGGGTAGGTCGAGACTTTCTTGAGACTTAAGGGTGTAAAGTCTTCGTAGATAGACACGGTTAAGGGGTCGGCGCGTCGCCTAAGTGATCCTTAAGCTTAAAGATCTTAACAACTCTTTTGATTCTGACAGTCGCTGGGTCGTATCCGTAAGTCTTTTGGTTCATCAAAAGAAGAGCCGCCACTCTTTCTTGAGGAGTTCGTGAATGCCAGTAATCGCGATCGTGGGATATCAATTCCTCTAAACTTTCATTTAACCAATCGTAGCTTGGTGACTCTTCCATCCGGCCCCAGTATACCATTCGGCTCACGCGATCTTCTTGTCTTCGCGGCGAGAATTCCCGTTGCCGTTTTTCGCCAGCCGGCCATTGAGTAATGGACGGAGAACGTGGCCTGTATGCGAGCGACGAGATCGCGCCACTTCTTCAGGCGTGCCGGCGGCGACAACGCGGCCGCCATGTTCGCCGCCTTCTGGTCCAAGATCGATGATGTAGTCGGCAGACTTGATCACATCGAGGTTGTGCTCGATTACAAGAATAGTGTTGCCCAGTGAAACCAGTCGCTGAAGGACATCAAGCAGCTTGTGGACGTCGGCAAAATGCAGACCAGTGGTTGGCTCGTCCAGCATGTACACCGTGCGGCCCGTCGCTCGTTTAGATAATTCCTTCGCTAACTTAATGCGCTGTGCTTCGCCGCCCGAGAGAGTGGTGGCTGATTGCCCGAGCTTGAGATAACCCAGACCAACGTCGAGAAGCGTCTGTAGTTTCTGCTGAATCTGCGGAACGTTTTCAAGGATCGGCAACGCCTCTGCCACCGTCGTATCGAGCAACTCCGCGATCGACTTGCCTTTGTACTTCACCGAAAGCGTTTCGCGGTTATAACGAGCGCCACGGCAAACGTCGCAAAGCACGTACACGTCGGGCAGGAAGTTCATTTCAATGCGCTTCATGCCGTCGCCTTCACAACCTTCGCAGCGGCCACCCTTCACGTTGAAGGAAAAGCGTCCGGGTTTATAACCACGCTCGCGGGATTCCGGAAGCATGGCATAGAGCTCACGCAGCGGGGTAAAGAGTCCGGTATAAGTTGCCGGATTAGATCGCGGCGTGCGGCCAATGGGCGACTGGTCTATCTCGATCACCTTGTCGACGTGTTCGAGACCTTCCACGCTGACGCACGCGCCAGGCTCCGCGAGTGAACCATACAGATGACGCGCGAGCGCCGGATAAAGGATGTCGGCGACGAGCGTGGATTTTCCTGAACCGGAAACTCCGGTGATTACTGTCAACAGCCCGAGCGGAAAAGAAACATCAATCTCCTTCAAGTTATTCGCGCTCGCTCCATGAACGGTAAGATACTTTCCATTCGGACTGCGCCTTTGGAGTGGCACTTCAATTTTCCTCGCACCACTCATGTAAAGCCCGGTGATGGAGCGAGGATTTTTGGCTACATCATCAGCCGTCCCGACGGCCACCACTTCGCCACCATGAGCGCCTGCGCCCGGGCCCAGATCAACTACGTAATCGGCGCGCCGGATGGTTTCCTCGTCATGCTCAACAACGAGCACTGTGTTGCCGAGATCGCGCAGCGCTGACAACGTCTCCAGCAGTTTTTGGTTATCGCGAGGATGAAGGCCGATGGAAGGCTCATCAAGAACGTAAAGAACGCCACGAAGCTGCGATCCAATCTGCGTGGCCAAACGAATGCGTTGTCCCTCTCCTCCGGATAGCGTCGCCGATGAACGGTCGAGCGTGAGATATCCCAGGCCAACGCTCGCCAAAAAACGCAACCGATTCTTTATTTCCCGGAGTATCTGCCCCGCAATTTGTTCCTCGCGCGCAGTTAACTTAATTTTCTCAAATGCGGAAACAGCATCTTCGATCGGCAAGGCGGTGTACTCGGCAATGCCCCGACCGCCCAGGCGAACTGAAAGCGAGTCGGATCGCAGGCGGCGCCCTTTACAATCCGGACAAATCGACGGTGACACGAGCTCTTCCAGGGACGCGCTCACTTTTTCCGAGGGCGCTTCATTAAGCCGGTCGCGTAGCCAACGCAAGGCACCTTTCCAGGGACTTTGATAGGAATAAAGGCCCTGACGGAAAGTTAACTGCCCGCTGACGCCGTGGAAGAACGCATCGCAAACTTCGTTGGGCAGTTCAGCAAATGGAACTTTCGGGTCAGCATTGAAATGTTTGACCACAGCGATGACCGCACTTCTCAAATAAGCCGAACCCTGTTTATCCGCCAGTCCCATGAACGCCAATTTGTCGGTGGGAATGTTTGCGTCGGGAATGAGCTTGGCGGGATCAACCTCCTGAACAGTGCCCAATCCGTGGCAGCGTTTGCAGGCGCCGTAAGCAGAGTTGAAAGAAAACGAACGCGGCTCGAGTGGTGGAACATTGATACCGCAAATGACGCACGCCATGCGCTCGGAATAAAGTTTTTCTTCGCCGTCCACCACTGATACGAGCACCGCGCCGTTCGTAAGCTTCAGAGCGGTGCGCACCGATTCCGAAAGACGCTCTTTTATTCCGGGCTTGATCAGCAGCCGGTCCACCACTGCTTCAATCGTGTGGTTGCGACGTTTATCGAGACGGATCTCCTCGTCAAGCGAAAGGAGTTCATTGTCCACGCGTGCGCGCAGAAAACCATCCTTCGCCAGTTTTTCCAATTCTTTCTTGAACTCGCCTTTTCGGCCGCGCACTATTGGCGCGAGAATCATGACGCGCTCGCCTTCCGGTAAACCCAACACATTCTGGACTATCTGCTCCACACTTTGCCGGGTGATTGCGGCTCCGCAAACGTGGCAATGCGGCTGACCAATCGAAGAAAAGAGCAGACGCATGTAGTCATAAATTTCCGTGACGGTCCCAACGGTTGAACGAGGGCTGCGCGAAACTGTCTTTTGTTCAATTGAGATTGCGGGCGAAAGACCATCTACGGAATCGACGTCCGGTTTCTCCAGTTGATCGAGAAACTGGCGTGCGTATGCCGACAAAGATTCTACGTAACGACGCTGGCCTTCGGCATAGATTGTGTCGAAAGCAAGTGAGGATTTGCCTGATCCGGATAGGCCGGTGATGACCGTAAAACGATCGCGCGGTATTTCTACGTTGATGTTCTTGAGGTTGTGCTGGCGCGCGCCTCTAACTGTAATGCGATCAATTGCCATGGGCTGAAGACTACGCAGACCGCTACGGATGCGAATATGGGAGAGTAGCGAACCAGTCATTCTAGCCGAGCAGTGAACACCGGGCAAGTTGGCTCGCCGGGAACAGTCGGACGGTATGTTTGGATGAAAATTCTCGAACGGAAATTCGTGGAGAGAGTGCCGAAGGGCAGGATTACAGTTAGGATTGCCGCGAACTTCTTTTGATTAGTGAATTGAACTCGCCTGTGGCATCGCACAATGAGCATGGTATTGCTCGCCTAGCTGCCGACATGGATGTTGAAGGGTTGAACTATTTTGGACGACTGATTGTGAGCTGCGCGGTAGTTTTGCCGTGAAAGTAGTTTTCGCCAGTGCCAATCAACGTCAAGGCGCCTCCATTGAAGGTAAAACCCGGATTACATTTCCATGCATTCAAATCAACGTCTCGGATGAGAAAGATTTGCGTTAAGACGTTGCCGGCGCTGTCGGGGTTCAAAGTCTGCACATCTGTTTTCTGATCGATGGAAGTGTTCTGACCGACACCGTTGCCAATGCACGAGAATGAGCCACCGCCACCGAGTGTGATTTCATGTATGCCTTCAGGGTCGGTGGCGATGAAAGTGACGGTTAAAGTTTCATCCGGCTTTTGAGCAACCGTGCCGTCGCCCGTGATCTCCTGTCGCTGGTTGCTGGGTTTGTGCAGAATGGACCACTTCACAATAGGAGCGGTCGAGTCGGAAGTGGGTTTGGTTGTCTTACAGTTGGAAAAAGTTAGCGCTTCGGCGAAAACTATAAGGGTGAGAAGGCCAGGTTTTAGGAACATGATGATTGCTCTCCGTTGCCAGACGGGTGGGTCTGACCAGCTTTTAGAAACAAACGAAGTCGGGTCGTCAGCGAGAATGCGAGGAAAACGGACGTACGATAGTCCTCATGCAGCTCGCGTGTCAATGTCGCCTGTCAAGGCTGAGTTTTAGTCATCTTGACACTGTTCGCAGGCGAGTCCTAAACTCGATCCATCACACTATAATCTCGAAGTCGAATGGGATCCGGTAGACGAACTGAGGCCGAAAAGTAAGGGATGTGAAGCGGAGTGAATCTTCCTAATGCACTGACGCTCCTGCGTATTTTCATCGTCCCGCTTCTGGTCGTCGTTCTACTCACTCCATTTTCTGAAAACTGGTTTGGCCTGCCTCGGCATATTTTTGGTGTAGCCCTTTTTCTCGGTGCCGCACTGACCGACTATCTGGATGGACACTTTGCGCGCAGCCGGGATCAGGTGACGCGCCTGGGCCAACTGCTCGATCCTATCGCGGACAAGCTGTTGATTTCCGCGGCCCTAATTTCACTAGTAGAAAACCAGTTAGCGCCAGCCTGGGCGGTGGTGATAATCATTGGTCGCGAGTTTGCGGTGACGGGACTTCGTTCGATAGCGGCGGCTGACGGAGTCGTGATTGCTGCGTCCCGGATGGGAAAGTTCAAGATGTTGGTCCAGGTGGTGACGGTAGCGCTGCTGATAGTTTCCAGCGTTGCCGGCAAACCCCCGGTGGCAAACTTCGGGCGGCCGTTTCCCGCGATTGAGTTTTGGTCGGTGCCGGAGCTGCGCGCAGCCTGGCAACATCTTTTCGGTCCTGAGGTCACGTCTCGAAGCGACTGGCAAGTGCTCCTTTATACGGCCGGCCGCGCTATGCTCTGGTTAGTTGTAATCTCAGCTTGCCTTTCGATGTACGGCTATTTCAGATCGTTCTATCGTTCGGTTGTCGCCAACGTCAAGGCTCAGGGCGTGGCCAAACAAGGCGCGAAGCCGATTATTCCCGCCGTACGCGATTAGTTTGCCGTGGAGTCTGCTCTTCACGAATGCCAATTCGGCTTTCGTTATCTTCAAATCCTTCGTCAAGGAAGCGCGCATTTGTCGCCGCCGGCACATTCTTTTCGCGGCGCAGGTGATAAGATATCTGTAATTCTGACTGCGACTTGCGTTTTGCCATGCGGGTTGTTAGTATCCGCATTTTGTCGGAATGCGCTATTTGCACTCTATAGCGGGCCGGCGTAGCTCAGTTGGTAGAGCATCTGATTTGTAATCAGAGGGTCGGGGGTTCAAGTCCCTTCGCCGGCTCCACTAAGCACTTGACAGGATATGCAGGGGTGGTCGAGTGGT
>JALYSR010000242.1 GCA_030854715.1 Acidobacteriota bacterium
AACACAGGAGGACGCACAGAGACTCGAAGATTTAGGACCTTATCGCGGCACTGCTATACCACAGCGTATCGCTGGTCACTTCGTCTTTGTCCGAAACGGTATGGTAACTTCTCGGCGACTATAGCTATCGGCCGGGCCTTCGAATTGCACAGCCAGTTCCTGATTGGCACCACGGTTTGTTACCCGGACGCCCGCTGTCTCCAGGAGCTGATGAGGGCCGCGGACAAACAACGGGTAAGATCGACCGCCCAGTCCTTCAAGAACAAGGTGCAAACCTGTGGCGTCAGCTCTTGAGCGCAGAACTCGCAGGCCCTGATTCATAATGCCCGGCGCAGGAATCTCTTGTTCTATGTAAACGTCCGTGCCTTCGTCGTAGGTGAATACTACTTCCACACTCTCCTGGCCTACATCGAAACTGACCGGCGTCCTCTGTACGTCTCCGGTTTGGGACATTTCAAACTTCACAGGGCGTCCTTGAACAGTGACAGAGCGAACCTTTGCGTCAAGCGGAAATGCAGGCGCACCGATAAATCGTATTTTGTCAGCAGCCACTACTGCGTTCGAAGACGTACGCTTTATCGTAATCGTCAGGCGACCAACAACTCGTGAAAGATTGAGATCGTATTTCGCACTGCCGACGGCTACATTCCGTACTTCTACCTGGTTCCAGTCGGCCGGTAACTGTGGCTCAAAGCGAAGCTCCTTGCCACCAGCGCCGGCTTCAAGACCCAACAGTCCGCGAATAGTTGGAGTTACAACCATCGCCTCGGACCAAACCTGATGATGGGACGAGCGACCAAAGGGCGCATTGGAATCGCCGGACAATAACTCTGTGACGTAACCAAGTGCATTTGTATAAGTGAGCAACGCGTTTGCCATTAATGACTGGTAGCCGACATGTGGGCGACCGTAACGATAAGCTCCCGTGCTGGCCCATCCGGTAAACAGTGGCCAGACGGAGCCATAGTGATAGGAGAGCGGATCATAGAGTTTGCTCTCATTCGAGACAATTCTCGATCCCCAGTCTGTCGCCATTCGTCCGCTGCCCAGATGATCTATCTCTAGTTGCGCACGATCATCCGACGCGGTGCGCCACCAGAGAGGCACAGCGGGCAAGACTGTATCCTCATCGATGATTGTGGCCCTGGCGATTTCTTCCATGCGAGCCTGGCGAAGCGCGCGGTTGGGACCAGGATCGGCTTTTGGCGGATTTGCTGGAGGGCGCTTAGTTGCGAATGCGTAATAGGAGCGATCAGCCAGCCAGTAGGTTTGCTCCATCGCGAGGCGGGTTCGCTCAGCATTCGCGCGCGCTGTCGCGGCCAGCTCACTATCGCCCACTGCATCCGCCATCTCAGCCACGCTGCGCGACGCCTCGATCCATAGACCCTGCATGTAGATCTCTTCATGTGGCGGATAAAGCCCGCCGCCCTCGACCCAGCCGTGGCCAAACTTTGTGCCCGTTGAATTCTCGATCAGTTGATTGCCGTCCGTGTCAGACGCAGCAGAGAAGCGATAAGCTTTTACGATCGAATCCCAGTTCGTCGTTAGAAAATTCTTATCGCCCGTTGCCCGCCAGAGATCCCCGTGGGCAATTACATAAAGTGGTGTGCCGTCGGCGCTGTTCCACGGGAATTCGTAATCGGTAAACCAGGGAATCAGCGATGCGCTCTGCGAGATCTCGTGCGGGATCTTGCCATCGGCCCTCTGAAACTTCTTCAAGAACTCCAACGCTGTTCTGGTAGCTCCAAAGTCGCCATACGAGTTGATGGCGAACGAGGTCCACAAAGAGTCGCGACCGAAGAACCACGCAAAGCCTGGTCGTTCGCTATCGCCCGAGGTGCGAAACCCGGCGACGAGGCCCGTTCCCAGAAAAGGGTTGGTTGCTATTCCTTTGTCGATCCCGACTTTTGCCCAGGCGAAAGCCTTGTTCAAACGTTTATCCGGAGTAGTGATATTCGTTGTCTCGTTTTGTAGCCGATTGTAGTAAGAAACATTTTTTTCATAGAGTGCCTGAGCTGAAGTTAACAGGCGATCATAAGCTTCCTTCGCTTTGCTGCGCCCTTCAACGCTTCCGGCGATGACAATCGGAATGAAGTGCGACTTCAGTGAATCTGCAGCAGGCTCTATTAACAAGCGAACGGGCACATCACGCGGTTCCTCCTGATAGGGCATAACAGAAATGTCGCGCGCTGCAGGCGATCCAATCATGCCAACGAACCGTTTCGACTCTTCGGTGATGTAATAGGCATGCTGCTTTTCATCCCAGTCAAGATTTCCGGTCATCAGGCCCGCCGGCCATGCGAGTTTCAGTCGGGGGCGGAATGAGGCCGTCACGGTCATTGGCAAAACAGTTTTCACGTCGAGCAGCATGATGATGCCGGGCTCGTCAACCGGGGCATAAATGATCTGCCGCACGGTGAACGCTGCGTGTGAGTAAGTAAATGTAGTGGCTTCGGGACGCGCATTGATCTGCACCGCGATGTCGGACCCGCAGAACTCGAGAGGGTAGCCCTCAATGCGAAACGAAAGCTCAAAATCGTCGAGAATCTTCAGCGGATAGACCCAGGCCTCCAGGGAACGGTTTTCGTAGCCAAGCACGGCTGACTTATGACCTATTACGTCAAAAAAGCTGCCCGCTTGTGTTCGTCGTTCCAGTTCGAGTCCGCTTTTCTTGAGTTCAAACTTGGTTACCAGGCTTGGATCCATTGAAGCCTGTGAATTAGTGGCTACGCAGCAGACGAAAATGAGAATCACACAGAAAAGTGCGTGGCGGATCAAGCGGTCGTTCACGGGTGCCTCCTGGAGTAGGGAGGCATCATCCGCTAGAACGGCCCTGCAGTTCAAGTCAATAGTGCTTTCGATGGCGGGTCAGTTTCAATCGCCAGCAGGCTTTAGGTCCGAAGGACCGGAAGTTAGTAGCCCCGGCCGTGAGGGCGGGGAATTCCAACCTCTCAATAACCCAGAGGCCCGAAGGGCCGGCACAAATCGTTACGCACCTTCGGCGCTCCGCAACGAGTCGTCGCTTCTACCCCACCCTAACGGATGGGGCTACTAACTGCCGGTCCTTCGGACCGAAGACCTCCCACTCATGAGCTTTCGTTTTTTAAGTAAGAGGTTGCCGCTTGACGCACCATCGCGCCAATTATAAGGTTGGAGACTCCTGGACTGTCTTCCATCCGATCCCATTATGTCAATTAATCCGTGTGATGCCCTTAGCCCGACTTCTCGCCCGCTCTTCTTGTATCTGCGCGGGACGCAGATCGGGTTGGCGCTCGTCTGTCTATTGCTCTGCTCGGCACACGTTAACGGTCAGGGAGTTACACCAGCGATGGCGACCGAACCGCTTGGCGTGAAGTTCGCAGAAGTAGCCAAACAGGCCGGCTTCACAGCTACGACCATCTACGGTGACGAACATAAAAATAGATATCTCCTGGAGACCACAGGAAGCGGTGCTGCCTTCATAGATTATGACAATGATGGATGGATGGACGTTTTCCTGGTAAACGGCACGCGCCTCGATGGATTGTCGCCGAGTCTAAACGCGACCAATCGACTCTACCGCAATAATGGCAATGGCACGTTTACAGATGTGACTGAAAACGCGGGCCTTGTTCGCACGGGCTGGGGACAAAGCGTATGCGTCGGTGATTATGACAATAACGGATACGACGATCTTTTCATCAGCGGCTTTGGCAAGAACGCGCTCTATCGAAATAGCGGTAAAGGTACTTTCACAGAGGTAGCTGAGAAGGCCGGAGTCGCCAACAACATCACGCGTTGGGGCTCTGGCTCTGCTTTCGTTGACTACGACCGGGATGGATTGCTGGACCTTTTTGTTGCCAGCTACATCGACCTCGACCTTAAAACAGCCCCCTTGCCTGAAACAGGCCCGTGTCTTTACAAAGGTGTCATGGTTGCCTGTGGTCCTCCGGGACTTAAGGGAGGTGTCAATGCCCTCTATCACAACAACGGAGACGGCACGTTTGCGGACGTTTCAGAAAAGTCGGGAATTACCAAAACCAATGGCACTTATGGCCTCGGGGTTCTGACAGCAGATTTTGATAATGATGGCTGGCCGGACATCTACGTAGCAAACGATTCGGCGCCCGCAGCGCTTTACCACAACAATAAGAACGGCACTTTCACTGACATTGGCGTTGAGGCGGGCTGCGCCTTCAGTATGGACGGGAAGTCGCAGGCAGGAATGGGGGTGACTGCGGGGGATTACGATCGCGATGGATGGCTGGATATTTTCAAGACCAACTTCTCGGGGGACACCTCGTCGTTGTATCGCAATACAGGTAAGGCAGCGTTTGATGACGTCACATATCAGGCAGGACTGGGCGTGTACACCCGCTGGCTGGGTTGGGGTTGTGGATTCCTGGATGTGAATAACGATGGTTGGCCCGATATCTTTTTGGTCAATGGCCACGTTTATCCGGAAGTGGAAAAACTGACGACCGAAGCCGGCTATGCTCAGCGTAAAGTGCTCTATCGCAATCTTCAGGACGGCCATTTTGCCGATGTTTCCGTTGAAGCCGGGGAGGCGGTCATGCTGCCGAACCCTTCTCGGGCTGCTGCCTTTGGCGACTATGACAACGACGGAGACATCGACATCCTGATTAACTCCGTGAACGCTTCCCCGGAACTTCTTCGTGCCGACTCAACTAATCAGAACAACTTTATCAAGATTAAGACTATTGGAGTTAAATCAAATCGTGATGGGATTGGAGCGCGTATCAAATGCGTGACAGCGGACGGTAGCCAGATTGATGAGGTGCGCAGTGGCGGCAGCTATTACTCGCAGAATGATCTTCGTGTTCATTTCGGAGTGGGTAAGAACAAGGCTATCAAGACGATTGAGGTTCGCTGGCCCAGCGGTCAAATCGACACGCTTAACGATCTGGCTGCGAACCAGCTCGTCACTGTGAAGGAAGGCGCCGGCATTGTTCGAAAAACATTCTTCAAGAAATAGACTGCACTGATGACCTACCGTTTTCCCAAACAATCAATTCGGACCTGCGTAAGGTACTGGCTTCATTTGGAGTGCGGTGACCTGGCACCGCTTTGGCCCGTGGCGGCTGGCCGCCGCGTTTCGTCAAAGAGGCCCCTTCTGAACGCTTGCTGGGACATGTCGCAGCGACCAAAGCGACGACAGCCGGGGTCCCCGGCGCGGCAGCCGCGTTGGGGTGGTCGTGTCGTCGCACTCCAAATTAAGACACTACCTAAAAGACCCTATGAGGTGCGGTCGTTTGGTTTAGT
>JALYSR010000241.1 GCA_030854715.1 Acidobacteriota bacterium
CAACCATCCTGACTACCCTTGCGTTGTTCACGTATTTGAGCTATCGGAAAAATACGCAACCTCACAGCCGACCGGCGGAGCACTTTGGTCCACACCTTAGGGAAAGCTCCGAACGCTTTCGCAGCGCCTTCGATAATGCTGCCATCGGGATGGCACTCGTCACACCCGAAGGACGCTGGCTCCAGGTTAACCATTCTCTCTGCAAGCTCCTGGGTTATTCAGAGCGCGAGTTAATGACGATTGATTACCTTAGTGTCCTCCATCCGAACGACCTCACCCCTGCACTCGCGAACTTTAAAGATTTGCTGAGGCGTAGGATTCCCTCCTGTCAGATGGAGAAGCGCTACCTTCACAAGTCAGGACAGGAAGTCTGGGCGCTGTGGAGTGCTTCGCTGGCCCAGGATGCCCACAACCGAACACCGAGCCTCATCTTCCAGATTCAGGACATCACGGATCGCAAGCTAGCCGAGGATAGACTGCATCACGACGCTTTTCACGACGGGCTAACCGGACTGCCAAATCGCGCTCTCTTCATGGACCACGTGAAGCTGGCCATCGCGCGGATGCAGCGGCATGAGGATCAAATCTTCGCCGTGCTCTACCTCGATTTAGACCGCTTTAAGGTGGTCAACGATTCGCTAGGCCACATGGGCGGCGACCAGCTACTGGTCGGCATCGCCCGCCGTCTGGAGTATTGCCTGCGTCCGGGCGATACGATTGCAAGGATCGGCGGCGACGAGTTCACCGTGCTACTCGAGGACATCGACGGCAGCCACGACGTTACACAAATTGCCGAGCGTATTCAGCAGGAGCTTTCGTTACCTTTCAATCTGAGCGGGCGCGAAGTTTTCACCACGGTGAGCATCGGCATCGCTCTTAGCTCGAAGGAATACGAGCGACCCGAGGACATTCTACGAGACGCAGACACCGCCATGTACCGCGCGAAGATCCTGGGCAAAGCGCGACATGAAACTTTTGACACCGGGATGCACTCTCAGGCCATCAAGCTGCTGCAACTGGAAACAGATTTGCGACGCGCGCTGGACCGCAAGGAATTCTTTGTCGCCTACCAGCCAATCATGTCGTTGGAAACCGGAGAGCTGCGAGGCTTCGAAGCTCTAATTCGCTGGCCCCATCCTGAGCGAGGGTTGATTTCGCCTATGGACTTCATTCCGCTGGCGGAAGATACCAGCATGATTGTCCAGATTGGCGAGTGGGTCTTAAGAGAGGCATGCCAACAGATGCACAAATGGCAAGTGCTCTTTCCGTCCAACCCCCAAATCTTTATGTGTGTGAATCTCTCAGTCAAACAGTTTTCTCAGCAGGACCTGATCGAAAAGGTAGCCTGCATACTGCGAGAGACCAAGCTAGCTCCGAGCAGTCTAAAATTAGAGATTACAGAAAGCGCCGTGATTGAGAACGTCGAAACCGCTACGAAGATGCTCAATCAACTTCGCGCGCTCGGTGTGCAGCTCGCCATGGACGACTTCGGTACCGGCTATTCTTCACTCTCGAACCTGCACCGCTTTCCCATCAACACCCTCAAGATCGACCGCTCGTTCATTTCTCGCATGGTCGAACACAACGAGAACGCGGAAATCGTGCGAACCATCTCGGGGCTGGCTCAGAACCTGGGGATGGATGTGGTAGCGGAAGGAGTGGAGACTCGCGAACAGCTTGAGATACTAAGGTCGCTCGGTTGCCAGTATGGCCAAGGTTATTTCTTTTCCAAGCCAGTCGATATTCGAGGCGCGGAAGCGTTCATCTGCCAAACCTACTCTCCAACGGTGCAAGTGCTGGAAGACCTGGCAATCGCCTCCTGATACACCAATACTCACGACAGAATAGCCAGACGTAGTGATCCGGGCTCAAATGCTCGGCGAGTAGAAGTGTCAGCTCCTCAATGCCACTCTTAGTCCGCACGCTCAGATTATAACGCCAATATTAGCTCTCATTTTTTGTAAACGAGCCACCACGGGTGCGGATCAAGTCAAGTTAAGCAGCGATGCGAAAAGCGTGTTAAGATTTTTTAACTCGTTTGTCGAACTGTCGCAAATGGCCACGTCAAGCCCCAACCTCCACATCGTGCCTCTCGGAGCGGGTGATCTTATTGACCGCGCGGTCAGGCTCTATCGTCGTCATCTTTTCGTTCTACTTCGTATAGCTGCGCCACCGGTGTTCCTGTCCGCGACAGGATCGGTTTTGTGGGCCATTGCCTGGCGCGGGCTCTTTGCCACGCCCAGCGGCGCGGCGCTCTTGCTCTATTTGGCTCTGGGCGCGATAGGTCTGACGACTTTGGTAGGCGGCCACATCTTCAGCTTGCTGGTCATGGGTGGAGCTTCGCGCAATCTGGTAACCCATCTGCTTTGGAATGAACCTGTGCTGGCTCGTACCACCTATGCAGCGGTGCGCTCCCGTTTTTGGTCGCTGCTGGGAGCCACTCTCATCATGGTGCTGTGGCTTGGTATCTCATTCGGGATAGCGTTTTTTGCCTGGTATGTGGTGGTAGTTTTCGTTTCCTTCGGCGCTATTGTCATCGCGAAATGGGCGCCCATGTTGTTTACTGCCTTCGTGGGAGTGATTGGTTTTCTTGCGGCAACCACTGTGGCTCTTTGGCTGTTCTTTTTCATGGCCGGTAGAGTAGCTTACGTTCCCCAGGTATTGCTGATCGAAGGGAAGCGCGTTTTTGAATCAGTGAGCCGCAGCTTTTCGCTCGCCAGGGGAAACGTGAAAAGGCTTATGGCGATGACGTTCTTCATTACCTTTGCTACTTATTCCGCGTTGATGATCCTGGTAATTCCCCTGGGCTGGTATGGCTATTTGAACGGGATTGATCCATCGCCCTGGAACTCAACCGAGTGGCCGATCTGGTACGCGATTGGCTATAGCGTATTGGCGCCACTCAGCTCAATTCTTCTGGCGCCGGTTTGGATGCTGGGGATGTCGTTGTTGTATGTTGACGAACGAGTCAGACACGAGGGTTACGACATAGAACTGATGGCAGCCCAGAGATTGGGTCCGATGCCGCAGCTAAATGTTTCATCACCTTTCGCCCCGGCTATATCCGCTGAGCCGGCTCGAGGATTGCACTCTTCTTTGGGCCCACCCGGAAATATTCTTGGCCTAAGTTGAAACCGAGACGTTCGCGAACCGCAACGCCAATGGTTAAGCACGAGTCCATATCACAGATCGCCAGACGCATAGACTTTGCTCATAGCTTCCTCCTGTCTATGGTTCTCTTGTTCTTCATGCTACCGAGCGTGCAGGCGATTCCTATCAAGGAATATCACAAGCAACTCCGACAAACCGTAACGGCGCTCGACACCCTAGCCCAGGTCAACGAGACTGAGGACGCCACCGTCTACGAAGCACGCCGCGCTCAAACTCTCGCCGGTGTGCGCAATCTACTGCCACCCACTGAGACCGTGGAATGGAATGGCACTACCTTTAACGTCGACAATTCCTGGCTTTCTCAGGAACTCGACAATTCCAAGGCAACCTCGATTGCAGAAAGAGCCGGCTTACTCCAGGCCGCCACTGAAAGACTTCTGGCCATAGAAGACCGGATTGCAGAAATTGAAACGGCAGGTTCGAATCACGCTGCCAGCAAGACTGAGACGAGCCGCAAGTTGGCTGAGATTCTGCAACGGCCTGAATATGCTCGAAAGGTTCAGCATGAGAGCGCGCTCGGACGCCTTGTGAACCAGTTTTTGAAGTGGTTACAAGATCTGTTTCCAAGACCACAACCCGTATCGCCAGGCACTGCCGGATTGTTTAGCCAGATTGCGGAGGTGTTTGTGATCCTTCTGGCGCTCGGCGTTTTGGGTTTTGTGGTGAAGCTGTTTTTGCCGCGTATCCTTCGCTCGGGAGGATCGAAAAAGAAGGAAAAGACGAAAGCGCGAATTGTTTTGGGTGAAACGTTGGAACCCGATCAATCGGCAGTTGATCTTTTGACAGAGGCTGAATCACTGGCCAGGCGAGGCGAGTTACGGGCGGCTATACGCAAAGCTTACATCGCTTTGCTCGTGGAGCTGGGTGACCGGAAGATACTCAGTCTGGCGCAGTACAAAACAAATCGTGACTACCTGCGTGCAATGCGGGAGCTGCAGCCTCTTTACCAAAACGCGAAACAGCTTACGGACACCTTTGAGCGGCACTGGTACGGCTTTGCTCAGGCTACTGAGAACGATTGGATGGCTTTTCGTTCTGCATACGAGCAGACACTGCGACGATGAACTGCGAACTACAATTCAAAGAATATTAGCAAGAGATGAACGCGGATAGACGCGGAGAGGAATTAGAAAATAAATTGACTTCAAACCTTGCTGCGGAGGGTGGCGGTCGTTGAATTTGTATTCGGTCCTAATCCGCGCTTGTCCGCGTTAATCCGCGGCTGATTAATTGTTCTTATGCGACAACGTTTCGGAATCATCATAACTATTGTGCTGGCGCTTGGCGTCTTGATAGCGATCAACTCCGCTGCTTACGTCACTGAAGAAGAGCGCCAGGACTCCGAATTGTCACCCGACCGATCTACCTACAATGCCGGGGCCACCGGCACGCGCGCTCTTTTCGACTTGCTCAATGAAACCGGTTACAAAGTGGTGCGCTGGCGCGAGCCTCCCGACAGGCTCCTGGGAGTGGGAGGCCAGAAGGTAAAGACCTTCGTCATCATTGGTTACGCACCGGTGTTCATCGACGTAAATGAAGCAAAGAGCGTGCTCCGCTGGGTTGAGCTGGGCGGGCGTCTGGTGATTATCGATCGCCGGCCGGTCGAACATTTATTACCACCTTCCGGAGAGTGGACCATCACCACCGAGCTTCTTGCTTACCCCAGTTTCGATGTCGATCCGGAAAAGCCGGAACAGATGACTCAGGGCGTCAAGCCGCTTCACCCCGTGCAGCCGACGCGTTTCACTCGTGATGTTGAAGCAATAATGCCGTCGCGATTCTTCTCTGCAATCAAGTTCTCCATTCCAAACAAAGCTGCAACCACGAACACCGGCGAGCACACACTGCCACCTGGTGAGGGTAGAGACGAGGAGCCGCCTGCGCCCGAGTCGGTGTCCAAGTCCACCAACGCTGCCAGTTCTGCTCAGCCCGCTTCGCCGGCACCGGTAGTTCACTTTACCGCGAGCAACAGTCCACTGCTGGTTGATTATCCTCACGGCAAGGGCAACATTGTGTTGCTTAGCGACCCTTTCATTGTTGCTAATGATGGCATTGCTCTGAAAGATAACCTGCAACTCGCGATCAATCTTCTCTCTGATTCTGGCGGGCAAATCGCTTTCGATGAATTTCATCAGGGACATGGCACGACCAGAAACGCGTTTGCCAGTTACTTCTCCGGCACTCCAATTCTCGCCATCTGTGGTCAAATCGCGTTACTGATAATTCTAATGTTGTGGACGCGCGGACGCCGCTTTGCTCGTCCCTTACCCTTGCCCCGAGTCGATCGCAGATCAAGTCTGGAATTTGTGGCTTCCATGGCTGAGCTGCAACAACGCGCTCAGGCCTTTGATCTGGCAATTGAAAATATTTATTCGCGCACGAGGCGGGTGCTCGCGCGCTATGCCGGCATGGATTACAACAGTTCGCGTTCGGAAATCGCCTCGCGCGTCGCTGCCCGCTCGACGCTGGACGCTCATGGGCTGGAAACCCTAATGCGCCAATCTGAAGAAGTAATCAACGGTGGCGCGATCAATGAGCGGCAATCCATTCATTTGGTGAAGCGATTGCGAGAAGTTGAAGCCAGTCTGGGACTGCGCATGCGTTCGCGGGATATCAAACAAACGGCCCAAAATATTTGACGAAAAATGAACTTTGTACTTTGATCTAAGACTTTCAAACAACCTGATCAAAGTTGATTACAAAAACCAAATGATTGAATACGTATCCTCCACAGTCGACCACATTCGTCGCGAACTGGCCAGGATAATAGTTGGCCAGGACGATCCAATCGAGCAGATGCTGGTGGCCCTCCTGGCTGAAGGCCACGCGCTGATCGAAGGCGTCCCCGGCACCGCGAAAACTCTGACCGTTAAGACGCTTTCGCGAATTATCAATGCCAATTTCGGCCGCATCCAGTTCACACCGGACCTGATGCCTTCAGACATAACCGGCACCAACGTCTTCAACGTTGCAACTTCGACTTTCAATTTGCGACAAGGGCCAATCTTCACTGACATTCTCTTAGCAGACGAGATCAATCGCACTCCGCCGAAGACGCAGGCAGCGTTGCTTGAAGCAATGGAAGAGCGGCAGGTTACGATTGATGGCGAAGCCCATACACTTTCGCCCATCTTTACGGTGCTCGCCACCGAAAACCCAATCGAGTATGAAGGAACCTATCCGTTGCCTGAGGCCCAACTCGATCGCTTCATGTTGAAGATACTGCTTGACTACCCCGGCGAGGAGCATGAGCGCCAGGTAGTGGCAAACTGGGATGCCGGCTTCAACTCGAGGCGTCTGAACGAGGTCAATATCCAGCCACTACCGGATGCCGACGCGATTTCTCGTTGTCGCCGCGAGGTAAGTGCAGCGCGAATGGAGCCAGGCGTGCAACATTACGCCGTCGATCTCGTCCGGCGCACGCGCAACCACCCTTTCATTCACTATGGCGCCAGCCCGCGCGCGTCAGTTGCACTGCTGCTTTGCTCGAAGGCGCTGGCCGCGATTCGTGGCCGCGAGTTTGCAACGCCTGACGATGTGCGGGACGTCGCGCGTCCGGTGTTACGCCACAGACTGAGTCTGCGCGCCGAAGCAGAACTCGACGGCGCCACACCAGACGCCGTAATCGGCGACATTCTGAAAAGCGCCGAAGTTCCGCGGTAGAGATTAGACGTCGGAAGTCAGAATTCAGAAATCAGAAGTAGGAAAGGCGCAGGAATCTGTTTCCAGGGTGCCGATCGTCCAGGGTACTTCATGGTTTGCCATTCGACCTTGAGAGGCTGAGGCTGAACTTCTGTTTTCTGAATTCTGGCTCCTGACTTCTGTTTTCCCATGCGTTTCGTATTCACAAGACTCTTTTATCTCCTGATCGCCGGCAGCCTGATCATTCTTTCGCTCTCCTGGGGACGCCCCGGCCTGCGTTGGGTGGCAC
>JALYSR010000268.1 GCA_030854715.1 Acidobacteriota bacterium
AGTTTGTGCAGCTTGTTCCAGCGTTTGCCACCTAAGCGCTTGACCATCTTGTTGGTTGAAGTTATGGCAAGGGGCACCATCAGGAAGAATGCCAACATCCCGATAGCGATAAATGGCCGCGAGGTCACGTCGCCGGGTACGCTTTTGAGATTGAAGTAGCGATCAAACCAGATATAGGTCATGAGGTGGAGAAATCCGTAGAAGAATGCGAACAAACCAAGCATGCGACGGAATTTTATCAGCCAGTTGAGAGCGAAAACTTTGCGGACGGGCGTAACCGCGAGCGTCATCAGAAGGAAAACCAAGGTCAGCATCCCGGTGGTGCGCGTAACATACTCCAGCGGATTCGCGCCAACGCGTTTGTGATAGACGTCCCAGAGCAACAGCGCTAAGGGCACCAGCGCGTTGATGAATAAAACAACTTTTGAGAAGCGAGCGTCTTTCATTCCTGCTTCGTTGTCAGTAGTCCGTGGTCAGTGGTCTGTAGTCAGTGGTCAGTAGTTCGTAGTTGGTTCTTTTTGACGCAGCACCCATCCAAGGCCAACCGACCACGAACCACTGACTACTGACTCTGACCACTGACTGCCTTTTAGAAATACTTCCTTAAATCCATCCCCGTGTAGAGACTCGCAACCTGTTCTGCGTAGCCATTGAAAAGCAGCGTCTGGCGGGAGGTGAAGGCAGACTCCCCGATACGATGCTCTCGGGCCTGGCTCCAGCGCGGATGGGGCACATTAGGATTAACGTTTGAATAAAACCCGTATTCGTTGGGAGCCTGAATATTCCAGGTCGTCGGCGGCTCCTGGGCAACCAGACTGATTTTCACGATTGACTTGATACTCTTGAATCCGTACTTCCAGGGCACCACCAAACGAATGGGAGCACCGTCTGGCGGCGGCAGAGTCTCGCCGTAAAGCCCTGTCGCCAATATGGTGAGGGGATGCATAGCCTCATCAAGCCGGAGCCCTTCGACGTAAGGCCAGTCCAGAACCCCAGTCGCCTGGTTGGGCATGCGCCTGGGATCGTAAAGCGTTTGAAAAGCCACGTATTTTGCCTGTGAAGTAGGTTCGACTTTATCGAGCAGCGTCGATAACGGAAATCCAACCCAGGGGATGACCATCGACCAGCCTTCAACGCAACGTAAGCGATACACGCGCTCTTCCTGTGGAAGCTTCAAAAGCGTATCTAAATCAAATGTAGCCGGCTTGTTTACCAAACCTTCAACTGCAACACCCCAGGGTCTCGTCACGAAGCCCTTCGATTCGGAAGCAACGCCTCCCTTACTGGTCGAGAATTCGTAGAAATTGTTGTAGTTAGTAATGTCTTCGAGCGACGTCAGTTTTTCGTTTACAGTGAAACCCTTGCGCGCGCTTCCCTCGCTCGCAGATGTTTCAACACTTTCGAGCTTCTCGCCTTTCGGGGCTTCGACTGTCGGCGAATTTAGCTTTCGATAAAGCAGGCCGGTAGCCGCGGAGGTCCCAACCAGCGCGGCGCCACGTATGAACAAGCGTCGGTTTAGATAAACTTTCTTGTCCGTGATTTCGCTGGACTTAATTTGTTCTGGCTTCTTGATTAGCATTGCGACTACCAAACTAAAGTCTTGAGTTAACCGATTCTAACGTAATAGTATCGCGCGCTCTAGCATCCAGCCTTTCGTTACGAGGGATCGCCTGGTGAAAAAAACAGCACAACCCACAGCCATCGGATTGCCTGAGATTATTCCCGAAGGGCACCGCGCAGCCTTATTCGCGGGCTTCCTCGGCTGGATGCTGGTAGCCTTTGATTTCTTTCTGGTAGTTTTTTCACTAACCGCAATCGCCGAAGAATTCCACCGCTCGGATAAAGAGATTGCGCTTTCAATTGCAGTTACGCTTGGTTTTAGGCCGGTAGGGGCATTTGTTTTCGGTTTGGTCGCTGATCGCTACGGGCGACGCTTGCCGCTGATAATTGTTCTGATCTTCTATTCCGTCGCCGAGGTGCTCTCCGGTCTCGCTCCCAATTATGCGACCTTCATGATATTTCGCGCTCTATTCGGCATCGGGATGGGTGCCCAGTGGGGTATTGGCGCCTCGCTTACGATGGAGAAGGTGCCGCCGCGCTTGAGGGGAGTGTTATCAGGCTTGCTTCAGGAAGGATACGCGGCTGGCTATCTGCTTGCTGCGGGCTCTTACTTCTTTATTTTTCCGCGCTGGGGTTGGAGGCCCATGTTCTTTTTAGGTGGACTACCCGTTCTAGTCGCCATTTACGTTTTCTTATATGTAAATGAGTCGGAGATCTGGAAGAAGACTCGTCATGAAAGTTGGGGCCAGTTGGGCCGCGGCATAGCTTCCAATTGGAAGCTCTTTATCTATCTTGTGCTCCTGATGACGATGATGAACTTCGTGTCTCATGGAACTCAGGACATGTACCCTACGCTTCTGAAACGTCAGTGGGGGTTCAGCCCCCAGAAAGTAGCGGCGGTGACGGCGTTTTCAATGGTTGGCGCCATTGTCGGCGGTCTTATTTTTGGACTCTTATCGGATCGTTTTGGGCGCCGCCGCTCGATGATCGCGGCCCTTATTTGTGCAATGCTCGTGATCCCGCTTTGGGCCTTCTCACCTTCTTTAGCATTGTTGGTTGCAGGTGGGTTCTTAATGCAATTCATGGTTCAGGGAGCTTGGGGCATCATACCCGCACACTTAAGCGAGCTTGCCCCTGATTCAGTGCGTGGCTTCCTACCAGGTTTTGCATATCAGTGCGGCGTCCTGTTCGCGGGTTCAATTGCCTATATCGAAGCCCTTTTCGCGCAGCGCACCAGCTACGCGACTGCGATGGCACTAACTGCCGTCACGGTATTCGGAGGCGCAATTCTCATGACCGCATTGGGACGGGAGCAACATGGCATTCATTTTGGCAGCAACTTGTCTGATTCGCCCTCGCCACCAGGTCCGGAACTCATCCCCGAGTGACAATGAAAAAGGAGTTTTTGAAAGGTTCTTAAAAGAACCGAATGGCTCATTCTGAATTCAGTCTGAACTAAGACATGGCAGGTTACTCAGGAACACCCCTGGTCAAGAAGCTCGGTATCAAGGAGGGATTCCGCCTGGGATTCGTCAATCCGCCGGGAGGATTCCGGAAAGAACTCGGCGGGCTGCCCAGCGGCGTCAAAATCTCAATCCAACCTCTATCCAAACCGCTCGATCTAATAATCTTCTTTACGGACTCTCAACAAAAGCTCAAGTCTTCGTTTTCGAACCTCGCGAGTAAGCTCACCGAGAATGGAATGCTTTGGGTTGCGTGGCCAAAAAAGGCGTCTGGCGTAGCTACCGACCTTTCCGATAATAGCGTCCGGCAAATTGGACTTGACGCTGGCCTGGTCGATGTAAAAGTTTGCGCGGTAAACGATATCTGGTCAGGCCTGAAGTTTGTTTATCGACTAAAGGATCGCAAGTCGCGCTAAAAGTTACAAACCGGTTCGCTGTTGAACCGTGAGACAGGTTGTATTGCGATTGCGCGACGCACAACAGTCCTTGCTTGAGTCTGTTCGTGCTGAAAAATTTAATGGTTGAGGATTCCCGAGAATTCCAAAATTTCTTTTTCAGGATCCCAATCGCGATTCGTAGCTACTAATGGTAGGACCACGTGCCACCGTACGGTACGTGTTGCGTGATACAGACGGCGAACGGTTTGTACTCAAATACAAAGACGCGTTTTTTATGGCGAATTAGTAGCCGGAAAAAGAAAGCAAACGATCCAATGCGATTTGTTTGATGATTGAGAATCTTCTTTAGGTAACTCTCTATCCTCACACAATAGAATTGTTTGCGTTTCAAAAAAGTGGATTACTCGATACGCAGCATAATGAATTTTTCACTTGAAAGCGATGGACCACAATCAGCCGAGAAAGGACTTGCAAAAATTTTCTTGCTCACTATAATGCGTCTCCCTCGCTGAAAGCGACGATTGCCGTAAGTGAAGCGTTTGAGTCGGTCCTGATTTTTAATCTTGTTTGCAGGTTAATCGCTCTTATAAATTTTGCATGGCCCCGCTGACCTGCTACGCGATTCTAATCAGGTTTTGAAGAGCCCCCCTTCACTGAAGTGAAGAAGCTCAGCAATCCAGGGCGAATTTCCTAATGCAGTAGGGTAGTTCACCAAATCATCAACTCAACGCCAATCGGAGGCCGGGAATAATACTCAAACCCGGATCGCGGGATAAGTGTTTCTTCCAGCGAAGATTCTTAAGTCACAAGTTTGATCGGAGCGTTGAAAATGAAGGAAGAAATCGAAGTTTCAGGCAAGAACTGTCCTATTTGCTCCCTACAGTTGCCTTTGGCGGAATTCGGAGTTTGCCGGGCCCGCAAGGATGGAAGAAATCTTTACTGCAAGAGTTGCATTCGTAAGAAAGTGACGGAAAGCCGCCGGGCACTGAAAGAGTACCGGTCCGCTCGAAAGAGATACGTAAGTCAGCCGCTCACGCAGAAAGCGGGCTCATTTTCCCCCAACGGTGAGTCAGCTGCTACAGCTAATTATCCAAGAATCTTGAGCAAGATGTCGCCGGTGGAGCGCGTTAAGGAAGCGATTAGGAAGGGCGCACGCACCCAAAGGGAAATCGCTCAGGAAACCAGGTTGGGTAAAGACGAGATCGGAGACGCCCTCGCCAATCTGCTCCTGTGGACACGCGAAATCAAGACGGTGATAGTTGATAACACCAGGGTTTACTCACTCAACGAATCACCCGAGGCTTTACTGGTTCGGGAAGAGGAGCTTAACGTTCCCCAGCGTAAGCGGGATGTGCCAAGTTCTTTTAGTGCTCTACAGGGATTGATGCCCGGCAGAAATCCGGAGGGCGAACCGGAAAAAATTGGCGGCTGGGTGGCAGCCTAGTCGCAGGTCTGAGATCTCAGAAACCGCCCGGGAAAGCTCAAAGTTCAAACGCCTCGAGAACGTCTCGAGCATGCTCGTCCGGTTTGACTTTTTCAAACACCTTTTTGATTTTGCCCTTTTCATCGATCAGGAAAGTCATACGCTTGACGCCCATGTAGGTGCGGCCCATAAACTTCTTCTCACCGTAAACTCCATAAGCGTCGGCGATTGAGTGATCGGTGTCGGCCAGAAGCGTAAAACGAAGTTTATACTTGGCGGTAAACTTCTTGTGCGAAGCCTCACTATCTACGGAGACGCCCAGTACTTTGATACCTCGCTTCTTAAAATCAGAGAACGCGTCGCGAAATGAGCATGCCTCTTTCGTGCATCCAGGCGTATCATCCTTAGGGTAAAAATAGAGAACCACCTTTTGGCCGCGCAGATCTTTAAGCCGGACAGTTTCGCCATCCGCGTTTTTTGCAGTAAAGTCAGGCGCGATTTTTCCTTCTTTGATCATGTGCACTCCAATTCTATCTGCGCTGTAACAAACTATAAGAGCGCCTTAACTGGCGGCTGCCCGTCGGGGAGCCCGTTTGCGCCGCCGGCTGAGTAATTTGTCTTAGTTAGGGCCGCACATTTTAGGCTGTCGCCATTCAACCGGCAAGAATCGATAAGGTAAATCAGATGAAAACTAAAACAAAAGGCGGCTACTGGATGGTTAAGCAAGAACCGGAAACTTACTCCTGGAACGATTTTGTCGGCGATGGTGTCACCGATTGGACTGGTGTCAGAAACTACCAGGCACGAAACAACCTGCGTGAAATGAAGACCGGCGAAGGCGTGCTGTTCTATCATTCCGGAAAAGACAAAGCTGTTGTTGGCGTGGCGGAAGTCGCCAAAAGCGCCTATCCCGGTCCAACCGCTGACGACGTCCAATGGGTGGCCGTTGATCTGAAAGCCGTCAAGGCTCTGAAAAACCCAGTTCCATTGGCCGCGATTCGCTATGATAAACGCCTTAGCCAGCTACCTTTGATCAGGCAGTCGCAGCTTTCGGTGATGCCGCTGACTAAAGACGAGTTTGACGTGATCGTTGCCCTCGGGGCCGGCAAAGGACGGACTAAGTAAGCCGCAAGAACAGAACCGGAGGAGGTTAGAAAATGTTTAAGCAAATAGACTATACGATGGTGGTTGTTTCAGATATGGACCGATCGGTTGAGTTCTATCGTGATAGATTGGGCATTCCTCTAAAGTTTCAGTCGCCCGACTGGACTGAGTTTCAAACTGGAACAACGACCTTGGCACTGCATGGTGGCGGGGTTAAGCCAGCGGCGCCACCGGCCGGCGACCCCACCAAGCAGGCCGGCAGTTGCTCAATCGGGTTCAATGTCGAGGATGTTGAAAAGACTTTCGAGGAATTGAAAACCAAAGGCATCCGCTTCGTCATGCCACCAACGCAAAGGGAAGGCGAAGGCATTAAGCTTGCAGTTTGTATCGACCCGGATGGCTTGCCCATCGCGTTTGCTCAGACGATTGCTGAGGCGGCCGCCAGTTGATACTGTCCAATAGACTTGAGGGCCATCTGGGCAAGTCAGATTCAGTACCTCAGTACCGCGAAGCGGTT
>JALYSR010000270.1 GCA_030854715.1 Acidobacteriota bacterium
GTATGAAGGATTCCTCATCACTGACTCACCGATCACAATTGGTGGTTCGAAACTCGGCACAGGCGCCTACGGCTTTGGTTTTACCAATGATGGGAAGCTGAACATCCTGGATCTTGCCGGCAACCAGATTCTTTCAGTTTCAACGACGAAGGACAGCGGAATGAAGCGACCGCGCCCGTTAATGATTACCAATGCCGCCGGTGGCGTTCGCTTCTACAATGGGAAAGACTACGCTCTAATTGCCGTTAAGTAGGATCTTAATGAATGTTCGGGCGTTCTGGCCGGCGCCCTCCTATTTTTTAGGAAGCGCCGGCTAGTTGGCTGCTGATTACCGCAATATGGCCTCCATAAATCCCTCGCGTAACCGAATTCTTGTCGTCGCGATCGGCATTCTGTTTTTCACTACTGTTCTTTTACCAAACCAACGAATCGTTCGATCCCAAAATAAGCCGAGGCGCAACGACCGCCCACTAACCTTCGCAAACCGCGAAGAGGCTTACCGTGACAACAATCTTGGAGTGGCTTTGCTTGAGCAGTACAAGCCTAAAGAGGCAGCCGCCTCATTCACTCGGGCGCTGCAGATTGAGCCACAGCTCTTCATTGCTCGCATCAATTTGAGCATTGCGCTCTATTACATCCCTGATCTCGATCAAGCTCTGCCTGAGTCGCAAAAAGCAATTGCGCAACGGCCTAAAGCGCCACAACCCCATTACATCATGGCGTTGATTGCGCGAGCGCGGAATCGCACCGAGGAGGCGATTTCCGAATTTGAGAAAGTGCGGCAGATCGATCCAGGCGATGTTGCCACAAACGTCAACCTGGGCCAGCTCTACGCGCAGCAGAAGAAGTACAAGGAGGCGATAACCGCATTTCGCCAGGCAATCACCGTTGAGCCTTACAACGAAACGGCTCTGTACAACCTGGGAATTTTACTGACGCGCACCGGTTCAGTAGGGGAAGGCCGGCAATTGATTCAGCGATTTCAACAGTATCGGAACAGCGGCGCTGGAACAACGATTGGCGCTAACTACCTCGAGCAGGGAAGATACGCGGAAGCCATTGTGTCAACCGGTGCGGAACCGGAGCTAGTCGATCAAAGAACACCGGATGTGACGTTCACAGATGCGACCGAGAGTTTTCTTAATCCTCCAGCCGTTGACACCATAACAAGAACGGAAAGTCGTTCGCGACTTGAGCCGGCGACGCTGGACGCGAATGCACGCGCAGAAGCGATTGTATTGTTTGACTATGACGGTGATGGCGACCTGGATATATTCGACGCATCAGGCTCGCAGAGGTTGTTTCGCAACGACGGTGGAAGGTTCAGCGATGTCACCGAAGCCTCCGGCCTGACAATCAGCAGCAGCGGACACGCGTTCGCCGCGGTAGCAGGTGATTATGACAACGACGGCAAGGCGGACCTCTTCGTGGTGCGCTCTGACGACAATGCCTTCGTGCTTTATCACAACGATGGCGATGGGCACTTTTCAAACACGACCACGGAAACAGGCATTAAGGTTCCCAATTCGAAGGGCGGGCCTTACCTTTCGGCTGCCTTTGTCGATGCAGACCACGATGGGGATCTGGACATCTTCGTTGCGGGTCCGACGAACATCCTGCTTCGTAACAATGGTAACGGCACTTTCTCGGACACCTCACAAACGGCGAAAGTCGCTTCGATGCCGAATTTCTCCGGTGCTCGCGCCGTCGTGCCCACTGACTTCGATAATCGCCGCGATGTTGATCTGTTAGTGCTGAACGCGACCGAACCGCCCGCCCTATTTAGTAATATGCGTGACGGAACGTTTCATGACGTTGCTAAAGAAACAGGTCTGACGAGCAACGGATCTTTTTCGTCCGCGGCGGCTGGGGACGTCAATAAAGATGGATTCACAGATTTTTTTCTGGGAGGCGATAGGCCCGGCGTCTTCGCAATGAGCGATGGTCGAGGGCATTTCCGATTCATGCCCGCAGGCCTGCAAACGAAGAATGCGCTCGCGGCCCAGTTCCTCGATTACGATAACGACGGTTTGCTGGATCTGCTGGTGCTGACAACCAGGGGCCTGCGTCTCTGGCGTAACGCTGCTGGTAGTTTTCGGGATGTAAGCGATCGTGCAGTGCCACGCTCGTTCAGCAGGTTCAATCTAACACCTGGCCCCACGCCGACTGCTCATGCAGCTTTGGCTTCCGGCGATCTCGATGGAGATGGCGATGTGGATTTGGTCTTGCGGGGGCGCAATGGTGAGCTGCGAGTGCTGCGCAACGAGGGAGGCAATCGCAATCATTCGATTCGGGTGAATCTTCGAGGTCGCATCAGCAATAAGAGCGCGGTGCAGGCAAAGATTGAGATGCGAGCTGGAAGTTTGGTTCAGAAATTGGAGACCTATGCGGCAAGTCCAGCCCCCGCTCCCGCTGACATCATCTTTGGATTGGGCAAAAGGGAAACGGCGGATGCCGTGCGTGTCTTGTGGCCGGCGGGAATTGTTCAAGCGGAAACGAACTTAGCCGGGGACGCGACTGCGAGCGCGCGAAATTCAATCACGCTCCAGATTAACGAACTCGACCGCAAGCCGTCATCCTGTCCTTACTTATACACATGGAACGGCGAGCGCTTTGAGTTTGTCACTGACTTCATGGGTGGTGGCGAAATGGGTTACCTCGAGGAACCCGGCCGCTACAACAAACCCGATCCGGATGAATACGTGCGCATTCGCGACGACCAGTTAAAAGAGAGAAATGGCCGATTCGATCTGCGGGTGACTAATGAATTGGAAGAAGCGCTCTTTTTGGATCGACTTCAGTTGCTGGTGGTTGCCCATCCTCGGGAGACTGAAATCTATCCAAACGAGGGGATGACTGATCCTCCAAAACCTTTCAAGATTTACGCCACGCGCGCAGCGCATGCACCGATAAGTGCCTTCGATGATCATGGCCATGATGTGCTCGAACGTATTTCGTTTCTCGATCGCCGCTATCCGGATGACTTTCGCGTTGGCCGTGAACGCGGTTATGCCGCGGAACATTCGCTTACAATGGATCTTTCTCATAACGAACAGGCTTCAAGAATTGTCTTGTTGCTAACCGGCTGGACGGATTACGCATGGTCGAGCGATAACGTTGCGGCGGCCCAGGCAGGGAAGACAATGATGCTGCCGGCGCTGCAAGTAAAAGACAAGATCGGAAACTGGCGCACGGTCATCGAAGACATCGGCATCCCGGTAGGGCGTCCACAGACTGTTACAGTTGATCTCACGGGCAAGTTTCTTAGTGCGAGCCGCGAGGTGCGCATTGTGACAAATATGCGGATCTATTGGGACCAGATTCTCGTCGATACGTCTGACGGTGATTCGCCAACTCAGGTAACCAAACTCGACCCAACTGTTGCCAATCTCCAGTGGCGAGGTTTCTCGCGCGAGATAACGCCGGATGGACGCGAGCCGTTTGGTTACGAATACGAAAATGTTTCATTCAGTTCGCCCTGGAAAGTAATGACCGGTCGTTATACGCGCACCGGCGATGTGCTGGAATTGCTGACGAAGAGTGATGACATGTTTGTTATTTCACGACCTGGCGATGACATTAGTGTTTCGTTTGACGCAAGCAGATTGCCTTCTTTGCCTGCCGGTTGGAAGCGCACATTCCTGTTGTATGCGGATGGATTCAGCAAAGAGATGGACATCAACTCCGCGAGCCCGGATCAGACGGCGCCGCTTCCGTTTCATGGAATGAGCAGGTATCCGTACTCGTGGCCTGAGCATTATCCGATGAGTGAAGAACGCCAGGCCTACATGCGGAAGTACAACACTCGAATCGTCACATCTACGGTACCGCGGATCGAAACGACGATAGTAAGCGGTAGTTCGCAGGGTGCACGCATGGCGGAGTTGGGTAAGGGCAATTATTAACCGGAACTTGTTATAGAACGTTGCACAAAGGTCTCCATGACCGGCCCAGTTAGTGCCGTTCGCAGCATTCGTGTAACGCTCATCACGCGAAGCGTTCTCATTAACACCGTGGCTTCAGCCCGGTGATAATGGAAGCTTCCAGGTTCCTCAACCGTTTTAACGGTTTACCGGACGCTGGAAACCGTTGAAATGGTTTGACAGATCCTGATCACCGGCCGTGGTCACCGGGCTGAAGCCGCGGTGTTAATGAGAGCGCTCAGCGTCGCCCCCTATTCGACTTCTTGTGCAAAGCCTTATGGAACATATCCGGTATTCAGTGGCGGCATGCCAAACGGACTTGTCAAATCCGATCGATCGTCGCGCGATGCGCGCCAACACGGATCGCATGCTGTCGATGATCGATTCGGCGGTTGCCGGCGCAGCCCCATTCCTCCCGGTGCGCTTGGTTGTTTTCCCGGAGTTTGCGCACGCAGCACCCATTTTTGAAACCGCGGCTGAATTGCTTGAGAAGTTGGCGATCAGTATTCCCAATGAACATACGGAGCGGCTGCAAGGGAAGGCGAACGAGCACAATATTTATATCCAAAGCGGCTCGATGCTTGAAGTTGATGCGAAGTGGCCCGGGCACGTTTTCAACACCACCTGTCTAATCGGACCCGAAGGGATTCTGTACAAATATCGCAAGGTGAATACATGGATACCTTATGAAGTCCACACCAGTCCACACGATCTTAAAGGTTATGACGAGCCGCTCTTTCCTGTTGCCGAAACTGCTATTGGCCGCATCGGCTGCGCAATCTGTTACGACTGGTTGTTTCCGGAAGCGATTCGGCAGCTTGCCGCGAACGGCGCCGAAGTAATCGCGCGAGTCTCTGCTTACATGGATCCCTGGGGCGCGACCGAGCCAATGGATTGGTGGACGGTGGTGAATCGCTGCCGGGCACTGGAAAACATTGCTTACGTAGTTGCGGCAAATCAGGGTGCAAGCTTGAAACACTACCCACCTTATTCATGGCCCGGCGGCAGTCAGGTGGTTGATTATGATGGACGCCTGCTGGCGCAGGCATCGCCCGGCCCGGGCGAGAGAATTGTGGTGGCCCCGGTAGATATTTCGGCCCTCCGACATGAGCGCGACTCGCGTCGCGGGCATCACATGTTGGCGCATCTGCGCACTGAAGCCTATCCAATGTATCAGCGTCATCAATATCCGCCGAAACTTGCGGGTGAGGAATCAAGCGGAGTTTCCTATGAACAGAATAACCGGCTGATTGATGAAGCTAAGCGGAGTCTATGACTTGCGAGGCGTGAAGAATTCGGCAAGAACAATGACACGCGAAAACGGAGACGCCAGGCAGGGAAAATTCTATCGCAGACCAGTCGCAGCAGTTCTGTCGTCTTTCGTGTGTAGTTTAGGGTCCCGGTTTTTCTTCTTGCTCGCCATCGGATTTTGCCTCGACGTCCAAGCTGCCATTGCGCAAAAAGTGGCGCCCAGCCCAACTCCCGCTCCGCAACACACAGGCAAATCGTACAGTTCCGAAACCCAACGACGAAGCCTCCAGCACCCTCGCCGCAGGCGCAGTCTCCGGTTACGTTCAGCGATATTACGAATCTGGCAGGCATCAATTTCAAACGCGCGCCGTCTTTCACCTCTTTAAAGTATCTGCTCGAAGCAATGGGTGGCGGCGTGGGAATGTGGGGCTAAGCCCCGAGGCAGAGCCCCAATCATTAAGGCAACTTAAACGGAAGGGCATAGCCGCTTCCGCACATCAGGCGGCGAAGCCGTAGCAACGTTGCGCAGTTTCTTTGAACCATCTACTGAACCGGACCGGGAGCAACCCGCGCGAAGTTGACAGTTATGAGATGGCCGCGTATTTTCGGTCGAGTTTAAGCATGGGCATCCGACTGCATAAGCTTATCTCTCCAACCGATCACTGAGCACAGGTTCAACTGACAACTATCTGAGGGAAATGTTTTTGAAAAAGCATTGCCGTGTAGCGTGTTTTCGAACTCTTGCGCCGCTTGTCATGCTCGCTTCGCTTGCAGGTTCTGTATTTGTCCTTGCGCAAACTCCTAAGAAGCCTGAACCTCAAGGCGGCGGTGTTTCAACTGGAACGCCCGTGAATTATTCATCGCGCCGCACGGTTGGGGTAACGGATCCGAAAGCTCCCGTCGTTTTTGAAGATGTAACGGATAAGACGGTAATGGCGAGCTTCAAACATCGGGCCGGCAC
>JALYSR010000285.1 GCA_030854715.1 Acidobacteriota bacterium
CGTTTAGACCTTCCGCGCGCAAATTTTGCTCCGCCTGGACCGAACTTAGACGCTCGTCCTGCAAGTAAACCGAGACCCTCAATGAGCGCGCGAATTTTCGGGCAACTTCCCGAGTTTCAGTCGCAGCACTTCCGGAAGAACCATTTAGACTTAGCGGTAAACCAATTACCACTGTTTTAGCGTCAAAGCGAAGGACTAGATCTTCAACATTCCGAAGCAGTTGTTTCCAATTGGTTCGGGCAATAGCATCGAGCCGGGTTATCGAGATTAACAACGCGTCTGAGACGGCGATGCCGACGCGTTTCTCGCCGAGGTCAAGGGCAACAACGGGCGCGTGAATCACGTTTTCTTCGGAGGTAGGGTTCATAAAGAATGAGGCTCACGCGGCAATCGATTCGCCTTCGTCCGGGCAGTGAAGATCGCAAAAAGTCTAAGCAAATACTGAATAAAGTTAAGTTGCACCGTTTATTAACCGCCTGTATGATACGACTGGCTTATGAAAAGCGCATGTTAGCGCGCGTTTGTAAGCCGCCTTTAACGCTCTTCGCACGAGGTATCTGATGTCATTTCGCACCAAGTTTGCCCTAATTCTTATGTCGGCCACGCTGGCTATTTATACTGTCGTTGGCGGCTGGATCTCTACTCGGGCCCAGCAACCCGCCAACGATCCGAATGCCCAACTTCGAATATTTGAGAGCGTTCTCCAGCATATTCAAAACGATTATGTTGATGAGCCAAACATGGAAAAGGTTCGAGCCGGTGCCTTGCGCGGTTTGGCATACGGGCTGGACCCGTACTCGACCTATCTCACCCCGGAGCAGGTCCGCCAATTCGGCGAAATCGCCAAAAGCAATCAGGTGGGAATCGGGGCTGAGCTCTCTCAAGTTGCGTCTTACCTCTACGTGATCGCTCCAATGAAAGGTTCTCCCGCTGATCAGGCAGGTGTTCGCGCCGGCGATATCATCGAGTACATCGACGGCAAGGCGACGCGCGACATTTCCCTGTACGACGCGAAACAACTATTGAATGGGGCCAGCGGTTCGGAAGTAAAGTTGCGCATACTCCGCGCTAATGCCCGTCCACTGACGCTTACGGTTAAGCGAAGTTCTTTTCGCGCTCCTGCGGCCGAAGCAAGAATGGAGGCCGGACGCATAGGCATTCTCCGAATCAACAGCTTTGCTCAAGGCGAGGCCGCTGATGTTCGGGCGCGCCTTCAGGATTTATTGAAGCAAGGTGCGCTGAAGATCGTCGTAGATTTACGAGGGACGGCAGGCGGCGCGCTCGACGAGGCCGTCTCTGTAGCTAACCTTTTCGTTAAGGACGGATTGCTGGCACAAACGTCAGGTAGAGAAGCGAAGACACTCAGAACCTTTACCGCCGACCCCAAGGGAGCAATCTTTGCCGGCCCCGTTGTCGCGTTGATAGATGCAGGAACAGCCGGAGCTGCTGAAGTAGTAGCCTCCGCCTTCCTCGAGCGCAATCGCGGCCAGGTTGTGGGCGAAAAGAGTTTCGGCGCAGGCGCCGAGCAGCAGCTCTTCACCCTCCGCGGCGGCGACGGTTTGCTGCTAACCACAGTTAAGTGGGCTTCCGCGGGCGGAAAGCCTTTTCTGGGCGAGGATCGCAGTCATTCAGGCGTCACGCCATCAATGGAAGTGAAACGACCCGAGTTGGCCGATGCTATTGATCCCGAGGATCTAACTGGAAATGACGACGACCAGGCAGCAAAACCTGGTCAGCCCGGCGAGAGGCCCGAAGTTGCTCCTGTGCCGAACACTGTCAAGCCAGTTGAAGACTCGCAGATGAAAAAGGCCCTTGAGCTTCTGCGCGAAAACAAACCCTTAACGTTGCAGAAGGCAGCGTAGATCGCCAGAGAGTTTGGTCGAAGAGACGGCTGGGATATTTTCCTGGCCTTTTCTTTTTACGCGAGGGATTTGCACTATCTTGAGTTCGACCCCCTCCGTTGATCATATCGAATAGTAAACGACTCCATATCGGGTAATCATCCCGACAACTGCAGGCGACAGTCGATGTTGGAGTTTAGTTGTGAAATCCTTGTAATCGTTGAAATCCCCTTTAATTAAGTGAAATTAGTGGTAGAAGATATCGCCATTCAAAAGGTTCTCAAAAAGGGGAACACCCCTTGCTGAATACGGTGGTGCAAACGTGGGGATCTATTTAGAAGGAGAATTGAAACGATGATTATGACTAATAAATTGCTGCCGGTAGCATTAGTTGCTGCCTTAATTGGGGGATCAGTCGGCGCATTCGTAATGCACTCTAGAAACCAGTCTGCTGTAGAACCGCTGGCGACGACACAGCCCGTCGGCAGCGCTGACGCGCAGGACGCGCAGGACGCGCAGTATGTGAAATATCAACCGCAGGCTAATAACGGTCAACTCATTCCGGCTGAGTACAATTCCGCGACCGAGCAGAACGCTTATCGAGCCGGCTTCAACGAAGGTCTTAGGTCCTGTGAAGGCGGGGTAAATGGAGTAACCACAACCCGCTCAAATCAGTCACCGGTCGTCTACAGTCAACCGCGTGTGGTCTACCGCAATTCGGGACGCACTTACGCTCGTAGTAATGCGCGGACTTACCGAAGTTCGCCAACCTATTCAACCTATCAACAACCAAGAAAGCGCACCTTCTGGCAGAAGCACCGTGACAAGCTGACCGTCGCGATGGGCACAGGCGGCGGCGCAATTCTCGGTGGCTTGATTGGTGGTAAGAAGGGCGCCGCGATTGGTGCATTGGGAGGCGGCGCCGGATCTGCGCTTTACACCTATAAGATTCGCAACCGTAACCGGCGTTACTAAACAAACCAACCGGGGGAATGCGAGCATGGGAGCAAGCTCTCAATAAGTTTAAGCGCTGAGGCAGGGTGATGTGGGCAGTTCCCAATCGGGGGCTGCCCCTTCCATTGCGCGCTACTCGAATAAATGAGCTACTCCAATAAATAATAGGCAGGCAAACAGGGACCAGACGGAGCATTCATGCACCATAAGCTAACAATGACGAGCACGCTAATTGCGGCAGTTTTTCTCGCGGGATTGTTCGTAGGCAACTGGCAGCGAGTTCACGCTCAAGCTCAAACCCAGCCAAGGTCAACAATATTAACGACACAAAAGCCAACAACCCAATCAACCGAACCCGAGGCAGAGGTTGTACGCGTCGAGACCAATCTGGTTAACACGCTCTTCACGGCTGTCGATAAGGATCGTCATTTCGTCACCTCGCTGCGCGCTGAGGACGTGCGCATTTTTGAAAATGAAGTTGCCCAGCCTGTTAGTCTCTTCGAACACGAAACCGATCGTCCCTTGTCGTTGGCGATTCTGATCGATACCAGCAGATCGCAGGTGGGCGTGCTGGAAAATGAAAAAACCGCGGCCCTGCGATTTGTTGATTCCGTGATCCGGCCCGAGAAGGATCGCGCGGCAGTGATTTCCTTCACAGGCGTCCCAAAGGTGGAGCAGGAGCTGACCAGCGATCTGGTTCGGCTGCGACGGGGAATTGAACGCGTTAAGATTGATTTACCGCCCGAAAAGGACGAACTCTCCGACGAAGAAGCAGCACTTCTTGAACGCGATCCGAGGGGTTACACAGCCATCTGGGACGCGATGTGGATGACGATCGAAAAAGAGTTAGCCAAGGCTCCCGAAAACACACGGCGCGCGATTATCTTGTTGTCAGACGGTGATGACACACGGAGCACGATCAAAAAGCAGGATGTCATCGATTTTGCGATTAGGTCTAACGTGGTGATTTATTCAATTGGTATTCGTGATCGGGACTTTTCGGAAGGGAAAATGGATTCTGGATCCTTACGGAAGATTTCAGATCGCACCGGTGGTCGCGCATTCTTTCCTGTTCAGCCAAACGAGCTTCAGCAGGCTTTCTCTCAGATCGATCAGGAGCTTCGCTCTCAATATCTCATCGCCTATTCGCCTGTGAACAAAAACCGCGATGGCTCCTACCGTCGCATTCGGCTCGAGCTCGTCAATCCGGAGCTGCGCAAACAAAGACTCCAACTGCTTTATCGCGAAGGCTACTACGCTCGCGGTAACCAGTAGTTGGCGGCCCAGACTCAAGCTCACCGCAAACTGGATTTACAACGGGATATTACCGTGCTTCTTGGGTGGGTTGGTATCGCGCTTGTTTTCCAATAGAGAAAGGGCGCGGATGAGTTTTGGCCTGGTCAGTGCGGGTTCGATAACTTCGTCGATGAAGCCACGCTCGGCCGCCACGTACGGATTGGCAAACTTGTCTTCCAGCTCGAGTATGCGCGCGTGACGCGCAGCCTCCTGGTCCTTGGCCTCGTTGATTTCGCGTCGGTACAAAACACCCACAGCGCCTTCCGGTCCCATAACTGCAATTTCTGCTGATGGCCACGCAAAGTTAATGTCAGTGCGGATGTGTTTGGATGCCATCACACAATAAGCGCCGCCGTAGGCCTTCCGTGTAA
Organism: Acidobacteriota bacterium; assembly: GCA_030854715.1. GTDB lineage: Bacteria > Acidobacteriota > Blastocatellia > Pyrinomonadales > Pyrinomonadaceae > PSRF01. Next base: position 4,463 of record JALYSR010000285.1, read on the forward strand.
TCACTGTCAACTTTGGCACCGTGGCTTCGGCAAAAGCGTAAAGTAATTTCGCGCCGTGCCGGATGATGCCGCCGTGTTCCTGTGCGACTCCGGGCAGGAAGCCAGGCACGTCCTCGAAGGTGATCAACGGAATATTGAAACAGTCGCAAAATCTGACGAAACGCGCCGCCTTCACCGAAGCATCGATGTCGAGAACACCGGCGAGAAATGCAGGCTGATTCGCAACAATTCCAACTGAGCGACCATCAAGCCGGGCGAAGCCAACGCAAATATTTGGCGCGTGATGTTGTTGCACTTCAAAAAAGTAGCCGTCATCAACGACTGCATTGATTACTTCACGAATGTCGTACGGCTGGTTTGAAGCTTCCGGAACTATTGTATTGAGCTTAACTTCGGCTCTTTCCGGCGAGTCGGTGGGAGTAACGCGCGGCGCGTCTTCAAGGTTATTGGAGGGAATAAACGAGAGCAGTTCGCGCACCATGCGCAGTGCATGTTCATCTGAGTCGGCGGCGAAGTGGGCCACCCCCGAGATGCGGTTATGTGTCAGCGCGCCTCCCAGTTCTTCCTTGGTTACGTCCGCATGGGTCACGGTCTTAATAACGTCGGGACCTGTGATGAACATGTATGACGTGTCCTTCACCATGATGTTAAAGTCTGTGATAGCGGGACTGTAAACTGCGCCGCCGGCGCAAGGTCCCATGATGCAACTAATCTGAGGAATCACTCCGCTGGCCAGAGTGTTGCGCAAGAAGATGTCGGCATAACCGCCGAGACTGACAACACCTTCCTGAATCCGAGCGCCACCCGAATCATTCAACCCGATGACCGGCACCCCGACCTTCATGGCCAGGTCGAGAACTTTGCAAATCTTTTCGGCGTGAGTTTCCGAAAGAGAACCACCGAATACGGTGAAGTCCTGGGCGAACACAAACACCCGGCGGCCATCAATCAGACCATATCCGGTGATGACGCCGTCTCCGGGATAGAGTTGCTGGTCCAGGCCAAAGTCGTGAGAGCGGTGCACGACAAGCTTGTCAAACTCTTCAAAGCTCTCCTCGTCAAGCAGGAATTCTATTCGTTCGCGCGCAGTGAGTTTTTTTGCGGCATGCTGCTTCTCAACGCGCGCTGAGCCGCCGCCAGCTTCCGCCTTTAGCGAAAGCTCCTTCAGGCGATCGAGTTTGGACTTGGACTGCTTTGGTTGCTGCTTTGAAGCCATAATCTACGTTAGGAACTCTAAAACATGTCGCCGCCAAACGGAAATGCGCGGGCCTGAATCATCTCAACCAGCTCCTCAACGGCCCGCCGCGCGTTCTGCTGAATCTCCTCAGGATAGCGATATATTTGAGCGTTCGATTCGAAATCCTCCTCATCCAGCACCTGGTAAGAAAAATCGGGGGCAACCAGAATATCGAGGTCAAGATCTACGTAACTCAGAATCTCGCCGGCAAACGTCGGTGGCACGTTTACGTTGCAGTAGTAATTCCTCAGCTCGCCGTCTGGCTGCGCGAAGCGAAAAATGTTGTACCAGCGATCCAGCCAGTAGTACTCAAGGCTGTGCGTTCCGCTCGCGATTGTTCCCAGCAAATCGTGTTCGATTTCATCCTGGAACCTGGCGTCAAGAACAATCAGCGAACCTTCCTGACGAACAAACTCAGCGTGCCATGTGCGCTGCAACTGGCCGTCAAATTTGAATGTCTGCACTTCAATCAACTATTTGTAACGCTACTTTCTTCCGCTCTTCCGCCAGTCGGCAAGGAACTGGGCCTGCCCCTTGTCTGTCAACGGATGATTGAATAACTGTTCAATCACCTTGAGAGGCATAGTAGCAATGTCAGCGCCCATTCGCGCCGCCTCGATTACGTGTATCGGATGGCGAATACTGGCTGCCAGCACCTCAGTTTTCCACTCGTAGTTTCGGTAGATATCGACGATGTCCTGTAACAGCACGAGCCCGTTTTCGCCGACGTCGTCGAGACGGCCAAGAAAAGGACTGATGAAGGAAGCCCCTGCTTTCGCCGCCATGATTGCCTGGGCCGCAGAGAAGCAGAGTGTGACATTCACTTTAATGCCTTCATGCGACAACGCGCGGGTGGCCTTGAGGCCGGCCTTGGTAAGCGGACACTTAACAACTACATTCGGTGCAATCTTCGCGTAGTCACGGCCCTGGGCCAACATTCCTTCCGTGTCCTCGCTGGTGCACTCGGCGGAGACGGGCCCGTCAACAATCTCACAGATGGCCGCAATGTGCTCCTTGAAATCGACGTTGCCCTCTTTCGCGATCAAGGACGGATTGGTCGTCACTCCATCGGCGATGCCGAAGGATGCAGCCTCGCGAATCTCATCGAGGTTGGCGGTGTCGAGAAAAAATTTCATAAAGACCTCCAGTTATTAAAGACGCCAAACTTTTTCGCCCGGCTACTTCTCAGACGGGCCGGGGATCGCAAATTCTGTTTCGAAGGATTCCAATTTCCTTTATTTCAACTTCAACAGTATCGCCATCGTTCATCGGGGAAACACCCGCAGGTGTGCCGGTGGAAATCAGATCGCCCGGGTAAAGCGTCATGATGCCTGCTATGTATCGGATCAGGAAGGGGACAGAAAACGCCATGTCCGCAGTGCTCCCATTTTGTTTGATTGTCTCATTCACTCGAGTGGTAACGACCAGGTTTAGGGGATCGAGGCCGGCGACTATGAAAGGACCGACCGGGCAAAAAGTGTCGAAAGACTTGGCCCTTGTAAACTGCACGTCCTTGCGTTGCAGGTCACGCGCGGTGACATCGTTAACGCAGGTATAGCCAAGTACATAATCGAGTGGATCTTCGCTGCTGGAAAGATTTCGCGCGCGCCGCCCGATTACAACTCCTAACTCGCCTTCGTGCTCAACTTGCTTTGATTGGGGAGGCAGCTCAATGCAATCGCCGTCTGCTATCACCGCAGAGGGAGCCTTAAGAAATAACAAAGGTTCATCGGGCAGCTTGTTTCCCATTTCAGCGGCGTGTTCAAGGTAGTTTCGTCCTACACAAACAATCTTTGAGGGCGTGACCGGGGCCAGGATGTTCACTTCGGAAAGAGGTATTGGCTTGTCGGTTCGTGGAGATGGAAACGACTCGATGGTTTCACCTTCGGCCAGGGGCAGAACGAACCCATCCTGAACTACGCCGAGACGCGGTGTCGTAAGTTCAGAAGTTGTAAATCTGCCGATACGCATAAGATTGTTCGCGCTTCGCGTCATGGCCTCCCGGGTTATGGCACGGTCTCAGAAACCACTTCCGATGGCGCGCTCACATTACCGGCATGATCAACCGCGGTCAGATAATAATAGTACCGCTTGCCCGATTCCACTCTCTCATCCTGGAAACTTGTTCGGGTGAGCAACGCCGAGTTTAGTTTGTTCCATTGAGCTTTCGGCAGGTCGGGATCTGTCGAACGATA
>JALYSR010000247.1 GCA_030854715.1 Acidobacteriota bacterium
CCAAGGGCCTGCCTCGTCATGCCTGTGCCGAGCAGAAGCGCCAGGCCAACGGCAAGCGCACCCGCGGTCCGCCTTACGACATTGATCTCAAAATACATGTTTTACCTCCATTCATCTCGCAGAGCGCTACTGCAAAACAGTACGCCTGCTTGCATGGCTTTGCCTTATCCAAGGAATTTGGCAATCCTTATGCCGTAATCATAGCTACCTTCTTGATGATTTGAATGGCTGGCTCAGGCGAGGATATGTGGGAAGCCTGCATGACGTCAGATTTGACCGGGCGAGGCGATCATGAACAGGATTTCTTCACGCGGTTAATGTCGGCTTTGCTCCATCTGGTGGCTGTTAGCAAGCGATGGGCGATGGAGGTTCCTCGCTGTTCAAAAGTCTACTGACAGGCCAAGCTGAATTCCCACGCGTGGGCTGGCCACGTATTTTCCGCCTACGATTCCGAAGTCAAAGGAAGCTCTCTTATTGATTTGATAGTTGCCGCCGAACAACGTCTGTAGTTGTCCCTTACCAAGCTGGAAGTTGTTCTGGAACGCACCAGTGAGTTCCATGCCGAGCTGTAGCTTTGGACTAAACTGCTTGACTAGCGATCCGCCTGCCGTGAAAACCTTGCCTCGGCTCTTGATTCCAATCACACCAGTCGTCTCGTTGCCCGAAAAAAGAATGCCGCCGTTCAATCGCAACTTAGTTTTGCTGGTGACTGATTTTTGCAGAATGCCGTTCATATAAAAGTCCGCCAGGCCGGATCCAAGCTGTCGTGTGGTGTCGCCCGTGGGCAGTTCAAGATTGAAAGCAATTGCCAGGGCCGGCTGGCGCGATTTCTCCCGCTCTTTAAGGAAGTTGTATTTCAGCGAAAGGTTGGTGTCCCCAATTCCTGAAGGCCTCGCCGGAGTTGTGCCCGCAGCATTGAAGATTGTGAGCAGTGGAGATTCGATACCGAGCTCAACTCGGTCGAATAGTCCATAGTCGAGTTCGAAGTCGGCTGTGTTTTGTTTGCGGCTGGGGAAGGAAGAACGCTGTAGCAGATCAAATTCATTGCTGAACTCGAAATGGAAATGGCCTTTCGGCGTTGTGTCAGTATTGTCAGTAACAAATGGTTGCTGAGCGTGGACTGTCGCAGCAAGGAGAAGCAACAGCACCAATCTCAGTCTGGAAAGATTGCAGGGGGTGCGTGACCCAATCATCGGCGGCCAATTGTAAGGGTGGCCCGCAATTGTTCAAAGGGAATAATGCGACCGGATGTTTTATAGAAACAAGAGTCGTTTTCCCCGTATTGTCGATACCAATGCCTCCAGGCTTTCAATTCACCTGTCCTGAAAGCCTGGCCTATATGCAGCTTCGCGGATGAGCATCAACGTTTTAGGTGATACGGCACGCTGGTCACGATTACGCCCTTCTTAAAAAGCAACGCACCTTTGAGCATTAGTGAGCTCTGATTGTGAAGCAGATGTTGCCACCATTTTGCCGGGACAAATTCTGGCAAAACAACCGTCACCATGTCGTTGTCATGCGCCCGTTCGAGCCGAGCGATGTAGCGGAGCAACGGACGCGTAAGTTCTCGATAGGGTGACGGGAGCACAACCAGTTTAACTCCAGCTCCCCAACGCTCCCATTTTTCGCGTAACTTGACCGTAGCTTCCTCATCAAAGTCGACATATACAGCCTGGACATGGTTCGGAGCAATAGACTTCGCATATTGCAGGGCACCAACCACGCCGCGATGAATGCCAGAGATCGGCACGATCACCGTGTGGTTGATGGGACGAAGCTCCCCAAGTCCCTCTGTGGAGAGTTCCTTCGCCACGCCGACATAATGTTTGTGAATGGCGCGAAACATGAACACAAGTAGGGGAACAACTACCACCACTATCCAGGCGCCGTGTATGAATTTGGTGGCGATGAAGACACAGAGCACAATGGACGTAGCTACCGCCCCAACGGCATTAATCACAATGGACTTCTTCCAGTGGGCGCTGTCTGTGACCTCGTCCGTGATGAAGGTCGATCCGCGTTGCTCAGACGCCTCCAGTTCTGCATCAGGCAAGGGCTCTGCATCGACGGTACTTTGAGTGAAGTGGATGTCATCCTCCGGCCGTCTGCGCGGCTTCCCCTTTTTCTTGGGCGACTGCGCACGCACTTTGAGCCAGTGCCGGACCATCCCCGACTGCGACAGAGTGAAAGAGAGGAAAACTCCCACGGCATAGAGAGGAATGAGCCGGCTGGTATCGCCGCCAAAGGCGATTACAAGAATGCTTGCAAAGATTGCCAAAATCACAATTCCATTTGAGAAAACCAGCTTATCTCCGCGGGTGGCAAACTGGCGCGGCAAGAAACGGTCACGCGCCAGGAGGCTCGAGAGACGCGGGAAGTCGGCAAACGAGGTGTTAGCCGCAAGTACGAGAATCAACGCAGTGGTTATCTGAACGACGTAATAGAACCAGGCCATTGGTCCCGTAAACATGATTCGCGCAAACTGCGAAATGACGGTTTCACTAGCGTGCGGGTGAACGCCGTAGAGATAGGCGAGGACGCTCGTGCCCAGAAACATCACTGTTAGAAGTAAGGCCATCCACACAAGTGTGGTAGCTGCGTTCTTCGCTTCAGGTTTCTTAAACGCCGGGACACCATTAGAGATGGCTTCGATACCTGTGAGCGCAGCACAACCGTTAGAGAATGCGCCAAGCAGTAGAAACAGTGTCAAAGGTTGAAGCTTGTACCCTTCAGCCGTTTTTAGTTCCTCAGGACCCGGGATGGGTGCGGCGCCTCCATAGGTGTAGTAGCTGAACAGGCCATAACCAATCATGAATAGAAAGCTGATGAGGAAGGCGTAGGTGGGCGCGGCGAAAAGGCTGCCCGATTCGCGCACGCCACGCAGGTTGGCAATGGCAATGAAGGTTATGCAAATCAGGCAAAGAAAAACCTTGTGATGGTCCAGCCAGGCATAGCGGGTTCCCTGCACCATTGACGTGATGGCCGCAACACCGGCAGCAATCGAAACCGCAACGGTCAGAACATAGTCAACCAGTAGCGATGCTCCCGCGACCAGGCCCGCATTAGTGCCGAGATTCTCTTTTGCAACAATGTAGGCGCCGCCGCCCGATGGGTAGGCGTGAATAGTTTGCCGGTAGCTGGTTGCCACGATAACGAGAAGCACGCCAATGCCGATAGAAACAGGCACGACGTACTTGAATGCTCCCGCCTGGCCGTAAGCCGCGGCAACCGCCAACACGAGCAGGATTTCCTCAGTGGCATAGGCCGTCGAGGAGAGCGCGTCGGAAGAAAAGACTGCCAGCGCAGTTTTCTTCGAAAGACGCTCGTGAGCCGCTTGTTCAGTCCTAAGGGCGCGGCCGATGATAAAACGTTTGAGTTCTGCTGCCACGATTCTTGTTCTCCCCGTTTATTTTCATAACTCTGCGTTTTATTGCGCGCTCCGAGCTAGGTGCTCTGCCAACGTGCCGCCATCGGTAGATCGTCACGGTCGACGTCTTTGACTATGAGTCTTCTGGTCGGAGGGATCTTCCTTCCCTCCATCGCGGTCACGGCGAATGGCCTCGATGGCCTCAGGCTCGCCGACTTCAGTGATATTGTTTTCTGCCTTCTGAAGATTGCCGTCAAATCGCGCGCGATGCTCACGAAGTTGACTAATGGCTCTGTCACGCGCACCAAGAAGCGCAAACAACGCAGCAGAGTCCTGGCGCTCAAGACTTTCCTTCATCTCCTGCGCCGCGACGACCGAGTCGTAGTTGTTGGCGATGATGCGGCGGGACACACCACCCATTTCGCGCAGCCGCCAGGCGCTCCACCCACCGAGCACAACGAGCGCGGCAACGAAGATCAGGTAACCGAATAAAAGTTTGGTTCTTAAGGTCATGGGAAAACAGAAGTCAGGAGACAGAAGTCAGAAGCCAGAGTAAAAACTAATCCGACTCGTTGGCTTGCAACTCCGTTTCTCATTCTGACTCCTGACTTCTGACTCCTGACTTCTGTTCCAACCGCACAACTTGCACGGTCGCATCGCGCACTTCGGCGATAAAACGGTTAATGATTGAACCGTGTAACAGAATGTCCCAGCGCGACCGCGAGGTCTGGCCGAAAACAACTTGCCTGATACCTTCGTGTCTCGCGAAATCGATCAACGCATCCGCTATTCGTCTGGATTTCAACTTGACGACCTTCGCTCCCAGCTCCTCAGCGAACCGAATGTTCTCCTGAAGCGCCGCATAGTCAGGAGGCTTAATCCGGCCGGGCTCTTCGCCAGGGGTTTCGACGTAGACCGCATACCAGTCACTGGCCAACCGACCGGCCACGCGCGAGCCCACTCGCAGCAACTTCTTCGCGCTGCCACGTGAAGCCATCGCAACCATCACCTTCACAGGGATTACAGCCTGATCAAGTCCTTCGCGCTCGCGATAGTCATGTGCTTTGGTAGCCTGATCTGTTGCGACCTGTCTCAGGGCCAGCTCTCGCAGGGTCGAGAGATTTCCTTTGCGGAAGAAGTTGTTGAGGGCTTGTTCGATCTTTACCACGTCGTAAATCTTCCCCTGGCGCAGACGTGTGCGCAGCGTGTCGACAGAGACATCGACATTGACAACCTCGTCTGCGCGTCGCAGGAAGTAGTCTGGGACCGTTTCGCGCACCCGCACTCCGGTGGTGCGAGTCACTACATCATTGAGGGATTCGAGATGCTGAATGTTTACTGCGGTAATTACCGAGATGCCGGCGTTAAGTAAGTCGAGGACGTCCTGGTAACGCTTGCCATTCTTCGAGCCGGGGACATTGGTGTGGGCAAGTTCGTCAATGATCGCGATGGCTGGGTGCCGAGCGACAACTGCATCCACATCCATCTCCTCCAGGGTGACTGCGCGATACTCAATGCGGCGCAGCGGCACGCATTCCAACTTGCCGATCATCGCTTTAGTGTCCTCGCGGCCGTGAGTTTCCACCACAGCGACGACGATGTCTGCGCCCTGGTTTTTGAGCAGGTGGGCATCTTCCAACATTTGATAAGTCTTACCGACACCGGGAGCTGCTCCGATGTAGACACGCAGCTTCGCCTGCTCGCCTTTGTTGAGTTTGGCGAGAAGAGATTTCGGTGATGGGCGGTTGCCGTTTTGGTTCACGGTCAGTCAGTCGTCGGTAGTCAGTGGTCCGTGGTCAGTGAAACAACTGACCACGGAACACTGACAACGGACCAGCCTCATTTCCTCATAGGCACTGTTCTGTCCAAGTCCAGATTAAGCTCCAACACGCGGCGATTGCGACGCCGTTGCTCTTCCCTTGGTAAGGTTTCCATTTGAATGCCGGAACCAGAGTCGTAGTATCGGGACCTGGCTCTAGATTGCCCGTGATATTCAATCCAATCTCGATGCGGCTTCCCGCACCGACCACAACGCGTGGCACAAACGATGAGAACTTGTTGACTGAAGTGGAATCGGTTGGCTTGAAACTGACATCCAGTTCACCATAGACCTTGCCGCGATCAAGAACGTCCGTGCTGGGGACGTTGAAAATGGTCTGTTGCGCGTGAGCCGCGGAAAACGCTCCGCAGAATAGCACCCAGGTTCCAACGAATATCGCCTTCTTAAAAAACCCTCTTTCACTAAAACTCACCGCTGCTCTCCGTTTCTCTTTGGTGTTCATGTGAGATCCTTAGCCCACATCAGCTCTGGCGAGACTTCTTCGCCTTCTCCGCCTGCCTGTCCATAAGATCAAGACAATGACCGCCGAGAATCAGAAAGGGAATAGTTAGAAAAAGCAGAACGGTGCCGCCACGATACAGAGGGAGCCCATGCCACGTGGGACCTACGAACCATGCTATGGCGGTTAGAATCGTTCCCATAAGGGAGCAGATGATCCCAAGGCACAGTCCGCAGGCTGCCCCTCCGCTCGTCCAGTTCCATCCATGGACACGCATTTGGTCCATCACAAGGTGTGGGTTTAGTTTCATCTTTAGCATTGAAGATTCAGTTGTCATAAGTCCTCTCAACCAAAGAAGATTACGACCCCGCTCATAAAAACGGTGTAAAGAGTTCATAAAAAGTTTGTAAAGAAGGAGCGCAAAAGCAGACAGCAAACAGCAGACAGCAAAGAGCGAACGGCAGTTATTAAAGGCGGTCGGACCAACTGATTCACGACTGCAGTCTGCTGTCCGCTTTTACTGTTTGCTGTTTGCTGTTTACTTGTTACTACGTGCCCGGATTAAAGCGATAGCCAACCCAGGGCTCGGTGAGGATATAGCTTTTACCCGAAACGTCGGTTTCGAGTTTCTTCCGCAGGTTGCCGACGAAGACCCGCAGGTACTGATCCTGCTCAACGTAATCACCTCCCCAGACGGCTGCCAGGAGCGTATGGTGGGTGAGTACTTTTCCGGAGTGGTTCATGAAATAAATGAGGAGATCAAACTCTTTCGGCGTGAGACGGATCTCACGACCGCGCACACTCACATTGCGAGACTCAAGATCAACATGAAAGTCTCCCAATTCCAATACCGTTGGTCCTGTTTCGTTTATAGGGGGAGCGTTTGCCCGACGCAGCGAAGCGCGAACCCGCGCGAGCAGTTCATCTATTCCGAAGGGCTTGGTAACAAAATCATCCGCACCAATGTCCAGCGCTTCAACCTTGATCTTTTCCTCACCTTTGGCTGAGAGAATAATGATAGGAACCTGCGAGACAGCCCGCAACCGGCGGCAAAATTCCAGCCCATCCATATTCGGCATCGCCAGATCAGTAATAACCAGGTCGGGATGCCAATCGCTGAAGGTCTCGAATCCGGCCAACCCGTCAGCAGCAGCGCGCACGTCATAGCCACGCGACTTTAGCCCGGTGCGGAGCACACGAGTCAGTTGCGCCTCGTCATCGACCACCAAAATGCGTGACTTGTCGTTCATAGTTTTTCAGTAACTACAGACGTGGAGGGGTCACCCGGTTCTGCCACGTCTTCATCTCCAATGGGCAACGTGAACACGACGCGCGTTCCCTTGCCGCCACTGCCTGATTCGATCCAGATCTTTCCATCGTGGGCTTCAACAATTCCCTTGGCAATCGCCAGCCCCATCCCGGTACCGGATGGCTGGTGCGTGCTGATGTCTCCGTCACGAGTGGCGCGGAAGAATTTATCGAAAACGCGGTCGCGCAGCTCTACTCCCACGCCGGCCCCGTGGTCCTCTACCGACATGACGATCATCCCGTCATCACTACGCTCGGCACAGATGTGGATCTTCGTGCCTTTCTGCGAATACTTCGCAGCATTATCAATGAGTGTATAAACCACTTCGCTTACTGCTCGTTCGTCAACGCGTACCACGGGCAACTCCGCTTTAACGCTGATCTCAACCTCGCGACCCTCCGTAAAAGGCTCAGCCCGCGCAAGCGCGGTTGAGATGATTTCATCAACAGTTCCCCACCGCCGTCGGAGGTGCAATTCACCGGCCTCAATGCGCGCGAGATCAATTAGTCCGCCGATGAAACGATTTAGCCGATCGCTCTCCTCATCAATCACTTCCATCATTTCCAGTCTGGATTCAGAGTCGAGCGCGACGACTGGTTCTTGCGCTCTGCCCCGCACTTCATCTAACAGGGTAGTGATCGACGCCTTGATCGACGTCAGCGGCGTGCGCAGATCATGCGTGACAGCGTCAAGCAAGGCTGACTTCAGCCTCTCACTCTGCCTCAACGCTTCCGCTTGACTCGCACGCTCAAACACTTCTTGTAGCTCTTTGTATAGTCGCTCGATCTCACGTCTTCCCGCTTCCGCTTCCTTCGCTTGGCGTTTTGCCCGAGCTGAAAGTTGACCGACGGCGAGGGCGGTGGTGAAAAA
>JALYSR010000315.1 GCA_030854715.1 Acidobacteriota bacterium
AAACATTTGGAGTGCGGCGGCAGCGACGCCGCTTTGGATTCTTTAGGTTTTCAAGGCTCGCCAATCCAAAGCGGCGTCGCGCTGCGCTTGCCGCCGCACTCCAAATCTGTTTTTCAGCAGCCTGCTAAGGATTTTGACCGGGTGGCGGCCCAAGCCGAACAGGCCCGCAGCACGAATCGAATCGAGGAAGCGATTGAGCTTTATCGGAAAGCGTTGTCCCTGCGGCCTCGATGGGCGGAAGGATGGTGGTACCTGGGGACCCTTTTATACGAGCGAGACGCTTTCGCCAGCGCGGCTGTCGCCTTCGGCCGGGCGGCGGCCCTCAGCCCGAACGTCGGAACGGCGTGGGTAATGCTCGGGTTATGCGAGTTCAAGCTTGGCCGCTATAAAGATGCCCTCGAGCACATCCAGCAAGGGCGCCGGCTGGGCGCCGGCGCCGAGCCGCAACTCAGATATGTGATGCTTTACCACGAAGGCCTTCTGCTGATCGGCAAGGGGGAGTTTGAGTCGGCTCAGGAAACGCTAGGCCTCCTGAGCAGTGATGGAGTCGAGAACGAGGATCTGACCACTGCGCTTGGGCTTTCCGTTCTTCGCATTAGCTTCTCAGATCTGCTTGCGGGGGATTCGGCGCTGCGCGAACTGGTTCGCCGTGCCGGCCGGGCGGAATATCTCGCTGCTCAAAAGAAGTTCGATGAGGCGCTCAGTGAGTATGATCGGTTGGCAACCGACTTCCCAAAGGCGCATGGAGTTGAGTACGCTTACGGGCATTTTTTGATCGTAAGCAATCAGGATGAAAAAGCGATTGCGGCCTTCAAGCGCGAGATCGAGAATAGTCCGAACCACCTGCCAGCCCGACTCTGGATCGCCGATACCAAACTGAGGCTCAAAGACGCCGCCGGCGGGCTGCCGTACGCTGAAGAGGCGATGAAGCTTTATCCGAAAGATCCGCGCGCGCATCTCCTACTGGGGTTATTACTTCTTGATACTGGTCAGACAGCGCGGGCCATCACGGAGCTGGAAACTGCTCAGCACTCTCTTCAGAATGATCCCAAGATATACTTCGCACTGGGGCGCGCGTATGCCCGTGCCGGCCGCAAGGCGGATGCTGAGCGCGCGCGTGCCACCTTCACGCGCCTCAATAAACAGACGGAGGAGGCCAGGAAAGGTGAAGGAGATCGACATTCCAAAGAGGCTCAGGAGAACCCCTCCAACACGGCGAAGCCGAACAGGCCGTGAGCAATGAAATATTTAGGAAACTTCTTTCTCTTGTGCTTGATTCTTGTGGGGGCCGCTTGGCCTGCCCAAGCGCTTCAAGACAGCTCCGCAAGGTGGCGCGAGTGGGAGCCGGAGATTCAGGCGTTCGAGGATGCTGACAAGAGCAACCCGCCAGCAGAAGGCGCGGTCCTGTTTATAGGCAGTTCTTCCATACGATTGTGGCAAAGCCTGGCCCAGGATTTTCCATTGTCGAACGTCCTGAACCGGGGTTTCGGGGGGGCGCATATCGAAGACTCGACTCATTTCGCCGATCGCATCATCATCCCCTATCATCCGCGACTGATCGTGCTGTACGCCGGAGACAACGACATCGAGAGTGGAAAGACCCCGTTGCGTGTACTGGAAGACTTCAAACAGTTTGTTGGCACAGTCTTTAGGCTTCTGTCACGCACTCGCGTTGCTTTCATTTCCATTAAGCCTAGCCCGGCGCGCTGGCGATTGGTGGACAGAGTCCGAAAAGCCAATAAACTAATAGAAAAGTTTATAAGGACTGATCGCAGACTTGACTACATTGATGTTTTTTCCCCGATGCTGGGGAAAGATGGGAAGCCGAGATCTGAATTGTACGTTGAGGATAATTTGCATATGAGCAAAGAGGGTTACGAGCTTTGGCGTTCTCTGGTCGCCCCTCACATCAGATGAGCAAAGGATAACGATGATGACACTCGCTAAGCTGAGCAGAAGTTTAATCACCACTTGTCTGGTTGCGTTATTAACTTGCGGCACCGTCATTCCACAAAAACGGCGCCTGCAACCGGCGGGCGCAAACCGTACCCAAACCAATGACGTCGAGCAAAAAGTCAGCGCGTTGCTCGCGCAAATGACGCTTGAAGAGAAACTCGGACAGCTTCAACAACTAGGGGACGATACAAAGGAGATGCGTGATCTGATCCGCGGGGGTCAGCTCAGCTCAACGCTGGGACTACGCGGTGCGAAAAAGACCAACGAGCTTCAGCACATCACGATGGAAGAGTCGCGGCTTAAGATCCCGTTACTCTTTGGCTTTGACGTGATTCACGGCTATCGCACGATTTTTCCCATTCCGCTCGGCGAAGCGAGTAGCTGGGACCCGGTGGCAGTGGAGCGCGCAGCGTCCATTGCGGCGGCCGAAACTCGAGCCGCGGGATTGCATTGGACGTTTGCGCCGATGGTGGACATTGCGCGCGATCCACGCTGGGGCAGGATTGCGGAAGGGTCAGGCGAAGATCCATTTTTGGGTTCTGCGATGGCGCGCGCCCGCGTGCTCGGATTCCAGGGAAGAGATTACAGCGCGGCCGACAAAGTTCTGGCTTGTGCCAAACACTGGGTCGCCTACGGCGCGGCGGAAGCGGGACGCGACTACAACACCACCGATCTTTCCGAATGGACTCTGCGCGAGATTTACTTTCCGCCCTTCAAAGCGGCCGTTGACGCCGGGGTTGGCACGTTCATGAGTGCGTTCAATGACCTCAACGGGGTGCCGGCTTCGGCAAATCCTTTCACGCTCACCAAAGTGTTGCGCGATGAATGGAAGTTCGACGGCTTCGTGGTCAGCGATTACACGTCTGTCGAAGAGTTGATCAAGCACGGGGTTGCGGCTAACGAAGCGGAAGCGGCGGGCGCGGCGCTCAATGCGGGTGTGGACATGGAGATGGTGAGCCGGCTCTACAACAAGCATGGCGCTGAACTTGTTCGAGAAGGCAAGTTTTCACAAAAGACTATTGATGAAGCGGTGCGCCGGATTCTGCGCATCAAATTTCGTCTGGGGCTCTTCGATCATCCGTACGTTGATGAAGCGCGCGAGCGCCTCGCGCTCCTCAGCGCCGAGAACCTTGCGGCCGCGCGTGAAATAGCGGCGCGGTCAATGGTGCTCTTGAAGAACGATCATGAGATTCTGCCACTCAGCAGGAATGTTCGCTCTATCGCGTTGATTGGCCCACTGGCCGACAGCCAGAAAGACATGATCGGCGCGTGGTCAGGCGACGGCCGCGCGGAAGATGCCGTCACGCTGCTGAAAGGCATCAAGACGAAGGTGGGTCCTGAAGCAAAGATCAATTACGCGAAAGGCTGTGAGATTACGGGGGACAACACGGATGGCTTTGATGAAGCGGTGCGGGTCGCGAAGGAATCAGATGTCGTAATTCTCGCAATTGGAGAATCAGCGGAGATGAGTGGTGAAGCCTCATCGCGCTCGTCATTGGATCTACCTGGCCGCCAGATGGACTTGGTGAAGGCGGTGCAAGCGACAGGGAAACCCGTAGTCATCGTGCTGATGAATGGTCGCCCGCTGACGATCAACTGGATTGCGGAGAACGCTGCAGCGATTTTGGAAACCTGGTTCGCAGGCACAGAGGCCGGGAACGCGATTGCCGATGTGCTCTTCGGTGATGTAAATCCCGGCGGTAAACTTCCGGTCACGTTCCCACGATCAGTTGGTCAGGTACCGCTTTACTACAACCACATGAACACAGGCCGCCCGCCTGATCCAAACAGTAAGTGGACTTCAAAATACCTGGACATTGACTGGACGCCGCTCTTTCCATTCGGTTACGGATTGAGCTACACGCAGTTTGCACTTTCGAATCTGCAACTAAGCGCACAGCGCATCCCACCCGACGGCAAACTGACCGTGAGCGCAGATGTACAGAACACCGGTCGCCGCACAGGCGACGAGGTCGTCCAGCTTTACATTCATGACGTGGCAGCAAGCCGCACACGCCCTGTCAAAGAATTGAAAGGCTTTGAGCGGATCACCCTGCGACCGGGAGAAAAGCGGCGTGTGACTTTCACGCTCACGCCTGAGCATCTCGGTTTCTATAATCGCGACATGCGCTTTGTCGTCGAGCCGGGTGAATTCAAAGTCTTCGTCGGCCTGAGTTCTGTCGGCGGGCGCGCAGCACCGTTCCAGGTTACGGCAAACCGACTTGCTGACGCTCGAGCTATTCGGTGACCGCTGCGGAAATAAGGTCGTGGCCTTATTTGAAGCTGTGCACGCGGGGGCAGTAGCCCGACTGTTAAGGAGGGCTTCGATTTGAACCATTAGAGCCCTCCTTAAC
>JALYSR010000325.1 GCA_030854715.1 Acidobacteriota bacterium
GGAAAACGGCTTTGGATCCGTTTTCGTTTCGGATGTGTTAACGGAAACTGGGTCGCTGGAAGTATTCGTCGTCATCTCAAAACATCCTAAATACGTAAGTAGCCGCGGTCAAGTTCGGTCAGGTGAAACTTGAAAAAACTACGTCGCCAGCCGCCGGCTGAGTGACTAGTGAGCTTCGTTGCCGCCGGCCTTCATCAATGCCAGGGCCTCTTTCGCCGCTGCCGTTTCCGCCGTCTTAATCGAACGCCCCTGGGCTCGCACGCTACCACTGTCCCAACTTACTTCGACGTTGAAAGTGCGGCGGTGCGGTGGTCCAAGCGCATCGACCACAGCATATCTTGGCGCCGGACGTCGCTCGGCTTGAAGTTTCTCCTGCAACATTGTCTTGTAGTCAGACTCTGCCGCCGCGACCGGCGTAACCTCTCTTAACTCTTCGCCCAGCGCCCGCTGAACAAAATCGGTGGCCGCTGCCAACCCGCCATCAACAAAGATGGCCCCGGTCAGCGCTTCAAGGACATCAGCAAGCAGTGCATTTTTGCGCCTGCCGCCACTCTTTTCCTCCCCCCGTCCAAAGCGAAGAAAATCTCCGAGGTTCAGGCGCAGCGACGCTACGGCCAGGGTCGGCGCGCTAACCAACCGGTGCTTCATCCGCGAAAGCTCGCCTTCCGTTCCTGATGGGTAAGCCGTGCAGAGATAATCGGCAACGACTAAGCCAAGTACGGAGTCGCCCAGGAATTCCAGCGCTTCGTTATGAAGGCGGCGCGCTTGATCTTCCGCGCCCGCCGCCACTTGTTCATGGGCCCAGGAGCGATGCGTAACTGCCCTTTCCAAAAGCGCCCGATTCTTAAACTTGTAAGAAAGGATTGTTTCGAGGAGATCGAGATCCGGGTGTGTAATCTCCTGTGTCTTCAAGGTGGTTAATTGTAACAAAGCCGGAAGCGTCGTCGAAGTTCGCGACAAAGCTTCCGGCTTTTTAAGTGAAGGGGTTAAGCGGTTGGCTCAGTGACGTCGATGGTTGTTCCGGGTTTTAGGTTTTGTCTTAGCCGCCGTGCTCGGAGGTTTCGCTGTGCTACCCACCGTCGTACCAGTAGCCGTGCCAGTAGTCGTTGTCGCTTTGGGACTTACCACCGGTGGCGCCGTAGTCGCCGAGGCAGCTTTAGTCGTTGCCGCCGGGACCGTTGCACCCGTGGTTGAACCTGAAGAACCCACGCTTCCTGTCGCTGGAGTGGTTAGTGTCTGCGCCCCAGCCGGCAAACTCGTAAGCGGTGTCGGCTCAGGCGGCAAAGGCTTCGACAGCACGCTGGCAATCATCTCGTTCAGACCTGTGTCCGATTGATTGTGCCGGTATTTGTACCAGGTCGTCAGAGCATCCATCCATTCCTTCTTATTCGCCGCATACGTTGCATTGTTGCCGGCAAGGGCCACCGCCCGTGCATAAGCGTCAATCATCCGATCGATCACCTGCTCGATGTTTGCCAGTGCCAGTTTTTGTTCCGGTGATTCGGGTTTATCCTTGAATTTGGCTTCGTAATCCGCCGACATCTTGGGATAGGGACCTGTTTCATAAGCCGCTGCGATAAAATAGTACTCCAAGGGTGCTTTCTTCAGATCAGTATCGTACTGAACAGCCTTAATCAACGCCGTCAGTGCTTCCGTTGGATTGGTCTTGAGCAGCAGTCTGCCCACCCCGTGGTAGAGATAGGCGAGTGTGTCGTCCTTTCCTTTGAACGGGGCCCAGGGTAGATTTTTACCATCCAAACTCTCCGGCACTTTACCGGATTCGATCATCTGGATCGCTTTTCGCGAGTACGTGAGCGAATCGGTATTGAAGCTCTCGTTCTTGGTCGCCGGCGCCGCGAGGTGAAAACCGGAATAGCCAAGATCGATTATCACTCTCAAGTTTTCTGGCTCATCGGTAAGGATCTCTTTACCCAACGCGAAGGCCTCGGCATATTTCTTGTCGCCGTAGAGCAAGGGTTGAAACCTGATCTTACGTGCTTCCTTGTCGTACGCGGCTGCCCATTTTTTGAGATAGGCGGTGTACTGATCCTCCTGCGGAGAACAAGCCAGGTATTTCCTCGCCGCTTCATTAGCCCTTACAGCATCCGTCGTGCGGAAAGTGGTGAAGTCGGTATATAAAGCAGCTTTGCTTTCTTCGCTGCACGCGCCCTGCGCTGGCGCCGGTGAGGGTGTCTGTGCCTGTGTGAATGCTGGCGTTGCCAAAATTGCCAGGCTCCCATAAATGGCTAACGTTGCAATAATCTTTTTCATCAGTCGTCAGAACCTCCAAGTTCTCTCTTCAGCTTCTCTGCGGGGGCCAACGTATGGCGCCGAGTCGCGAGCAAATATCGCGCGAATACTAAGATGCGGACTTCCAAAAACCAGTTGCCGATCTGCGGTGGACTAACGGGAGGGGACCACAGGTCGTCGGATCGAATTGTAGCCAAAAGAACGACCGCAATATTCCTGCAACTCTGACAGGCCTGTCAAGGCGCGAGATACCGGCAGGCAAAAGAAAAACACCCCCAAAAAGCAACTGCGCCGGCCTCGTCAGTAGTTTACGAGAGTCCGGCGCAGTTTGGTTTTCCGGGGATTGCAAGTCCCTTGCAATTACGGGTGTGCTTGCTGGATTCTGCGTGGTCTGTTGTCAGGCTGTGTCGGAGCCGTAACAGATATCCTGGTTGAGTTTGATTTCTGGGTCTCCGTCTTCTGACTGTAATAAGGAAGAATTGGCTTGAGCACCATCCTTACTCCATTGCCAGGCGTCGACGGTTGATTGACCAATGGTCGCGGCACAGCCGGCGTTGTCACCGTGGTCTGGGTGGTGGTGGCTGTGGCGGCAGCGGCGGCCTCATCGTTTGCCTCGGTTTGAGCGGCCTCTGCTTCGACGTCTTTGTCTTCCTCATTCAACTCTGCTGCCTTCGAGTCCGGATGACCGGCGGCGAGTTGAAGATGAACCGGCGTTCCAAAACGATGATTAAGGTCGCGATAAATTCGCCCGGCGACTGCCGCGGGGAAATGCCCGCGAGCATCGGAGCCGCGAGTGATCACAACCACTGCCAGGCGCGGATTTGCCAGTGGCGCGTAGGATGTAAACAATCCGAGCCAGGCTCCCTGACCAATGCAGGTTCCGGTTTTGCCGGCGACGGTTTGCAAAGGATCGTAAGCTTTCTTGCCCGAGCCATAATTAACAGCTCCTACCATGCCCGGCACCATCCGCTGCAGGTTGTCCTGGGTGACATCAATCTGTCGACGAACTTTCGCCTTCGACTTGAAATCTTCCTGCGTGCGGGGAACGTAGGGAGTCAGCAACCTTCCGCCATTGGCCAGAGCTGAGACCAGTGTTCCTAATTGGAGAGCGGTGACCTCGAAATCGTCACCATGTGAGGACATTCGGTTAAGAGCAAACCCAGTCTTTTCAAATGGAAGTTTGCCAGCATACTCGTTAGGAACATTCACGCCGGTCTTCTGGCCTAATCCCATCTCACGAGCGTAGCCCATCATTTTCTCAAAGCCTACCTGGCCGCCAACATGCTGAAAGTAAGTATTATTCGAATAAGCGAGAGCGTCGGTAAGGTCGAGATGGCTCCTATCAGAAATGTTAGTACTTTCGAATGGGCTTATTACTTTCTCGCTCAGGCCGGCAACTCCGGTCACCAGCTTGATCGTAGAGCAAGGCTTGAAGCCGCGGCGAAGTGCCCATTCCTGATTCACCATCGAATAGACCTTGCCGGTCATAGGATCCATAACAACCACTGTGCCGGCGTGGTATCCCAGGGCGTTAATGGCAACGCGACGGACTTCCATATCTTCGCCCTTAGTATCGTCTCTACCGATGAAAGTTTGCGCTTCGTCGCGCATGGCTTTTTCAATTGCGCGCTGGCGAGCAATTGCAGCACGACGCGCAGCTTCGGCACGGCGTCTGGCTTCAAGGATTTCGCGCCTGCGCTGACGTGAATTTTGGCGAAGCTCGGCGGCGCGTTCGCGCCTGGTCAATGGCCTATGCAGCCTGCGCTCGACCGCTTTCAACTGCGCAGCTTGATCCCTTGCGCTTTCGCGTCTTTGCTCTTTTCGCGACAATTTAGACTTTCCGCCGCGGCGGGACTCTCTAGCAGACAGCCGGTCATTGCGCTTTGCTGCACGACGGTCTCTTGCCGAGAGTTTTGTATTTTTTGCCCCGCGTGCTGAACGAGCGGGCTTGCTGTCGTGGCGCTTTTTGGCAACTACTGTGGTTTGAAGAGGAAGACCGAGGATAATAAGAATGAAAAATGCAAAAAGAAGACTACGGGGGTGGTGATTCGTCAAAGTCATCAGGGTAATACCTTTCCTAAGGGGTTATGTCTTGCCCACTTTCGTGGGTTTTCGCCGAAATTCTGCGCCGCTTAAATCCAATGGCACCGGCTTGTCAAAATCCGTTCCTAGTGCGACTGCCAGCTTTGAGAGCCAAAAAATACTCTCTAAAAACACCTTGGTTGTTGTGGACCTTCGGTCCTGCTACGTTGAGGCGGGAGAATTCCCTAACTTGGCGGTCCCTGGGGACATTGATTCGAGACCGGAGCAACTATACCATCTGAAAACCTGAGCGGGCAACAAAAAAGTAATCTTTTGTACATAACTCGTGACATAGATCACCATTTTAACTGGAATATGTCAGAGAGATAGGTCTAATTGACAACAATTCGGGTGGTTATTGACGTCTAATTCTGGCTACCATGCCCATGCTCTTAAACAGTTTTCGTGCGCGGCTGCTACTGCTTCTGGCGGTGCTTCTCGGACTGACGCTCGGCGTGCAGTATTACGTGAATCTCCGATCAGTAAGAAGCAATGCCCACCTGATAGTTGAACAGGAACAGGCGATCATGGCCGGCGTGGCGCTGGGCGTGAATAGCATCTCGAGCGGCGAATATCTTTACGAGATGCATAAAGAGTCGAAGCAGCCCCTGCTCGATGAACAGGCGGGGCGCGTCAAGAATGTTCTGGTGGTTGATAGCGATGGAAACGTGCAAGACAGTTTGCACAGGGAGTTTGCACCGACCACGAATTCGGATGGTTCAAAACGTTATATCCGCTTAAAGGATATTCAGTTGCCCCCGCTAAGCAGCGCCGTTGAGCTCATGGAGAACACGCCTCCGCCCGGAACCGAGATCGCGGCGCAATTGAGACCCGGTGATCCCGGCGCATTCTATTTTCCGGTGGAGACCACTAAGGGCAAGTGGTACATCGTTGTCGTTCTTGGCTCGGCAAATACGCTCACCAGTCTCCTGGAGCGGCAGGCTTTGCGGTCTGCCCTCTACACTCTCTTGCTATTGCTTGGGACTACGCTTGTCACTGGCTTGTTTGTGTGGAGGTTTACGCGGCCCATCAAAGACCTGTCGGTGGCGGCGCGTCAGGTCGCCGGCGGCAACTTCGACGTCAGAGTTCCCATTGACCGC
Organism: Acidobacteriota bacterium; assembly: GCA_030854715.1. Lineage (GTDB taxonomy): Bacteria > Acidobacteriota > Blastocatellia > Pyrinomonadales > Pyrinomonadaceae > PSRF01. Next base: position 5,433 of record JALYSR010000325.1, read on the forward strand.
CATGATGAAATGGGTGCGCTCGCCGCAGCGTTCAACGACATGATTGCCAGATTGGGACGAGCGCGCGAGTTGGAATCACAGCTTCACCAGGTTGAAAAAGCTGCGGTTGTCGGCCGGCTGGCTGCGGCCATCGCTCATGAAATCCGCAATCCGCTGAACTATATTAATCTCACGCTGGATCACCTGCGTTCATCCTTCGCACCGGAAGAACAAAGCAAACGTGAAACTTTCGAGCGTCTGGCGGATCAGCTCAAGTCGGAAGTGGCAAGAATCAATCGTCACATCACCGATTTTCTAAAATATTCGCGGCCGTCCGCACTGGAGTTGCAACCGCTCGACCTTCGGGTTCAAGCTGAGGACGCTTTGCGTGTGATTGCGGGGCAGGCCGCGGAGAGTGGCATTGAGGCGATTCTGCAAGAGGAGGGTAAGGTTCCTCTCGTTGTCGCCGATAAGGATTCGTTGCGGTCTGTTTTCACAAATCTCCTTATGAACAGCCTCGAGGCGACCGATGGCGAAGGAGGCAGCGTTAGCATCAAGCTGTCGGCAGAATCGGTCGATAGAGCGCGCGTGGAAATTACCGACACTGGAAGAGGAATCGCTGCGGAAGACATTGCCAAGATTTTTGAGCCTTACTACTCCACGAAAGAAACAGGCACGGGCCTTGGCCTTGCGATTGTCAAGAAAGCAATCGATGATCATGGCGGCTCGATCAACGTGAGTTCTAAAGAAGGTAGTGGTACAACCTTCACAATTACTTTGCCAGTCAAACCAGAGGACGGAGGAAAGGCGGAAGGATAAAGCGGAACGATGAAAACGACTCCGATCTTTCGGTTGTTATTTCATCCTTCATTCTTCATTCTTCATCCCTCAATACCATGGCGCGGAAAAGCATACTTGTAGTTGACGACGAAAAATCGCAACGTGAAATCCTCGAGATGATTCTCTCGGGAGAAGGTTATGACGTAACGACCGCATCTTCCGGCGAAGCTGCGATCAGGTTTGCAAAGGAGCGCAGATTCGATCTCGCTCTCACAGATCTGAAAATGACGGGCATGGATGGGATTGAGTTGTTACAGCATCTGCTCGGTTTTGATTCCTCAATAATTGTCATACTGCTCACGGCCCATGGATCCATTGAATCCGCGAAAGAGGCCTTGCGCCGGGGCGCGTTTGACTACCTTGAAAAGCCTTATGACAAGATGGCACTGCTGGAGACAATCAACCGCGCGCTCCAGCGGCTCGATGCTCTCGACACTGAGATTGTGTCCGCTTCGCCAAAGATGGAATCAGTCAAGCGCATGATCCTGAAGGTTGCGCGCTCAAATTCGACAGTGCTGATCCGCGGGGAGTCCGGAACCGGGAAGGAGTTGATCGCGCGTGCCATTCATAATCAATCGCCGCGCGCGCAGGATATGTTTCAGGCGGTTAATTGCGCCGCCATAAACGAGAACCTGCTGGAGTCGGAGCTTTTCGGACACGAAAAAGGTTCGTTCACCGGCGCCCACGCCGAGAAGAAGGGCCTTTTCGAAATCGCCGATCGGGGTACGCTGTTTCTCGACGAGATTGCCGAACTTGATGTAGCCATGCAGGCAAAACTCTTGCGCGCCTTGCAGGAGCGCAAAATAAGACGCGTTGGCGGCACTCACGAGATAAACGTTGACGTACGTGTCATTGCGGCCACGAACAGAGATCTGCGCGCGATGGTGTCTGATGGGAGATTTCGCGACGACCTTTATTATCGCATCAATGTTCTTTCGGTTGACGTTCCGCCCCTGCGCGAGCGCCGCGAAGACATACCGGTTCTGATCGACTACTTTGTGAAGAAGCACACGCGCAACACTTCTCGTCTGGTGCGCGGGCTTACTCCGGAAACTCGCAAGTTGATGGTCGACTACAGTTGGCCCGGTAATGTTCGTCAGCTCGAGTCGGCAATTGAGCGGGCCATACTTCTTTGCGAGGGTGACCAAATAACCATCGACGACCTTCCTCTTGAAGTACGCCAGGAATCTCGGCCCGTTGCAGAAGGCGCATTCAAACTGCCGCCCGAAGGCATCAGTTTTGAGGATGTCGAGCGCGACCTGATCATGCAGGCGATGGAACAGACGGACTACAACATCACGAAATCTGCAAAGCTACTGGGCCTGACTTTTCGCACGTTGCAGTATCGCCTCGAAAAGTTTGGCATCAAGAAACCGGAGGCTAAGGGCGAGGCTGCTGAAGGTTAATTCCAGTCTTGCCATGTAATGCAAACTGTTAGTTTGCGAGAGGGACCGAAGCACTCAAGGCTAGTATGTGGCATTCCAGCGTACGCAAACTAACAGTTTGCGTTACAACGACCTTATGAAAACCCCCAGAATCATTCTAACCAGTTCCCTGTGCTTTCTCTTGGCGATTGCAGGTTGTTCGAAATCGGTCCCTCAACCAGCAGCCGAACCGAGCGCTTCGCCACAGAATCTGAATGAAGGTAAGCGGATTGCATCTGTCGATGTTGTTAAGGCAACCCCTCAGCCGCTCACGGTTATCGCCGGAGGCTCGGGAGAAGCCACCGTTCGTCTGACAATACAAAGCGGTTACCATGTCAACGCAAATCCTCCAACTTATTCTTACTTGAAAGCGACGGAGTTGGAGATTGCGCCAGGCGATGGGATATCAGTTGGCCAGGCTAAATATCCGGCGGCGCTTAATAAGAAGTTTTTGTTCGCCGAGAAGCCGCTGGCTGTTTACGAAGGAGAGACGGACTTGAAGGTTACGATCCGCGCTGACAAATCAGCGAAGCCCGGTGAAAGATCTCTTTCGGCCAAGTTACGGGTCCAGGCTTGCGACGACCAGGTTTGTTACCCGCCGGGAACTCTTAATCTCTCTATTCCGGTAAACGTCAAGTAGCCCAAATGAAACTTTTTTGGATGATTGTGGCTGGTGTTTGCATCATAACAGCCGCGGTCTTTATGTTGCTGCGCGACTTCAACACAGCTTTTGTTATCGCAGCTCTGGGAATGGTGGCGTGGTTTCTCAATTACCGCGCCCAAATGAAAGAGATCGTAACTGCGGCAGATCTGGAACAGAGCAACAGTCATAACGAGCAAAATGGGGAGGATTCAGATGAGGATTAAGTCAAGGTCGTTCAGGGCAGTTCATATGGCGTTCTTAGTAAGCGTAATGCTCTGGATTGTTCCACGCGTGGTGGTAGCGTCTGAGGAGTCCGAGGTGCGGGGCGTCGTGCAACAGGTGTTTCAGCAATTGCAATCAAGGGATTACGGCGCGCTTTACGATTCCCTGCCCGCCTCGACGCGCAGTCGCATGACGCGCGAACGCTTCGCCAATGCGCTAAAACGGGCGCAGGATCGTTACGTTCTCGATCGCATTAACATTGGCGCCGTGCGTGTCTCAGGAAATATTGCTGTTGCGGATACGGAACTTTACGGCCGCGTGAGTCAACCGATTCAGGCAGAAGGTAAGATTGTGGTCCAGCAGTACCTGGTGCGGGAGGATGGCAAATGGCGCGTAGCTACCGGGGATCGCGCAACGATTCAACGCTTCCTCAAATCAACCCCTGCCTTCGCGCGTAGATTTCCAATTCGCCAGCCACGAATCTATGTGAATCAAAATGGCAAGTGGATTGAATTCAAAGTGTCGCAGGGATAGTGAACCGGGAATCGCGCGTTAGCTCAACAACAGATCCTCAAAAGACAACTGCGCGTCGTCGACCGGTTCCGTGTACTCACCGTGGCGAATTCTGGAGCGAGACACGTCTAAGGTTTCGCGCACGGCGTCAAGATGAAAGCGAATGATGTGCGCTGTTATGCGAACGGAAGGTATGCGCCGCTTGCGAGCAAGCCGTCGCACGGTTGATTCGCTGACTTGCAGCACCTTGGCAAGCTGTCGAGCAGTAAGGAATTCTTCGCGTTCTTCCATAGCGTAGGATTTTGTAATCCTATAGCAACTTCAAACCGGCAACCAAATATAAAACAGTCTTAAGTTCAGAATCCGAGCTTTAGCTTGCTTTCGCTCGAAAATTGAGAACTTAAGTCTGGCCGCCAAGCCAGTCTTTGCTGGTTGTCGCTATTTCGTAGGAGGCTTGAGGGAAAGCGCAAGGCGATAGACGGCGGCGCCGTCAACGTCCACGTCTTTGCTTACCGGCTCGCCACCGCTCGGCTTGGCGGTGATGCGGTACTTGGCGGACTCCGGCGAGAGGCGAAACACGAACGCGCCAATTTCGTTTGTGATGCGGCCGTCGATTTTCTTGACGGTTCCATCATCTTGAATTCTCGCCAGCTCAATCCTTACATTGGGAACGCTGCGGTCATCTTTGTTGAAGACGCTACCGCGAATAAACGCGATGGAGCCTTCATCGATCGAAAGCACCAGGTTGTCGCCCAGCGAGTGTGTCTTTCCTGCCTTAACGTCAATATTCTCGATTGTCCCAACGCTGAGTCCCGTTTTCCGAAGAGTCACACCATACTTCCCCGGCGACAAACGCGAGATGATGAATTCACCTTTCTTGTCAGTAAGCACGCGACTCACTTCATGTTCGTCTTGTCTAACCACTACTGCAACTCCAGCCGGTGTGCCCGTTTCAACCCGCACCTTGCCCTTAATAGAACCCGTCAACTTCGACCGATCCTGAGCAAACGAGTTTGCTGCCAGCAGCGTTACGACGAAAAGGATAAATATCGATCTATTGAATTTCATTCTGTTGGTTGACTGCTGTTTGACTGACTGCTGTTTGCTATTCACTGTTTTTGAGATAGTAGCACTTCCGGTCGACCACCGCAGTTCGCAGGCGTGTTTAGTTGATGCCAGGAAACTATTCGCCTGTTGCCTTCGTAATTGTTTCTGTCCAAGTCTAGCGCACTGAGACCCCGGCCCGTATAATTCGCCTGTATAATCGAATGAAAGCCGACATAATCGCCGCGTCAAGCACTAATGTTC
>JALYSR010000331.1 GCA_030854715.1 Acidobacteriota bacterium
AACCGCGCCAACACCCTGTTGGTCCAACCCGGCAGCGCGTTTGACTCCATCACCAGTGTCGGCAGCTTCATCAATGCCGCCATCAAGACAATCGGGCCGGATACATATCCACCCGCGCCCACAACGACATCGGGTTGTAGCGACTTAATCAAACTCCGCGCTTGCAGGAAGCTTTTGGGCAGCACCAGCAAGCCGCGTCCGCGCGCAACATAGCCAACATTCTTCAGACCGGCACTGTCAATGATCGAAAGTTCAAACCCTGCTTGTGAAACCAACTTGCTCTCGAGGCCCCGTGCGGTGCCTACGAATTTCACTTCCGATTCCGGGTAGCGCCGCAAAATTTCTTTCGCGACTGCGATTCCCGGATAGATGTGTCCGCCTGTTCCACCGGCGGCAATCAGCACACGCATCGGGGTTTATCCAAGACGCGAAGAAGCAATGCGTCGGGCCGGCGCCGGGCGCAACTTTTTCACGGCGGTGCTGCTTGCTTTGTCCGAGTGCAACTGCCCAAAGCTGATCGAGCCGGTTGAATGTTGCGAGATATTCAACAGAATGCCGACCGCCGCGAGTGTCGGAACCAACGACGATCCACCATAGGAAATAAAGGGCAACGGAATTCCTTTCGTCGGCACCAGGGACAACACCACGCTAATATTGAAAAGTGCCTGGGCGACTATTCCGGTCACCAGGCCCAGCGACAGCAACATGCCAAAGCGGTCCGGCGCCAGCAGCGAAGTACGAATACCGCGCCAAAGAAACAGCCCGAATACAAACACCACGGTCAGCGTTCCCAGCAGACCTAGTTCCTCCCCGATAACGGCAAAGATAAAATCTGAGTGGGCAAAAGGCAGAAAGAGCATTTTCTGTTTGCCCTGCGCGAAGCCAAGGCCATTCGGCCCGCCTGAACCAATCGCAATCAGCGATTGGACCACCTGAAAGCCGCTGCCCTGCGGGTCCGCCCACGGATCCAAAAACATGACCATTCGTCGCATGCGGAAAGGAACGAAGATGAGCAGCCCGGCCACTCCCACCAACGCCGGCGCCGCAACCAGCGCCAGATGCGAAAGTCGCGCGCCTGCGGTGTAGATCAGGACACCAAAAATAACTGCCAGCATCATGGCCGTTCCCAGGTCCGGTTCCGCCACAACCAGGACAGCCAATACTCCCGTCACAAATACTGCCGGAACAAAAGTGCGCCAGAAAGAATTCTCCTCGCCTTTCTGTTTCTCCAGAAAATAAGCAAGGAAGATGGCGAGCGACAGTTTAGACATCTCCGACGGTTGAATCGAAAACCCCTGGAACTTGATCCAGCGATGCGCTCCGTTAACTTTTCCAAATGCAAAGACGGCAACCAGCGCAAGTGTGGTCAGCAAGAGCAATCCGTACACGATGCGTCGATCTCGCAGCCGGCCATAATCAAATTGCATCGCGACAAGCATCACGGCGAAACCAATTGCGGTCCAGATACCCTGCTTGATAACGTAATAAAACTGGCTGCCATTCTCGCGTTGGGCCATGACGGCCGATGCGCTGTAAACCATCACCACACCAAACAGCGCCAACCCCACGGTTGCCGCAAAAAGCCACTTGTCTGGGTATAACTTCCTGGCCATAACTAACTCGTAGTCCAAAGTCCAATGTCCAATGTCCAAAGTCCGGTTTCTGTTGTCGCTATGTTCAATTCCGTGTTCATTCCAATGTTAGGAAGAGGGACTTTGGACTTTGGACTTTAGACTTTGGACTTCGCTTTTGAAGACGCGTCCCCGGTGCTCGAAACTCTCAAACATATCGAAACTCGCACAAGCTGGAGCCAGCAAAACTGCGTCGCCGGGTTTCGCAGCTCGAAAAGAAAGCGCCACTGCGTCTTTCATGTCCGTGGCACGTTCGCTGTCTGCGTAACTTCCCAGCTCGTTCTGGATCGTGTCGGCGTCTTCGCCAATTAAGATTAGCTTTCTCACTGTTTGACTCACCAACGAAGCAAGCGGAGCGTAAGGAGCTTTCTTTCCCTTTCCACCCAAAATCAAGATGACCTTTCCCTGATCGCCGGCAAATGCCTCGAGGGCTTTGACCGTCGCGTCGACGCTTGTCGCCTTGGAGTCGTTGTAAAACTTTACGCCGCCGATTTCCGAAACAAACTCGAGGCGATGCTCTACCGGCTCGAAACGCCTGACTGTTTCGCGCATCGATTCAGGCGCGGCGCCACAGGCGAGTCCGGCCGCGACGGCTGCCAGCACGTTCTCAACGTTGTGCAGGCCGCGCAGCTTCATTTCATCACGATTTAGCAAGACACGTTCTCGATTCGCCGAGCGCGCAACGATTTCACGACTTCGCAGAAACAAACCCTCTTTCAGTTGTTTCTTAACGCTGAATTTCGCCACCTGAGCGCGCAACCCGCCAGCCCAGCTGGAAACGATTTCATCGTCCGCGTTAAGAATTGCGACATCGCCCGCGCCCTGGTTCATAAAAATGCGATGCTTGGCGCCCGCGTAGTCAGTTAATGATTCGTAACGATCCATGTGATTTGGCGTAACGTTCAGCACGACCGCGACCGTCGGATGAAATTCCTTAATCGTCTCAAGCTGGAAACTCGATAACTCCACTACCGTCCAACCGTCGTCACGCGAACTTTCGACCAAAGAGATCAGCGGCGTTCCGATGTTTCCACCGACCTGCGTCGGTATTCCTGCGTCTTTCAACAACTCTCCGACGAGTGCCGTGGTTGTCGTCTTGCCATTTGTTCCTGTGATCGCAACCATGCGGCCCTTCAAATATCGCGAAGCAAACTCAACTTCTCCGATGACTTCGGCGCCGGCTCGTTCCGCATACCTGATCGGAATGGACCCGGTTGGAACTCCCGGACTGACGATTACGAGATCAACCTGATCCAGCAACCAGCCGGGAACATCGCCGGGAAACACGCCGATGTTTTCAGTTTTCAACGCGAGCGCCTCTGCGCTCCATTCTTCAAGCGGCTTGGCATCGTTCAGCGCCACTGTCGCGCCGCGTCTCGCCAGAAACCTGGCGCAGGCAATGCCGCTGCGCGCCGCGCCCATTATCAAAACTTTCTTGCCCGCAACTTCCAAACAATTTCACGTCCCCAGTAGGACAGACATTCCTGTCTGTCCTTTTCATTATCGATGGACAGGCAGGAATGCCTGTCCTACCTCAGTTTCAATGTCGAAAGACTCAAAAGCGCAAACAGTATTGCCAGAATCAAAAAGCGAAAAACGATCTTCGACTCTTTCCAGTCCTGCATTTCAAAGTGGTGATGCAAGGGGGTCATTTTAAATAGTCGCCGACCCGTGCCAGTCGTGCGTTTAGTCATCTTGAAGACGCTCACTTGCAGCATCACCGATAAAGCCTCAAGCACAAATACACCGCCAACCATCAGCAACATGAACTCCTGCTTCGTAAGCACCGCTACCGTACCCAGCGCACCACCAATCGCCAGGCTGCCGACATCGCCCATAAAAACTTCGGCAGGCGGCGCGTTGTACCAGAGAAATCCGAGGCTGGCACCCGCCATCGCGCCGCAGAAGACTGTCAACTCTGCAGCTTCAGGCCGGTGCGTCAATTCCAGGTATTTGGCCCACCTCGCATCGCTGCTCAAGTAAGTTAAGGCCGTCAGCGCGGTCATCGCGATGAAGGTCACGCTGATTGCCAGCCCGTCCAGCCCGTCCGTCAGGTTCACTCCGTTGGAGAACCCGAGCAAAACCACGACGATGAAAAACAAATAAAGGATCGGACCTATAAAACTGACGCCGGTGGGCTCTGCCGTGGCCTTGAGAAAAGGAATGCTGACGTTCCACGAATAATCGCTCGCGAAGTATTTTGTTAAGACGAACAGGACGACCCAGACGCCGATCGCCACCGCCAACTGCCCCAGCAACTTCTGCTTCCCGGTAAGACCCAGACTTCGGCGTTTCGCCATCTTGAGATAATCGTCGGCGAATCCAATTGCTCCGAAGGCCAGTGTCGCCAGCACGACAGTCCAAACATAGACGCTCGAAAGTTTGGCCCACAGCAAAGTCGAGACGACAACTGAGCCGACAATCAACACGCCCCCCATGGTTGGTGTTCCGCGCTTGGCCATGTGAGCCTGCGGTCCTTCTTCGCGAATCTGCTGGCCGATGTTCCATCTTTTGAGTGCGTCTATTAGCTTGCCGCCAAATAAGAGCGAGAGTAGCAGCGCTGTTATCGAGGCATACGCCGTTCGGAAAGTAACGTACTGAAAGACGTTCAGAGCCTTGACGAGATACCACTCTTTATCCTTGAAATGGTTATAGAGCAGTACGTATAGGACGTAATAAATCATTGCTTCTCGTTTGCGACTACTGCCCGCTTCCCTGCTCAGCGCCAGCCAAAGGGAAATGGTCGCGAATGGCCTTCACTATCTTATCAGTGGCCACGCCCCGCGAGCCCTTTATCAAGATTAGATCGCCGTCCCTAAGCTCCTTGACAAGGGCGCGTCCCGCGTCGTCGGAAGTTTCGAAAAACCTGGTCTCCTTCAATCCAGCTTCCTGCGCGCCCGCCACTATCGCTGCCGCCAGTCCACGCACTCCCCAAACGACATCCACCCCCGACCGACCGATCTTTTCCCCAACCTCGCGGTGAAGCCCACGCGCGTCGGGGCCGAGTTCCAACATTTCTCCAGCGATCACGATGCGCCTCCTGGACGTTTTTCCCGCTTCAGTAATCGTGCGTACCATATTTATCAACGAGCGCGGATTCGAATTGTAGGAATCGTCTACAACTCTAAAGCCTCCCGCGAAATCAAGAACCTCGCCGCGCATTTGCGGAGGTGTAACACTACTCAAGGCTGCGGCAATCTGTGCCGGAGTAATTTCGAAACACGTTGCCACCGCTGCTGCGGCCAGCGCATTCATTAGGTTATGACGGCCACTCATTGGCAGTGTTGCCGGCGCTTCACCCAGGGGAGTCTTCAAGCGAAAACTGATGTGACCGAGATGGCCGGTATCAATGTCTTTTGCCACGACGTCGGCGGCACTCTCGCTGCCAAAGGTAATCGTGCGCCCTTTATGTTTAGCGCGCATCCCCATGACTAATTCGTCATCGGCATTCAGAACAGCAATGCCATCCGGTTTGAGTCCCTCGATTAGCTCGGCTTTGGCGGCTGCGATATTTTCAATCGAACCAAGGTATTCGAGATGTACCGGCGCAACCATTAGCTCCACCGCGATATCAGGCGGCGTGATGCGGCAGAGTCGCTGGATCTCATGCGTCGGCGACGACATTCCCATCTCCAGCACTGCCACATCAAACTGCGCGGGTGATCTGCCTTCACTCACCATGCGTAAAACAGAAAGCGGAAGACCCAGACCATTATTGTAGTTTCGCTCGCTCTTCAAAACGTGGCGTCCCACAGCGCTCAGCACCTGCGCGGTCAACTCTTTTGCAGTGGTCTTACCGGCACTGCCTGTAATAGCAATCACTGGTTTGGCCCACGCCTGGTAAACCTTATGCGCCAGCATTTGCAAAGCGGCAATAGCGTCTTCAACCAGCAGGAGGCGATCCTTTAGAGGCATCAGACCGGGATCCGCACTTACTCGATCTGCTCGCGCCACGGCCGCAATTGCGCCTTTGCCAAACGCGTCTCGAAGAAACTGGTGTCCATCGGCGAAAGTTCCGTTAAAGCCGGCGCGGGCGTAGTCTTCCTGCGATAGCGCGAAGAAAAGCTCGCCCGCATTAACCGACCTGGAGTCGATCGAAAAGTCTGTAATTTCTTTGTCAAACAACTCGGCGTCGACCTCATCGGTGTTGGCGCCCATCAAAAGCGATGCTTCGCGAACCTTCACGTTATTCCGACCTCTTGCTCCTCAACCGAAAGCAACATTTTGCTGCTGCTGGCCTCGTTGTCTGCAAACCCATCAGAACATTCGAGGCGAATTAAGGTTCTCCGCCCCTCACGGCAGTCACCAAGGATGTAGGTGACCGCAAGGTTTGTCTCGGGAAACAATTGTTCAAGCTCGTTCTCCACGCGGTGGCTGGCGTGGGTCCTGTATGCCGGCCGGTTGATGCGCAGGCGTTTCCTGCATGCGCTAACCCGGCCTCTTAGTCCATTTGCAAAGAACTCGCTACTCAGCATTCGATAGGGGATCATCTGGTTGCTCCTGATTTGGGTTTAATGCTTGCGGTGAGATATTTTCCATTTCAGTTTGGTCTGCCAAAATCAACGTAAATGACTCGGCCTTGTTGTAGCTCCATTCCCGGTCCGGGCGTTTGTCTTATTACGCGCCCTTCACCGTGAGCCTCAAGTTGCATGCCCAATTGCGCGCAGGTTCGCGCAACGTCGCGCACGCTACGCCCGCGGAGATCTGGCATCAGGATCGCCTTGTTGGTTGCCACTGCATAGACAATTTCGCCCCCTCTGTTGTCCCGCGCAGTCACCTGCGGCAAGGTTGACGCACGGGATTCTTCACGTCGCATCTCCTTTTCACGAAGTTTTTCCGCCCTACGTAGATTCAAGAGTTGTTCCGGCGTTTCAGTTACGCCTGCAACCAATTCATTTGTATTTTTGAAATCCGTGTCCGGAATCACCCCCATATCGGGCAAAATCTGTTCGGCAATTTGCCGAAACACAGGCGCAGCTACGTCGCCGCCGTGGTAAGCGCCCCCTGGCTCATCGATTACTACGATGATCACCACGGCGGGATTGGTGACGGGCGCAAAGCCTACAAAAGACGCGACGTATTTTGTAGGCGAATACGTGCCTGTTCTGGGATCAATCTTTTGCGCTGTGCCAGTTTTGCCGGCGGCACTATAACCATCCAATTGAGCCTTCTTGGCCGTTCCATTTAGCGTGACGCCTTCAAGCATTCCCCTGAGCGCGTTTGCTGTTTCCTTGCTGATCACACGGCGTTGTTCAGGATTTGGGCGAAATGCAGAGGCGCCTGAGGCGTTTCGAATTTCGCGAATCAAATGAGGAGCAATTCGCACGCCGTCGTTTGCCAGCGCGCCGAAAGCGGCAGCCATCTGCAATGGAGTGACGCCTACTTCCTGCCCGATCGCCACCGAGGCGATCGATGACTGCTGCCAGCGTTTGACGGGACGAATCAACCCTGCTGTCTCGCCAGGTAGTTCGATGCCCGTGCGCGCCCCAAAACCAAAACGGGTGATGTAGTCGTACATTGTTTGGTCGCCGACGCGAATGCCCAGCTTAATGGCTGCCACGTTGCTCGATTTTGCCAGAGCTTCAGCGAGAGTCAGATCTCCGTATGGATGAGCATCGTGAATCACACGCTTCGCCACCGTGATCGACCCCATTTGGCAATCTATGTGATCGGTCGGCTTGGCTAGTCCTTTTTCGATTGCCGCGGAGAAAGCAACAATTTTGAAGGTCGAGCCGGGCTCGTAAATATTCTGCAGGGCCCAATTGGCGCGCGCTGCGGGACTGGCTGCGCCGACATCGTTTGGATCAAACGTGGGAGCATTTGCCAGGGCCAAGATCTCGCCGGTGTGAGGATCCAGAACGATTGCTGTTCCCGATTTTGCGTTTGATTCCGCGATTGCCGAGGTCAACGCAGCTTCCGCCTGATACTGAATGGACTGATCGATCGTCAGAATTACCGTTTGACCGGCGCGACCGGCAATTTCGGTGCTCTCGTAAGCCCCACCCCGTGAATCCTTCTCAATGAAAAGCTTGCCCGGCTCGCCTGTAATTTTTTCATTAAACGTTTGCTCAATTCCCGCAAGGCCGTCGCCGTCAACTCCAACGAAGCCAAGCACGTTAGCCGCCAGCGAGCCATTCGGGTAGAAGCGCTTCTGCTCTTTACGAGAATGAACGCCCATCAACTCCTTCGCCTCCAGCGCGTGCGCTTGTTCAGGAGCAATGCGGCGGGCCGCCCAGAGGAAGCGCCGCCCATTTTTTCTGGCGTCGACGATCTGGGTGGAAAGATCTTTTTGGTCCAGACCTAAGACCGAGGAAAGTTGCACTGTTGTGCAGTCAATTTCGTTTAAGGCCTGCGCGTCATCCTTATTGAATTCATCAGGCGCGATGAACACTGACGTCGTGTCGATAGTGCGGGCCAACTCGCGCTCCTGGCGATCAAGCAATGGCCCGCGGGTGGGGCTGGTTTCAACCGCGTCCTGCTGCTGTTTATGTGCACGCTCGACGAGAGTGTCGTGTTGGGAAACCTGTAAGTAAACAAGGCGAGCACTGATTCCCAACATCCAAAAAACGACGAAAGCTGTAATCAAGAGCGTGCGGCGAATGGAAACGTCAGGTGGTGGTTCTGGTTGAGCGGAGCGGCGCGCCGACATTCCTGGATCTATCCCTTCTCACTGGCTAACGCGGGGCAAGAATATTCACCTCGAGTAACCTGGGATCTCAATTAGATCCCAATCTGAGAGACTGCTAAATGCCCAGCGCCTTGTCAGCGCTGGAACGTGGCGGAAGGATTAAGCAGAGCCGGGGCGAGCGGCAGTTGGCTCCGTCTATTGGCCTTCTGGGTCCCGAGTTGGCCGACCAATAAGGGCCTTAGGCCCAGGCCGCGCGCCTCAGATTCAAGTCGAGCTGGAGCAAAGGCCTGCTCTTTCTTTAACATCAGATGTTGCTGTTCCTGAAGCAGCTTTTCGCGTTCACGACGAAGTCCTTCGCTCTTGTATCCATACTGAACGGCAGCGAAGTGCTGTTGCGCCGCAAACACGAAACCACTGGCCAGAACCAACCCGCAAAACAGCAATAGCGCGAGCCGAGACAGGGCGCGTACGTCGCGGTCGCGATGAATCTTGGAATTGCGCTGTTTCGAGGGAACTCTTTTCATGCGGGGAACTCCGAGTCTTAGTAAATTTAATTCTTTGAGATCTCAGATTCGGGATCTGAAATCTGAACTGCGAGATCTGAAATTTAAGATCTCAGGAAATCAGCTTACGACATGCACGAAGCTTAGCGCTCCGCGCCCGGGGATTCTCACTGATTTCAATTGCGTCGGGCACTACAGGACGCTTCGTCAATATCTCGACGACGGTACGCGCTCCGCAGGTGCAAACACCGATTGGCGCCTGGCGTTTAGATCGGCTCCGCGGAGATCTGCCTCCCGCCCAGTTTCCAGCCTGACACTGGCAATAACCTGATAAGCGGCGCAGCTCCTGCTTCATGATGCGGTCTTCAAGCGAATGAAAACTGATGACCACAAAGCGTCCGTCAGGTTGTAAAAGATCGATGGCTGTTTCGACGAATCGGCCTAAACCTTCAAGCTCCTGGTTGACCGCAATGCGTAAAGCCTGAAAGGTTCGGGTTGCCGGATGGATGATCCAGCGTTTTCTTTGTCCGGCGGCCCGTGCTACCAGATCGGCCAATTCTTTTGTTGTCTTGATCGGCTTCCCTTGTTCCCGACTCTCAACGATCCATCTGGCGATGCGGCGTGAGTTTCGCTCTTCGCCATAGTTAAATATGATTCCGGCAATCTCCTCTTCCGGCAGCCTGAGCAGAAGATCCGCAGCGGACTCGTCGTCGCCATCCGGATCCATCCGCATGTCCAGCGGAGCGTCAAAGCGAAAACTGAATCCCCTGGTGGGCGAATCAAACTGCAACGACGAGACCCCAAGATCGGCTAGCAACCCCACTGGCTCGCGCTCACCAATATCTGCTAAAACCCGCCCTATATCCTTAAAGTTCGCATGGACGGCCCGAAAGCGAGGGCCGAAACGAGCTAGCCGCTCACTGGCGGAGCTGAGTGCCGCCGCATCGCGATCAATGCCAATCACGCGGATATGTGTCGAAGATTCAAGGATCGCTTCACTGTGTCCGCCCAAGCCCACCGTGCAGTCGACAAAGAGACCTCCCCGCTCGGGCGCGAGGAGGTGAATCGTTTCTCGTAGCAGCACGGGGCGATGGGGCGCGCCTCTGCCCCCCAAAGGCGCAGCCATCACCACCGCCCCGTGATCTCGTTCAAAGAACTATCAACCCATGAATGGTAAATGGTGAATGGTAAATAGGAATTGTTCCATTTACGATTTACCATTTACTATTCACCCGCTAGATTCCCAGCTTGGCGATCGCCGCTTCGTCCTCTTCCGTGTAAGGATCCGCGAGCATGCGAGCCTTGAATACATCCAGCTCCCAAACTTCGAGGTACGTCAGGTAACCAAGTACCGCCACGTCGCCCATCACCCCTGCGCTTTTGCGCAGTAACGGATGAATCAGGAGGCGTCCCTGAGCATCTATAGTCGCCTGTTGTCCGTAATAGTTCGTTCTGTCAAGGAACTTGCGACGGGCCGGATCCATCGTCGGCAAAAGTGAAAGTCGCTGCTCTATCGACTCCCATTCGGGCAGCGGGTAAATTCGAACGTTGTCACCGGATAGACTTGTTGTGTAGAATTCGCCGCCGTGCTTCTCGTCGATAAGGCGGCGAAATGGCGTCGGCACCTTTAGCCGACCCTTCGCGTCGATCCGGGCCGTGTAATTTCCCCGCAACATAAAGTTGATCAGTCAATAGAGTTGGCGGGTGGCCTTTTTGGAAAAGTGACTAAATGATCGGTTGCTACGAGGTTGGACCCACTTCCGACCACTTTCGACCACCCAAGCCGGATAGTACGCTCCATCATTTTTGCTGTCAATACATAACTCAGCAAAATTCTGAGGTTTTCTGCACTTTTGAAGCTGGCTAACAAAGTTACTGTTCGCCTCTTGTCGGCCAGTTCTGACCTCAATCCAACCTCAATAAGCACGCCCCAGGCGCTTTAGCAAATATCGCGCATAGGCAGCCGTCAACCGTTGATGTATATTGACGCGCCATGTTCTTACCCCAGATTTTCTGTTCTATTACCAGCGAATGAACCTCGATTCCGGAGGATTTGTCAGCCTTCTTCTCTTCGGTTTGCTCGCCGCCGGCGCAAATCTGGTGGGCGGATTTGTGCTCATCAGATCCGGCGCCCATCGCTTTGGCGAACGCTTTCTCAAGTACCTGGTCGCCCTTGGCGCCGGGTTTATGCTGGCGGCGATATTTATTGAAATAGTTCCGGAAAGCGTGAGCCTCTGGACCATGAATCTCCAGGGCAAAGGTGCGGCCGAAGCGGTTGTCGGCGCAATGACTCTGCTTTTGGCGGGCTACTTACTGATTCAGCTTTTCGAACACACCATCGCTCCGCACTTTCACTTCGGCGCCGAAACTCATCCTGAATCTTTCATGCGCCCTTCAGCGGCTTATGCGGCTGTGGGTGGCCTTTGGATTCACACTTTCTTCGACGGGGTATCAATTGCGGCGGCTTTCCTGGTTAACTTCAGAGTGGGCCTTCTGGTTTTCATTGCCATCCTGCTACACAAAATGCCTGAAGGATTCACCGTCGCCTCCATAATGCTCGCCGCGGGACGTTCGTCGCGGACGGCCCTAATGGCAACGATAGCTATCGGTGCCGCTACGCTTGCCGGCGTCATTGCGGTAGCGTTACTCAATACGAGAATTGCGGGTGCCGTCGCTTTCGCGCTTCCCTTTTCGGCGGGTGTCACTCTTTATGTTGCCGCCAGCGACCTAATCCCGGAGGTGAATCACAAAGAAGAAAGAAACCCCACGGTCTCAATTGTCGTTTTTGTAGGTGTGGCACTTTTTTATTTGTTGCATAGGTTGATCGAGGGGTAATGGTTCTCGCGGCTACCGATAAGCTTTCGTTGACTAAAACGCTCTCCAGATTTGGTTCGAGCTCACGCCCTGGCTTGGCATCAGGCCCAGCTTCCGCCTTGATTTTCCTGGCATTCGCTTGCGCTCTTCTCTTTTCGGCGCTTGTGGCCACTGCTCTTGCCCAGACCGGGACGTCGCCGGTCCCGCTTCCGTCGCCTTTCACTCCTATCGTCGATAATGCCCACGTCATTGACGCCGAAACCAGGAAGAAACTCGAAGCTATTTATGTAAACCTGAAACAGCGCGCTGACATCGAGTTCGCAGTCGTAACAGTCGACACGACTGGCGGTCAGGACATATTCGACTACTCCTTAGCAGTCGCTCGGGGTTTTGGGATCGGCTCAAAGGGTGGCGAGAAAAACGGATTTCTGCTTTTGATCGCAGTGAAGGATCGCAAGTACTTCACGCAGGTTAGCGATCATCTCGAGGGCGATCTCAACGACGGTTTGGTTGGCCAGATTCAACGCGAGCGCCTCGTGCCGCAATTCAAAAAAGGAAACTATAGCCAGGGAATTTACGACACCATTCAAGTCTATGGGGCGACCCTCGCGGAAAAACGCGGCTTCAGCATCGAAGGAATCGACCAGCGCTACGCTTACCGTGAAACACCTCAGAATCCGGGGAGCCGCTCCGGATCAGGTGGTCTTCCCAGTGCCTGCTACACATTGATAATAATTCTTTTCGTAGTCATCTTGATCATCTCGTCAATTAAAAGAGGAGGCCGCGGTGGTGGCGGAGGAGGTTGTTTGAATCTATTTCTACTCGGCTCTCTTCTAAACAGTACAGGTCGCAGCGGGGGTTGGGGGAGCTCCAGCAGCGGTTGGGGCGGAGGCGGTTTTGGTGGCGGAGGAGGCGGAGGTGGATTCGGCGGAGGCTTTGGCGGTGGCGGTAGTTTTGGCGGAGGCGGCGCCGGTGGAGGCTGGTAGTTGTAGGACAGGCATTCCTGCTTGTCTCATTTCTATGAATTCATGACTGTTATGAGGATTAAAGATTTCTGTTAGTATCAGAACACACGAACTAAGACGCGATGGTTAAGACGATTGTGCACGAGGCCCTAAACGGTCTACTAAAGGATTTGCAGGCGACGCACGGCAACAACCTCGCCTCCGTCGTGCTTTACGGCTCGGCAGCGGCCGGCGATCACATCGAGTTGCGCTCCGACTACAATCTGCTCATTACTTTGAAGCGCATTACGCCCGAAGATTTGCGCCTGGCGCAGGCGCCCATGCGCGAGTGGCGACGTTTGGGCCATCCGCTGCCGGTGTATTTCACCGCTGAGGAACTATCTGATGCCGCCGACGTTTTCCCGATTGAGTTTTACCAGATGGCGAACGCGCGCGTTGTGCTCTGCGGCCAGGATCCTTTCGAGTTCGTCAAACTGTCGGACGCCAATTTGCGCCACCAAACTGAGTATGAGTTGCGAAGCAAATTAGTCCAACTGCGACGGATGTACATTCCCGCTTCCGTTTCAATTGAGAAGTTGTGCGACTTGATGAGCGACAGCCTTGCTAGTTTTGCGGCGCTGTTTCGCGCAGTGCTTATGCTGCACGGCGAGGACGCCCCGGTGGGAAAACCTGATTGCGTTCGCGCCACGGTGAGACGGTTCAAGCTGGAGGCCGAGCCGTTTGAAAAGATTTTTTCATTTCGTGCAAGGGTCTATAAGCCTCTAACCGATAAGGAAGCAAATGACATCTTTGCCGTTTACATGGCCCAGATCGAACGCGTTATCGAAGTGGTAGATGAATTCGCCTCGCCGGATCGGGCGAAGACTTAGGAGAATCGATATGACTCAACGACGACTATCTTTATTGGCTCTGCTTATTTTCGTAGCAGCATCGGCAAGCGGCTGTGGCTACAACACGCTGACGACGAAGCATGAAAATGTAAAAGCCAAATGGGCCAACGTGGAAGTCCAGCTTCAACGTCGCTCTGATTTGCTGAACAATCTTATCGAGACCGCGAAGTTGGCCGGCGTGCAGGAGCAGGAGGTTTTCGGCAAAATTGCCGAGGCGCGCTCCAAACTGCTGAACGCCACGCAACAAGCGCCGCAGGGCACGGGCGGAGACAAGACTCCGGAACAGAAGCAGGCAGTCATTGATGCAGCGAACAGTTTTGGCGGGACGATTGGACGGCTGCTGGTTTTGCAGGAACAGTATCCACAATTGAAGTCCAACGAAAACTTTCTCAAAGCCCAGGATGAGGTAGTAGGAACTGAAAACCGCATTGCAACCGCGCGCAAGGACTATAACGAGGCAGTGCAGGACTACAACACCACTCGAGCGCGATTCCCCACTGTGATTTCGGCCAAGCTCTTTGGCTTCAAAGAAGAGCCTTACTTCAAGGCCGAGGAGACCGCGACGCAGGTACCGAAGATTGATTCAAACAGCCTGCGGCCGAATCAAAGCCCTGCGCCATCGAAGTAGATTGCTTTTTTTCCCGAGCTTCGCGTAAGAATGAGGCCACCTTCAAGGCGGCCTCTTCTTTTAGTTAGCAGATATTCGGGCTTGTTAGAAGCCACGCGAGCTGCACATCGAGCAATGGTCACAGGGCTTGCCACCAGGTTCGACGCTGCAAATCTTCTCTTTCTCAAAATGGTCGACGAGTTCGGAGACGACTGCTTCTTCAACACCAAATATTTCCTGACTGGGATGTGAAATACTCGCATTGACTCCGGCGAGCCAGGGAGAATGAGTAAGCGGCACCGGTTGCGATTGCGGTTCGAATGATCGAGTGCCCGCGCCAAAGGGGAAATGAGTCGGTGCGGCGGCCGGCTCTGCCGAATGTGAACTGACCTTTGCCTCCAGCTGCGCGATTTTTCTTTGGAGTTCACTGAGGCCGGCGCGCACGGCGGCCAGTTCTGCGCTGACCTGGGCCCTTGGCTGAGCGGGATTCGGCCTGGAGGCACTTTCGCTTGATACGCGGCGGGCGATTCGTTCCGCGATCTCGCGAGCTTGATCTAATTCCGTGCTCATTCGTTTTTGTAGGACAGGCATTCCTGCCTGTCTGTTCTGCATCGTTCCTGGGACAGACTGGAAAGTCTGTTCTACTCGTCCTTCAATAGATCAACGTAATCCACCACGCCGACGATGGCGGAATCGATAGCTGCCCCTGCTTTTCCGGTTGACGCGGTCGATGCGCTCCAACCTTCCTGCACGATCAAGACAGTGTCCCCAACACCTGCATCAACCGCGTTCAGCGCCAGTACCGTCGTTGCTGTTTCTTTGCCTTCGGGGGAAATCTGCTGGCAAAGCATCACGCTCGCGTTTTCGTAACGCTGGTTCTTTTTGGTGGCGACGATATTGCCGAGAACACGGGCGAGAATCATGCTCGACTTCCCTGGGTCACATGCGCATCGGAATCAACGATAGCGATGATGGTGCAATCCGTCGGGGTGTCTTCCCGCTTGAAAGGAAAGCTTGCCTCTTTTCCGCGGCACCAGAAGACGAGTTCACCAACTCCTGCTCCGACGGAATCAACGGCCACCATCGGCTTGCCCGTCGGCTCGAGATCTTTGTTGAGAGTTTGCACGACCAGAAGTTTGCGACCTTCGAGCGAGTCGTTCTTGATGGTTGCGACCACCGTACCGATTACGCGTGCCAATTGCATGGTAGCTGTTAGGCGCGATTCTCGGCGCCACCGTTTCCGCTGACGTGCCGCTCGACGACGCTAATAAGAATCTTCAAACTCGCCTCGGTCTGCGCCTGCGCTTCCGATAGGCGCATGAGATTCTCGTCAGTTCGCTTCTGCATCTCTGCGAGGGAATTAATCCTTCCTTCAGCGCCGATCTGAGCTCGGGTTAGGCTTCCAACGATATCGACCAGGCCGATCAATCCATCCTTTAAGAGTTGGGCGTCGGCTGCCTGGACTTCCCGCATGATTTCAATGTCAGTAGCAAACTTGGCCTGCTGCTCGACAATGAATTCCATCTTTTTGTTCATCTCATCGTCATTCATTGAGTCTCCCTTCCTAAGTAAATGGAGGGTGATTCTTTGTTAGCGGATGAAATTAACTCAACCCCTGGTTCACGCTTGATCACTCCGGCGCCTGTATGTCCACCGTATCAATGACCCCGACGATCGCGGCATCGACGGGAACATCCTTCAATCCCTGGGCCAGTCGCGCGCTCGACCCCGCCACCACCAGCACCTTTTCATGGAAGCCCGCGCCCACTGTGTCAACGGCCACCACATAACCTGTGGTATCGCTGCCATCGACGTTCACCGGACGCACGATGAGCAACTTCTTCCCGAGGAGGCGTTCGTCTTTCTGTGTCGAGACAACGGTGCCGAGAATACGCGCGATGATCATGCCTGGCGGTTACCGATAGGGAGCGCGTCGTCAACACTGCCATGTGGACGCGGAATTACGTGAACGCTGACAAGCTCGCCAACGCGCCGCGCAGCAGCGGCGCCCGCATCTGTTGCAGCCTTAACCGCGGCCACATCTCCTCGCACGATTGCCGTGACGAAACCCGCGCCAATCTTTTCGTAACCTATTAAAGTAACGTTTGCGGCCTTCACCATCGCGTCAGCGGCTTCAATCATCGCCACCAGACCCTTGGTTTCAACCATGCCGAGTGCTTCTTGTGGCATCTGTTGCTCCTCTTAGTAATTGAATGTTAAATCGTGGAGGTAAATAGTAGACGACTTTGCTGTCATTTACCATGCAGCGTTTACCATGCTGCATTTATCATTTGCTCTTCACCATCAGCCCCGGGTGTTAACTGCTTGCGTCAACAGTTCAACCAATTCTTCTCTAGTCAGCGCAATCTTTCCGGACCCATTGGTCCCGGAAGAATCATAACTGCGTGCCGGCGCGGGTCGGTCGCCACTCGGACACGTCATCTGCGTCTCATGCAGATACCCACAAGCCTGGCAGCGTGCGTCTTCACCAAGATAGCCTGCCGCTTCACGGACATTGATTAGTTTTTCAATCGCGTCAGCCGGCAAATTCTTCGAGCCCCCCAGGATGCGCGCGAGTATCGCAATCCGCGCTGTGTGTTCCAGCGTCTCCAGGCGGTCGAACGCTTGCCACAAATCTGATCCATAGGCCACGGCCCCGTGATTCGCCATCAGCAGCGCGTTGTGATGTTTTACAAGCGGCCGCATCGCCTCGGTCAACTCATCTGTAGAAGGAGTTCCGTAAGAAGCCAGGGGCACACAACCAAGCGTGAGGATGACTTCAGACAAGATGGGTTGATCAATGGCGAGGCCGGCCACTGCGAAAGCGGTGCCGTGTGGTGGGTGCGCGTGACATACTGCCTTCACGTCGGGGCGCTCCTGGTAGATCAGGAGATGCATCGCCAACTCGCTCGATGGCTTCCGATTCCCGAGTGGCTTCCCCGCTGCGTCTGTCACGGCGAGCGAGTCCTCGGTCATACGGCCTTTGCAGATCATCGTTGGCGTAGCCACTATCCGGCCATCATCGAGGCGCACGCTAACATTGCCGTCTGACGAGACTACGTAACTGCGTTCATAAAGCAGCCGGCCAATGTTTACTATTTCACGCCGTGCGGTCTGTTCGTCCATTTTTGTTTGGGAAGTTCGCGATCCTCTTACAACTCATGCTCGTTGACTTCGCTTAGCTCCTCCAGGCGCGCCTTGTGCCTTGGGTTAATCACAGCAGCCGGCTGTGGTCGCGCCAGAAAGTAGGATAACGATTCGAGCGAAGTGGTCAAATCAACAGTCTTCACTTTTACATCAAGTCGCGCGCTCAGCGACGCCGGCGCAAAGTTTAGAACGGCCTTGATACCGGCGGACATGATCTGGTTGAGTACCTTTTGGCCCGCACGCGCAGGCACGGCGATAACCATCACGTCGATCGCTTCGTCCGTGACCAGACGTGGCATTTTCCTTACATCGTGAATAAGAATCTTTTCTTCACCCACCCGGCGTCCAATCTTCTGCTCGTCATTATCAAACAGCGCTACCACGCTAAAATTTGATCTGCCGAAGCCTTTGTAGTTCGCCAGCGCTGTGCCTAACCTTCCCGCGCCCACAATGCCCACGCGATGCGGCTTGTCCAATCCCAGAATTTTCGTGATGTACTCGCGCAAATCCTCGATGTAATAGCCCACACCTCGCACGCCAAACTCGCCAAAATAACCAAGATCTTTCCTGATTTGCGCCGAATTGAGGTTGAACTGTTCAGCGAGCGCTTGTGAGGAGATGGTCTTGATGTCTGCCGCGGCCAGTGTGTTCAGGCAGCGCAGGTAGACACTCAATCGATTGGTGGTTAGTTCTGAGATTTTCTCTGACTTCATTTGAGGGAACCTGATATCAAGTATAGACCCATTGCGAGGCGAATGGTAAGACCGTGGATAGGACTTGTATCTTTGCGGTTCTTTGCGAGCCCTTTGCGTTCTTTGCGGTTAATTTCTTGTCTTAAGGAAAACTAAACCGCAAAGGTCGCGAAGGAATCGCAATAAGCCGCAGAGTTCAACAGCCAACGCAAACCAGCGTTGCCGAATGCTGCGTTCATCAACTACAATCGCGCCGTTTCAACCCGCGGTCCTACAAACCTTCGCCAATGATTGCACACTTGTCCGGCACCCTTCTTTCCAAGCAAGCGACGTCCGTGATTCTCGATGTGGGTGGCGTTGGCTATGAAATCACGATTCCAGTTTCGACTTTTTACGATCTTGAGGAGCCCGGCTCAATCGTGCAGTTGCGCATTTACACCCACGTGCGCGAGGATGCGCTTCAACTCTACGGCTTTAAGACTGCCCGCGAGCGCGAACTGTTTATGCGATTAATCTCCGTCAGCGGCATCGGGCCGAAACTGGGAATAACACTGCTGTCGGGCATGAGCGCCGACGAAATGATTGCTTCGATCAGAACTAATAATCTCGCCCGTTTGACCTTGATACCCGGTGTGGGAAGAAAAACTGCTGAACGGCTGGTGATGGAACTACGTGATAAAGTGGCATCACTATCGTCGGCGGAGCTTGAAGAAGAATTGGGCGCCAGGACTGACGCGGGTGCCCCGATTCCCAGCGAGGATTCCATGCGCTCCGACGTGCTTTCTGCGCTCTTGAACCTTGGTTATCAAAGAAGTGCCGCGGAAAAGGCCGTAACTTCAGCCGTTGACGAGGGCGGCGATATTTCAGTGGAGTTGATCTTGCGCCGCAGTCTGCGCAAGCTCGCAAAGATCTAGTAGGTCAGAGTTCAAGCTTTTAGCTTGTCGTTCGCAGGAGCAACCGAAAGTTGAACTCTGAACTGCTTGCAGAATTGGTACCGAATTTATGTCGACTGAAGGACCAGCAAGGGCGCCGCTGAGCGCTGATGAACAGCAATTCGAGTTGACTGTTCGTCCGAGCAAGCTCTCCGAATACATCGGTCAGCGACAAGTTAAAGAAAACCTGCGGGTGTATATGAAAGCCGCGCTGAACCGGAAGGAAGCGCTCGATCACGTTCTGCTAACTGGTCCTCCTGGTTTAGGCAAAACGACGCTCGCTCACATTATCGCCAACGAAATGGGCGCCGAGCTGCGTTCGACTGCTGGTCCGGCGATTGAGAAGGCAGGCGACATTGCCGCGCTGCTGACTAACTTGCAGCAGGGCGACGTACTTTTCATCGACGAGATTCATCGGTTGATGCCCGCCCTGGAAGAAAAACTCTATCCGGCAATGGAGGATTACCAGCTCGATCTGCTGATTGGCCAGGGGGCGGGCGCGCGATCAATCAAACTCGAGTTGCCCAAGTTTACGCTGGTTGGCGCTACCACTCGTGCCGGTTTACTTACTGCGCCTTTGCGGGGGCGTTTCGGAATAGTCTTTCATTTGGACTTTTATCCGCACGAAGATCTCGAGGTTATCTGCAAACGTTCAGCCGAAATCCTGGGTGTTGGAATAGATGAAGATGGCGCGCGCGAAATTGCACGCCGCTCGCGCGGTACTCCGCGAATAGTTAATCGCCTGCTGCGCCGTGTACGAGACTATGCCGAAGTCGATTACGACGGGAAGATAACGCAAGAGGTCGCCAACGATGCACTCAACCGCATGGAAGTTGACACGTTTGGCCTCGACGAGATGGATCGGAAACTACTGTTTACGATAATTGAGAAGTTCAATGGCGGGCCAGTGGGCCTGGGAACGATATCCGCGTCGATTCATGAAGAAAAAGATTCAATTGAAGAGATCATCGAGCCTTATTTGATTCAAATTGGCTTCCTCGATCGCACCCCCCGGGGACGAATGGCCACACGCCTCGCTTATGATCACTTCGGCATTACGCCTCCCGGCTCACTCAAGCCCAGCCTGTTCGATTCTGCGTAGAGAATTTGCTAGGGTATCCCATCAAACAGTAAGACTTTGCCTCCCTATCTGAGCTCAGGATGAGAAAGCTTTCGTCATTCTCGCGTCATTCATTTGGTGTCCGCAACCGCGGACCGTGGCGTTCAATTCTGACCCACTCGCTACATCAGTTTCATGAGAACGACCTGTTTACATCATCTGCGGCGATGAGTTATTTCGGATTGATGGCACTTTTTCCGGCGCTGCTGCTGATGCTGGCTATTAGCAATCAGATTACAGTCGCCAGTGATTTGCTATCGCATGCAGTGGAAGTCTATCCGGGTTCGGGAAAGTTTTTGCGCGAAACGATTCGATCTCTATCTTCGGTCGGCCCAGGCGTAATCATAACCTGCGTGATCGTTACCATATGGGCGGGTTCGTGGGTTTTCGCAGTCATCGAACGCGCGCTTAACCGAATTTGGGGTGCCACTTCACGTACGTTTTGGCACGGTCGTGCGTTGACAGTTGGCATGATAGGAATCGTCGGCCTGCTGTTGGCGCTTTCTGTGATGATTACTTCCGTCGTTATCGGGCTCCGCGAGATGGCGGGACGACTTTCGCCACGTCAGGCCGCACATTATCCCCTGCTGCTTTCAGCCGGCAGTGTCTTCTGGCAGGGCATTTTCGCAATCGCAAGTTTTCTAATCACCGTAACTCTTTTCGTCGTCGTCTACCGCTTCATGCCTAAGGCGGAAGTTAGTTTGCGTGACACACTACCGGGCGCAATTGTCGGCGGGCTGTTGTGGGAAGTCGCCAAGTACGTATTTGCCTGGGCCCTCAATTATTTTCATTACGATCAAATTTACGGATCGGTCGGTGCGGTGGTAGCTGTGCTCACCTGGAGTTACGTGTCGAGTCTGATCCTTTTATTTGGCGCGCAGCTCACCGCCGTGTTTCATCGTGAGCACCCGCATTACCCGTCTCTCACTTCGGCTTGATTCTCGCTCGCTAAGCATGACGATGCAGCTCTCCGATTTTGATTACCATCTTCCCGAAGAACTGATTGCACAACATCCGCTGGAGCGGCGTGATGCGTCGCGGATGTTGATCCTGAATCGCGAAAGGCAAACCTGGCAAGATTCACAGTTTGAACTTCTGCCGCAGTACGTTCGGCCGGGCGACGTGATCG
>JALYSR010000338.1 GCA_030854715.1 Acidobacteriota bacterium
TCTATACAGAGCTGGTACAGACCGACGTCATGGTTTTTGACGCTCAGGGCCGCTTTGTAAACGGACTGAAAAAGGAAGACTTTGAACTCCGGATCGATGGCGCACCCAAACCCATCGATTTTTTTGAGAAGGTCTCTGCCGGAAGTGCTAACGAAGAATCCCAACTTGCCGCTGCTCGGGGCGGAGCCGGCCGAACGTCGAACAAATCTTCAGATCCAAAGCCACTGGACCGCGGCCGTCCAATTTTCTTTTACGTAGATGATTTACATCTCGATCTGGCGGGTCTCAACTCAACACGAAAACTGATCACCCATTTTATCGAGAACGAGATGGGGCAGAATGATGAAGCGGCGATTGCATCGGCGAGCGGGCAGATTGGGTTCCTGCAACAGCTCACGGATAACAAAGCCGTGCTTCGCACTGCGCTGGACCGACTCCAGTTTCGGCCATATTCAGTTCGCGACTTTGATTCGCCACCAATGACGGAGTATCAAGCATCGCTGGTTGATCGGTACGATCGCGACGTGACGGACTACTTTATCGATGAGCTTCTCAGGCAAACACCGCAACTCAGTCGCAGCGCAGCTGAGTCAATGGTGAGGGGTCGCGCAAGCAATATGCTGCAGCAAGGGGCTTTCATCACGACGAACACGCTTGCGGGACTTGAAGGACTGGTGCGATCGGCCAATAAACTGTCAGGCCGCAAGCTGGTATTTTTTATTTCGGGCGGCTTCTATCTCGACGATCGCAACTCCGACGCGTCTAACAAACTGCGCCGAATTACCAGCGCGGCAGCTCGGAGCAGCGTTGTCATATATTCAATTGATGCGCGCGGCCTGGTTGCCAGCTTAACGGATGCCAGCACCCCATCTCAGTTTGATCCTGGCGGCCGTCTGTTGCGTTCGGGAAGTGGTGATCTGGTTGCATCACAGGACGGATTGAATGCTCTGGCTGTAGACACTGGTGGAAAAGCTCTCTTCAATTCAAACTCGCTGACGCCTGCCTTAGCCCGCGCTATGAAGGAGACGTCTACGTATTATCTGCTCGCCTGGAAACCCGCCCAGGAGAATCAGCATGCCAGCAAATTCCGAACAATTGAAGTGAAGGTCGCAGGCAGGCCTGAACTAAAGGTGCAAGTTCGACGAGGTTTTTTCGATCGCGAGCCCGAGCCGATCGTCAACAAGGACAAGAAGCCGAAAGAACAGAAGGCATCGGAAAAATCTCCGGTTGCTTTGCTCAAGAAGGTAATCCTTGCGACCTACCCAGAGCGCGATCTTCCAATTTCGTTAAGCTTGTCATACGTCAATACACCCAGCAAGCGGATTATGCTGTACGTGGTTTTACAAGTTCCTAAAGAGTTTCTTTCGTTCGCGACATTGAACGACAAGCACAGTGCCTTTTTAACGGTTGGGGGAGTTGTTTTTAATGATCGAGGACAAAGCGGTGCTTCATTCAATAACCAGCTAACCATAAACGCGCCCGCATTGGATGCACCCAGGAATGAGAATGATCCGGCTTACGGCTATTCGATTTTTATTGGGCCAGGAATTTATCAGGTCCGAGTCGGAGTGCGAGACGAAAAAAGCGGACGCCTTGGCAGTGCACAGGGGTGGATAGAGATTCCAAACCTGTCTTCCGGTCAGTTTGCGCTAAGCAGTGTGTTGCTTGGGGATCGTGCGTCCACTATCAACGCTGCCGCGGGAACAGAAAATCCGTCGAGACCGGTGCAGTTAAACGTCGTACACAACTTTTCAGCTAATGGATATCTGCGATTTCTGGTCTTCGTTTATAATGCCGCGCTGGCCCCGGCCGACTCCAAACCTGATGTAGCGCTTCAGGTGCAGCTGGTGAGAGATGAGCAACCTGTGGTTACCACACCACTGAAAAAGGTTGACGTCGATATAGCTCCGGATGCCGCTGGCATTCCTTACGCTGCCGAAATGTCGCTGTCAGGTTTGCCTGCGGGTCGCTATCTTTTTCAAGTTACCGTCGTCGATCGAGTTGCGAAACGCGGCGCTTCGCAGCAAACTCACTTCGAAATCGAGTAGCACACATTCCTGTTGAAACCCTGGAAGCCAACCAAGCAACAACTCCTCTCAGCGAAAGACAAAACTGTTCCGGATGTAATTGCGCCAGCTCTGCGCGTTCTTTTTTGCGGAATCAACCCTGGACTTTACACGGCGGCCGTCGGGCACCATTTCGCTAGACCCGGAAACCGCTTTTGGCCGGCACTCTATGCGGCTGGTTTCACCGAACGCCTTCTCTCCCCTTTTGACGAAAGAGAGTTATTGAAGAGTGGCTACGGTATAACGAATGTAGTTATGCGGGCTTCGGCCGCTGCCGATGAGTTATCGCGCGAAGAGTTGCACGAAGGAGGCAAACGACTGGCGGCGAAGGTGCGGCGTTATCGCCCGCGCGCTCTGGCAATACTCGGTTTGGGCGCTTATCGCGTTGCGTGGGAACAACCAAAAGCCGTCATTGGCCGTCAGCAAGACACGATTGGTGAAACGATAATTTGGGTGCTGCCTAATCCAAGCGGACTCAACGCGCACTACCAAGCGAAAGAACTCGGGAGACTGTTCCGGGAATTGAAATCGGCCGTAGATATTCCTTGATGTGGTACTGCTGCTGACTTACGGTAACTTCACCCTACCTTATTACGCTGCGAAGCTGGTTTGCCATGTCGGCGTTCAGTGGTTTGAGAATATTATATTCACGCCGGGCAGCGTCTTTGTCATTAACCGCGACGTAGGTGAGTCCCAGATTGTAGTGCCCGGCCGCGAGTTCAGGTCTCAGCCTGGTCACCTCTTTATAAGCTTCGATCGCCTCAGAGTAACGACCGCCATTGTACAGAGCCAGACCCAGGTTGAATTGTGCGGCAGCATTAGTTGGCTCGATCTGAGTCGCGCGCTTCAACGCATCGGCGGCATCGTTGTATTTCTTCAGACCGTTGTAAGCGTTACCAAGATTCTTGTAGGCGTGTGACAAAACTTCATCACGGACTTGCAATCCTTGCCGGTATGCGGAACCTGTCTGGCCCAGTAGGTCGATTGCCTTGAGGCACGCTTCAACTGCGTCGTTATAACGTTCGGCACGGTTATAGGCGTACGCCAGATTTGTATAGAGCTCAGGGTTGTCGGTGTCGTATTGCAGCGCCTGTTTCATAACGTCGGCTGCTTCGTCATATCGTTTTAACTGTACAAGGGAATAACCCAATGGCTGATAAGCGTCGATATACTCAGGATTGACCTTAATCGCCTGCCGATAAGCGTCGACCGCTTCGGCAAAGCGTCCCTGATCCAGGTAAACATTCCCCAGGCCCGCATGAGAACGCGCATCGCTGGGCTGCTGTTCGCGGGCGCGAATGTATTCGGTTTCGGCTTCCCTATAACGCGGTGTGGGAGCGCTGCGGGCCGCGTTAGCTTTCATTATGATCTTATCCTGCGCGGTCACCTTTTCGGACGCGACTACCGGCGTTCGAGATCCGCCGCGGCCTGAAACTGTGTCACCTCTTGACTTGCTGCGCGGCCCGGTCGTGCTGCGCGACCCAGCGGTGCTGTGCGATCCGGCCGTGGTGCGCGATCCTGCTGTGCTGCGCGACCCGCTTGGCGTGCTGCTAGAGGGGGTTGGGGCCGGGTGCACAGTTGGATTATTCGGCCGGCGAAAAATCAGAGTCGCTCCGCCCACAGCCTCGCCTGGCAACCGGCCACCTCCGGCTTGATCCTGGGCTTGCGAGGTACATTTTCCACCATTCGCCAGCACCACAGCGGCGGTCAGCAGCATAAGAGATATCCGATAAAGCTTTCTCATCGACTTAAAACTCCTCCCAGACAAGTTACAGCATCCTTCACTGAATTAGAACTAGTAAATGCCTCATTACTTGCGTTATCGAGATGGAAAATGCCGCACTTTGGTTGGCTGAAGATCCCGTGAAGCCAGTTGTTCAATAGTTAATGCTTTATCGATTCAGGCACTCAACGCCGGGAAGATATTGTAATCGAGGTTGAGGAAGTTGATTCCAAACAGCCACATTTGGTGCCTGGCCCTCATCACTGGTTCTGAATCACTTAGTGGCGTGGCTCCACGGTCCTCCGAGTCTACCGACCAAACCGTGATTGTCTCGTCTATCGGCAAACGAACAGGTATTACTCGATTCACGTAGTACACGCCCTGATCGCCGCCCGGATCGGACGCTGCGAGAGTAGACAGGACGACGCCGCCATGAATGCTCCCAGACGACTCCGGTGCGATGTGAAGGATGCTGGAAAGGTTACCGCCCGGTAGCGGAAAAGCGATGTTCATGTAGGTCGTTCCCATTTGCGAATGCGTGGCATAGGCCGCAACGTACATTGCTTTGTCCGTGCCGACGTATGTTCTCACCCAACCGCGAACTCCTTCACGTCCGTCGACAAAGTCGTCGAGTGGCAATAAACGACTCTCAATGTTGTCCTGCTGGCTTTCCGAAGCAATCGGCAAACGTAATTGCCCGAGCGAGGTTCCCAAAAAGTATGCAAGTCTGCCGCCAAGTCGAAAACCAGACCTCCAGTGCGGCCGAACCAGCAGTCGATAACGAGAAGTTTCTTCGTAAAACGATCTAACCTTTGGATCAACAGAGCCCGGATCAAAATCTTCACGACGATAAACGGCAAACTGGTCTACTAAACCCTGTGGCTGCGGTTTCGAAATTGAAAGCGCGCCAACTCGCTCAAAATAGTCGGGACCAGTGAACCCTCTGCTTGAAAGTCTGCTGAAAGGCAGGCCCGGAGCTGAGACTCGTGGTTTCGGTTTGACTATGGTCCACCCCAGCAATCCACAAAGTGCGAAGCCAAACGCGTTGACTATGCCATGCGTCATCGCCATGCGTGGAATATCAAGAATCAACTTCTTTTCCACGATGCTGTAGGCATACAAGCAAGCCAGGATCATCGCCGCCGTACTCGAAATAGAACTGGTTGCAAACAGTATTCGAGCCGGGAGCGATGCGCTTGAGCGAACTATCCAGCCCATTACAACCATCGCGAGGAGAACCAGGCCAAGCGAGATTACAATTGCCCCGATCAAAGCCAACACTGGCGAGAAGGTTATGCCGGCCGCAACCAGCGGTGTGCCGGCCACAATCCCGATGGCAGCAAAACGAAATAGGATTCGAGCGGGACGCGCCGCGCCGAGAGTTCGACCGGCGAGTCCTGCCAAAATTGGCGCCGCAAACCCGGCGAAGTGAAAATGAACTGCCGTGAGTAATACAATCGTATCGCCAAAGCCAAGCGGTTGAGCGCCAAGCCTCGCCATGGTGAACCAAACGCCGCCTACAGCCACGTAAATCAATCCGGCATCAATACTGAATTCCTCGGCCGGTCGTAGTCCTCTGCTCAGAAACCGCCACAGACCAAACAGAGCAATCAACGCCAGCACTATCAACCAAAGCGCAGCCAGCAGGGCTGCAAGTCGGCCGGGCTCAAGCAACAACGAGAACACCACAGCAATGGCGCCTATTGGTTGAGCGATAACTGCCATTCGATATGGCAAGGAATGGGCGCCGCTTCGTTTGGGCGTTGCGACCAACCAAAGCCCCAAAGGCACGATAACGAGTACTGCCAGCAGAAATATTTTTTGGATTAACTCGGTCTCATAAATCTCGAATCTTATAAAGAGCAGGACGAGCCAGAGCACACCGCCGGCAAAGGCGCTGATTCCTGGCAGCTTTGCAATTCTGTTCACGTCGGCGATGCGAGATCCTGGTTCTTTTTCCTGAATCTAAGTCGTCCCCTACTTGAGCGTCAGCGGATCAAACAACAGCGGAAAAAACTGACCCTGCATCTTTTGGCGGGCAGGAATCGCGGGCACGCCGTCGAGCGGCGCCTGGTCCGAGGCCGACTCAACTCCATCCCGAAAAGCGTTTATGACCGTGGCCCGTCTCGGTCGATTGGTTTGATTTTCGAATGAACCGTGCACCATCAACGGATGATGAAACGACGCCTCACCTTTCTTTAGTTCAATTGCCACCGGCTTAAAGGCTTCTTTTTGTTCTGTGGTTAGCACCGTTTGAAGGGCATTCATGTCATTCGCCAGTCCGGTGATAGGAAGCAAGTTCCACTGGTGGCTGCGGGGAATATAGTGAACGCAACCGTTCTCGCGAGTGGAATCATCAAGCCCGATCCAACAAGAAAGATGAGCCATCGGTTTCGTTCTGGTCCAATAGGAATAATCCTGATGCCATGCGACGACCCCGCCGTGGTACGCAGGTTTGTAGAAAATCTGATCATGCCAGAAGCGCACCGCACCACCGAGAAGTTGTGAAGCCGGCATTAGAAAAACAGGGTTCCAAAGTAGATCGTGAAAACCCGAGGTCACTCGCCAGGCCCCTAGCGCATGAAAAAGAATTTTTGAGGGATTGGTTGCCTCGTTCGAATGATATTCGTAAAAGAGCTCGTGGTTAGGGTGTGAGGGATCGATAAGGTCGGCCAACTCTGCACGTAACACCTCAATTTGCTCGTCGCTGAGCATGCGAATGCCGGCTAGATAACCATTCGCCTTGTAGAATTCTATTTGCCCGTCACTTAACCGATAACGATTCCATTCACGCGCGCTTGTGGGCGAAGCAAATAGATCACCGAGCAGTTGATGATGTATTGAAAGATCTTCAGTCATGGACGCAACAAAGAGCGAGGCAAGCCCACCTTCCCTAACCTGAGAGACCTTCAGCCTGACTGGTCTCTGGCAGCATCGAAAGACATTCAAACGGGTTCAACTGTCAAGTTTAATGCAGCTCAGGGTCAGGAAGGGCGGGCTTGCCCCCGCTCTTCTCCTCACTTCACAGCTTTCATCCCATCAATTACAACTCGGGCTACTGTGGGAATAATCTCGCGCTCATTTGCATGATCGGTAGTGAAGGTAACGAGCACAAACTTTGAACCATTTGGCATTTCAAGATAAGCAGCGTCATGCCTTGTCGTGCTGGTCCATCCCGCTTTCGACCACAAACGCACTCCCTCAACGCCCTGAAGTGCAATGCCGGTGAAGCCGTGCGCCTGGTCATCGGCGTCAGCGCTTTTTCCGGAATAGTCACGCTTCAACAGTTCCATCATTTGCGCGCCGCGCTCAGGCGTAACCGCCTGTGCCGTCACGATCTCCATTAACAAACGAGCGGTGGCGTCGGTAGTCAGCTTGTTTCGGTTCTCGCCGTTTGGCCCGCGCGAAACCTTTTCGCGTCCGTACGCGTCCTCGCAAAACGTCTTTTGGTTAACGTTGATGTTGGAGTAGCCAAGCGACGAGTAATAGCGGTTGACCGCGTTTCTTTTCTCCTGCCACTTCCCCATTTCTTTCGGCGGCAACTCGTAGCCGCCAGTCGTGTGGGTCAACACATCAACAATGTATTGCGTCGCTTCGTTGGAGGAATCAACAATCATGTCTTTCAACGCCCGGCGAAGCTCTGGCGTGTCTTCAATCTTCTTGTCTTGCAGCCAGCGATGGGCCGCTACGAGATAAAAAAGTTTGACGACACTGGCGGGATAAACTCGTTCATTGCCATGAAAACTTGCGGTCACTGGACGCTTGGCGTCGCGAAGGTCAATTAGAGTAATCGAAAGCTGCTTCTCTTCGAGCTTCTTATCGGCGAACTTCTGCAGTGCAGTTTTGGCTGCTTCATCAACCAGGGACTGCAACGTACTCGCCGAGCTTTTGTTTTCCGGCTGTCCCTGCGCCAACTGCGGAAACACGAAAACCAAAACAGTGATACACAATGCGGCAAAAAGTATTGTAATTTTCCTATTCATAATTGTTGAGCGATTCTGTTGAAACGATTGTGTCAGCGAACGAATTAGATTATAAGGCAACGAAATGTCAAAAGTATCGGTCGAAGCGTCAAACGAAAGCCATACAAACAAAGGATTGATCCGTGGCATTCGCCGCTGGGATCTCGTCGCGATCGCAATCAACGCCGTCATCGGCGCAGGAATTTTCGGTTTGCCGTCAAAAGTCTTTTCCTTGATCGGCAGTTATAGTTTGATCGCCTTTGCGGTTTGCGCGCTGGTCGTGGCTCTGATCGTCTTATGCTTCGCCGAGGTTGGTAGTCGTTTCACCGAAACCGGCGGGCCCTACGTTTATGCGCGCGAAGCCTTTGGCGCAGTGGTCGGATTCGAAGTCGGCTGGCTGCTCTGGCTTGTCAGGCTCACCGCCTTCGCAGCGAATTGCAATCTGCTCGTCGGTTACTTTGGTTTCTTCTGGCCTGCTGCAACCGCCGGGCTTTGGAGAGGGATAGTTATTACCACGGTCGTAGTGGCGTTGACACTCGTAAACATACTCGGAGTGCGGCAGGCAGCAATCACTACCAACATCTTCACGATTGGGAAACTAGTTCCCATCATTTTGTTTATAGCAGCCGGGATGTTCTTTGTCCGGCCGGGAAACTATACATTCGCCGCTGTTCCGTCTTATGGCGCTTTCTCGCAGTCAGTGCTTCTACTGGTGTACGCGTTCACGGGATTCGAGATGGCGGGTATACCGGCAGGCGAAGTGCGTGATCCGCGCAAGAACCTTCCATTTGCAATGTTGATTGCGATCGCGGTCGTAGCGCTTATCTATATTCTAATTCAGCTGGTCTGCATTGGCACTTTTCCCGGGCTGGCCGCTTCTCAAAAACCGCTGGCTGATGCAGCCAGCCAATTTCTCGGGCCTGTCGGCGGAGCAATAATTTCCGCCGGCGCTCTCATCTCAATCGTTGGCAACCTGAACGTGGTTTTGCTGGCGGGCTCACGCGTGCCATTCGCGATGGCTGTACAAAAAGAACTTCCGTCAGTCTTCGCCTCTACACATAAACGCTTTCGCACTCCACACGTTTCGATACTAATTTCCGCCGCAGCCGTTTTCGTCCTGACGATTTCCGGAACCTTCATTTACGCGCTCACTATCAGCACACTTACACGTCTGACGACTTACGCGGTAACGTGCGCCGCGCTGCCGGTATTGCGGCGGCGCGCTCACGATCACCCTGCCCAGTTTGTAGCTCCGGCTGGAGTGTTCGCCGCCGTTGCGGCATTGATGCTTGCGCTGTGGCTGCTTTCAAACAGTACCCTTACCGAGGCCCGCGACTCCTGTATCGCCGCCGGGGCGGGATTGTTGATCTACTTCGCCTACAGACTGTCCCTGCGAAGCTCAAAAACCGGTCGCCCTTCGTCTTAGCCTGACTCCACCTACCGAAGTCCTGACACTTTTTGTAAGGCTGCCGCTACCAAAGAATGGCATTCAGCTCGCTTTAGCTAGAGGTTCACATTCAGATTGCCCATTTTGCCTCAACTTTTTGGGGGTCTGCGTCATTATGCCCGTCTGTTCTGGATAGGCATGCAATTTGAATAAGTCTTTGCGGTCAAGACCGTTTTTTGATGCGGTCATTTTGCATTCACAAAGCCCCATAAGCTAGCCCAGGAGAAACTGAATGAGAAATATCACCAAGTACATAGGCCGGCTCCCGGTCATTGTCGTTTGTCTATTGGTCTTAGGCAGCGCTGCCGCAGTAGCGCAAAAAAAGTTTATGTTGCATCTCTCCTCTGGCCGCCCGGTCGTCAAGGTTTTCCTCTCCGGCATGGTGGAGCGTGAAAAAGGCATGGTGCCAGTTGAGGCAGCCTCAACAGTCAAGCAAGGCGAAATCATGGACTGGACCATCACTTCTACCAACGAAGGGAATGCCCCAGCTCACGATTACAAGGCGATTGGTGTTGTTCCTTCAGGCACAGAGTTCGTCGCCGGCAGTGTAACGGCTGATGGCTCAGCCCAGGTCACCTATAGTATCGACAATGGCAAGAGTTTTTCTGCTCAGCCCACCGTCGAAGAAAAACAGGCGGATGGCTCCGCTAAGAAAGTTCCCGCTTCCACTTCGATGTACACCCAGATCCGTTATGAGTGGGCCGATCCCCTTAATCAGGGCGCCAAGCTCAGGGCGTTCTATAAGGTGCGATTGAAATAAGAACGAGCGACTCACCGCTACTCGGAGAAACCAATTCTCGCGCCGCCGCCTGTTGGTCCTCCGTAGTGCTACTTTTGCTCCCTTTTGAATGAGGCCCGATAATGAAGCACAAAGTTTCCCTCCCGATTGCCCCGATGATTGCGCCGCTGATCGAACGCGCGCTGACGGCCACCGTCCTGACGATTGCGTTGCTCAGCTTACTTCTTTCGCAAGCTCAGGGACAGACACCCGCCGACACACAAATAAAGAACCAGGCCAGCGCCACCTATTCGGACGGCAGCGGCGGTTCTTATTCCACCGTCTCCAACACCGTTACGGTTATCGTCTCCAAAGTCTCAGGACTATCGATAACTCCCGACGGCACTGTGGACCCGAATGTGGTGCCTGGCCAAACGGGCCTCGTCTTTAGTTTTCGTGTGACCAATATCGGCAACTTCTCCGATCAGGTGCGCTTCCTCTCCGGAGGAGCCAGCGTCAGCCTCGATCCCACCAGTCCCGCCACCATTACCCGGGCCGTTATCGATGCGAACAACAGCGGCACGATCAATGGCGGAGACACCGACATCCTAACCAACGGCGCCGACGTTCTTTCCAGCTCATTGGCTCAGAACGGGTTCATCGATGTCCTCGTCGAAGTGAGTGTTAACGTCGGTGCGACGTCAGGACAGACAGTGCATGTGTTTTTGGGCGACGCTGCTGTTGACAATCAGGTGGCAGATCTCTCTGCCAACGAAGTTCGCACGGTCTCTTTGGCTTCAGTTAACGGACTTCGCGAAGCGCGTGGCGACAGAAGGGCCAACGTGGAAGCAGACGCACGCTTAGCTCTTTCGCTGACAGCGCCGGCAGGTCCCGTAGCACTCGGCTCGGTAATCACCTACAACTGGGATCTCTGCAACACCGGTGCTCGACCCGCAACCTCAGTAACGCTTGCCAATGTAACCGCACCGGCAGGCGCAGATTCAGGTGTCTTTGTCATCGCGCCTATCCCTGCGGGCACGCAGCTTGACGCGACCCAAAGTTACCCTCCCGGTGTCGGCGTGCTCTACTCAACTTCGCCGCTTTCCGATAACCCGATTACGACGGCCGTTTGGACTAGTGCTGCGCCGCCGCTGGCAAGTGTTACGCGCGTAGCCTTCAAGGTTGGAAATTCGTTGGGCGTAGCAGTATGTAGTCCGACGATCAACATGAACGTCTTGATCACGGCGACCAACGCAAACAACCCGATCAATGAGCAGGGTGATGCCTACGCTCACAACTCCCTTAACCAACAGCTCACTGCGCAGTCGCAACTTCGCGTAACCACGCTACAAGTGACTGGTAACGTCCTCAATGGACCCAGCGGTGCGCCTGGCGCAGTTGGACCTACTAACAATAACGACGATTACACCAATAAGAGTGTCAACACAGGTATAGCCGGCATTCCTCCAGGCGGTTCTACAGACGCCAGCGGAACCTCGACCTTCACGAACACTGTCCAGAACAGCGGTAACGCCAACGATACCTACACTCTAACCGTGCCAACTTACCCGGCCGGTTCAGATGTGACCGTCACCGTCGGTGTTGTTGCCACGCTGGTAGTAAGCGGCGGCACCCCAACTGGTAACCCAATTCCTTCGCTGAGCATTGCTTACGGTGCCTCGGCGAACTATCAGGTCACAGTCACGCTGCCGCTCGGCAAGACTGTGCTCACTGGTTACGACACAGTCATTCGTGCAACTTCCGGCAACACGAATACTGCGTCAAACGACACAATTGACCGTCTCTACACTGGCTTCCTGCGGTTGGACAAAGTGGCAACGGTTGCGAATTCGACTCCCAATGGTGGGCCAACCGATCCCGTCCCAGGCGCAGTTATCACGTTTGCGATTACCTATACAAACGTGTCGAGCTCAGGGGGCGTGGGCAACGTCACGCTGACGGCTACTAACGTGGTCATCACTGAGAATGGATCGGCACTCCCCAACAACTGGGCAACCTACACCATCCATGTGCCCGGTGCGACTGACACACTCGGTGGCACAATCACCGGCGATGTGGCTGGTTCGAATTTGCTTACCGACACGGTCGCCTCCATCAGCGCCGGCCAGTCAGGAGTGTTTTCCTTCAAGCGCCAGATTCAATAAGACGGGTCTGGCTACTGATCCCCGCTACCCAAAAACAGGCGGCACGGCGTATCTCAAGCAAGTTTGTTTGAGAGTACCCGCGCCGCCTAAGCAACAATAAGAGCACTAGAAATTTCAGCTCGTTTTCTCTTCCCCAAACTCAATCGGATGAAGACCTCGTTATTGAAAACATGCGCCGCTATCCTACTCGGTGTCGTCATTGCCGGACACGACGAAGCGAGGGCGTTTGCGCGTGAAGGGGTGGAAACCGCCGGGGTCGTGATTACCAATCGAGCGGAAGTCACCTATCGAGATGATGAGGGATTTGATTACAAGTCTGTCTCGCCAACAGTCACCGTTACAATCCAGGCAGTTGCCAGTCTCATTGTCACCCCCGACGAAACGGTGCCCTCGACAACTGTCGGCTCGCAGGAACACCTCACCAGGGTTTTCCGCGTTTGCAATACGGGAAATGTAACCGACACCTACACCATCATCAGCGCCGACGTGAACTCGCCGGCGAGTCTGGTGAATCTTTATTTCGACCACGACGCCACCGGAAGTTTCACAAGTGCGGACCACGCAACCCAGGTCAACGGATCTGCTTCTCCTCAGGTTGCGCCGGGTGCCTGCATCTGGATTCTGGCGATGGTGGATACCAATGATGCGACGGCAAATTCCAGGCTCACCATCCGGCTTTCCGCGCGTTCCACCACCAACCCCCGAGCTGTTGACGAGGGCACAATTATCAACGAGGTCGGGATCGGCGCTCGTTTAACCTCTCCAACCGATAACAACCTGCCAGCGCTCAAGTCTATAAACGGCAGCAGCCAAGCAGTTGTCAGTCCCGGAACTCCCTTCACCTACACAATTGCTTTTCGTAACAGTGGTGACGTCACTGCGCGATCGGTCGTTGTCAGCGACGATCTTTTGACCCCGTTGGAATTCGTCCCGGGTTCACTACACCTGGATAACCGCAGCCTCACCGACCTTCAAGACACGGACGAAGGAAGTGTTCAGGGCCGGCGACTGCTGGTCCAGTTGGCCCAGGTCGCACCGGGCCAGATAGTTAGTATTTCCTTCCAAGCCCGCTTGAATGGAAGCGTCACAGCAGGCGAGGGATTGCCAAACGTTGCCAACATCACCGGACAGAACGTTGCTCCAACTCAGAGCACCAAAGCGATAGTCGTAGTGGATCCCTTTGGAACTGTGTTCTCCGGCCGTGGCGGCAGCGCCTCCATCATCCCGCAGGCCAATGTGGAAATCCTCCTAGACCAGACGGGCAACAAGCTCAACATTCCTTCCGGCGATGGCTTCGCCCCTAACCTCCAAAACGAAAACCCTTTCGTGACAGACGGCGTGGGCCACTTCAGTTTTGTTCTGCCACCCGAGCAGCGCGGTACCGAAACTTCTCCGGCTCACTACTTCATCAAGGTGTCTGCACGAGGCTATTCCACGCGCATGCTCGAGGTTACAGTGCGTCCTAATCAGGAACTGTTTCGACTGATGGTGCACTCCCTCGACGGCCAGCCTCTTGCGAAGGCAGGGGCTTTTGACCTGGTTACGGAAGACGTGTCCCTGGAAAACATGGCAGCCATTGCTCTTAATATTCCTATGTTTGAGCAGCACGGACTTACGATACTCAAGTCCGTAGATCGTCCGCGAGCTGAAATTGGCGACGCTGTTGCTTATCGGGTCGAGGTTAACAATCCGACCGCTGCGTCGGTATTTGATGTGGTGGTTCACGACCGCTTACCTGCCTCATTTCACTATGCCCCGGGCACCGCTCGTCTGACAGTCGGTTCGGCGATCGAAAGCGCAGTGGAACCCGAGATTGCGGGCGACGAGCTGGTTTTCCATATCGGCGAAATTGGACTGGGGGCGACAGCGCGGATCCTTTATCGCGCGCGTATTGGCGCCAATGCACACGAAGGCGAACAAGAGAATGTCGCTGTCGCGAATGGCAGGTTTTTTAACGGCGACCCCAGCCAGACCGCGCCCGCCCGCGCGAGTGTGATGGTTGGTCGAGGAGCCTTTTCAACTCGGCAAATAATTCTCGGCCGGGTTTTTGTGGACGCGAACCGGAATGAACAGTTTGACGACGGCGATATGCCCTTGCCGGGCGTTAGGTTGTTTCTCAACTCCGGCCAGTCGGTTGTGACTGATTCGCAAGGTCTCTACAACTTCCCCTCGTTGGGCGACGGCGCGCAAGTGATTTCTCTGGATCCTATGACGCTCTCGAAGCGTTATGCCCTCACTGACAATGGCACCCTTGCCGGGCGCAGTTGGACCAGGCTGCTGCGCACGCCTCTCGGAGGTGGCGCGCTGTTGCGTCAAAACTTCGCGCTCGCGCCAGTTGATCAGACCGATTACGTCGCCGCAGCAAATCATGCATCGCCAACGCCAGCGAGTGTCGAAAAAATCTCGCTCGCATCTTCTGAAGTAGGTCCTTCCCGAATCGCCTGGCCAAAACAGCCTGGAGTTTCCAGTTATAGACTTCAGCTCTCCAGCGACGAAAAATTCAACGACATCATCTTCGATGACTCGGTAAGTGGAAACGAGTATTCGGCTACTGAGCTGGCCCCTGGACGCTACTTCTGGAGAGTGGCTGCTGCTCAGGACAAGACCGGTCAATTCACCACGGCCGTTGCCTTCGAGGTGAAGTCATCAACCACGCAGGAGCTGGTAACTTCAGAAACGCTTGAGCCCGTCGCGCCCGGTGAGGTCACAGTTTTGAGTCCCGCGGCGAACACGGTTGTCATGTCCCCAGCATTGCAACTCGAGGCACGAGTTGCGTTGAATTGGAAAGTTGGTCTCGAGATCAACGGTAAGGCCGTCTCCGAAAAAAACGTTGGCACGATTCGCCAGGATCACAAAAACAACGTCACCACTTTTACCTACGTGGGTGTTGAGTTGCGTCCTGGTCCGAACACTCTCCGCGTTAGCGCGATCAGCCCCCAGGGCACAGTGGGAAACACCCGGGATTTCGTGGTCCAGGGTCGCGGCCCGGCCCGGAGGCTGGCGATCACTGCCGAGAAAAATGAAATTCAAACCGGCGGCCACGATTCAACGCTGGTCAGGGTGCGGGCTTTCGACGAGTGGGGCAATCCCGCGGCAGATGATCAGGTTGCTGTGGAGACGTCCACTGGAAAACTGGTGCGAATTTCTCAGAAGGACGGAGTGAGAGCCGGCGAGGATAAAAATGCCGAAGTTTCGTCAGCCTCTTCATTACAATCTACGAAGCCATCATTCCTGAGCTCACGTTCGGCGAAGAACGGTGAAGACGTCAAAGACGATCTGGTTCTTGTCTCGCTTGTTGGCGGTGAGGCGGTCCTCCAATTGTCTGCACCAGGCGCTCCGGGCGAGGCACGTTTACGGGCGCTGATGGGTCAAGTCGAAGCCGAAGCGAAGGTGCGCATTACTCCGGAGTCAAGACCGACTATTCTGGTTGGCTTGGCGGAGATGACCTTTGGTCAATCGTTACCCGAAGTTAACTTGCGCGGTGAGGAAGGTCATTACCGCAACCGTCTCAGCTTCTTCTACAGCGGCCGCGTAGGTAATCGGAATCTTCTGACCGTGTCTTACGACTCTCAGCGTCCAATTAACCGGACAGCCGGACGGGATCGTCTCTTCAATCTGGATCCACTGGATCGCGTTTACCCGTTATTCGGCGATTCCTCTACGCGCTTCGAAGCAGCACAGTCAAACTCAAAACTCTACGCCAGGCTGGATCATAACCGGTCCTACGCGATGTTTGGTGACTTTGATGCTGACATGGAAGATGTGAGTCTGGCGGGTTACTCCCGGAAACTCACGGGTATCAAACTTCATCTGGAAAACTCGCGGGGCGATTTTGTAACTGTCACCGGCGCCCGGCCCGACACCGCGTTTGCGCGCGATGTATTTCCAGCCGGCGGCCTGGGATTACTCAATCTCTCTAACGGAGAGATTTTACCCGGCTCTGAAGTCGTCGTTCTGGAGGTGCGTGACCGGCGCAATCCTGAAATTATTCTTTCGCGGGAAACCTTGATGCGCTCCGTTGATTACAACCTCAATCCCGTGACTGGCGAGCTTTTCTTCCTGCGCTACATCTCAACCTTTGATTTCAACTTCAACCTGGCCCAGCTGGTGGTGACTTACGAGCATCGCGCGAATTCCCTTTCCAGCGCGGTTTATACGGCCCGCGCCAGAAAGAACTTTACTGGAGTGGGATTGCAGTTAGGATTGGCCGGGATGATGCAGCGCCAAACTGATGCCGGCTCATTCGTAGTGGCCGGTCTCGATGGCGAAAAGAAACTGCCAAACAAGGGCACGGTGCGTTTCGCTTTTGCTCGCAGCCAGGGCGAGATCATGGGCAGCGGCAATTTCTTTAACACTGCCGACACTGCACACAATGGCAACGCCTATCTATTGGAACTGAATCAGCCCCTGGGTATTTATCAGGGTGTGGTGCGCGCGCGTTACTCCTCTGCCTCAGCCGGTTTCCTCAATCCCTTTGGCGCCACCGTTACGGCCGGTTCACGACGCGGCGAAGTTTCGCTCGAACTAAAACCAAGAACCTCGACGCTCTTCCGTTTCGCACTCATGGATGAGCGTAACCATACTGTCACCGTCAATAACAGCCGCTTGACGTTTTCAGCGGTCTGGGAGCAGATCGTCAACGAACGAGTTCGCTTCCAT
This sequence comes from Acidobacteriota bacterium, assembly GCA_030854715.1. Classification (GTDB taxonomy): domain Bacteria; phylum Acidobacteriota; class Blastocatellia; order Pyrinomonadales; family Pyrinomonadaceae; genus PSRF01. Next base: position 16,741 of record JALYSR010000338.1, read on the forward strand.
CTTGGATACGATCATCGGAGCCTCAGCGACGACGTTTCCGACCGCAGCGTGCAATCAGATTTGGTTACCGCCTCGGCAGAAGTGAAGTTGACCGATAAACTGCAAGTAGCGCTCAAGCGGGAACAGAATCTAGGCGAGTCAGATCCGACGTATCCCAATCAGACCACTCTGGCTGCGACTTACAAAGTCAATCAGTGGGCGAAGGTTTTTCTAACCCAGCGAATAGCCGCCGCAGTAATTAGTCCGATTGCCGACTTCTCCGGAGCTGGTTTTTCCTCAACCGGCTCACGTAGTGAAACCGCGCTCGGCGTTGAAACGCGCGTCGGCAAATACAGCTCGATGGTAGGCCGCTATCAATTGGAGAATGGTATCAACGGCACCGACAGCTTTGCTGTTATTGGGTTGCAGAATCGGCTGCCGATTACCAAACAATTGTCCCTCGAGCTTGGCTTTGAGCGTGGTTTTCATATCGCCGGAAACGGAGCGAGTTTCAACAGCGCGACTGTTGGTTTCGGATGGCAGCCAAGCAAAGACTTCCGCTCATCTGCTCGTTACCAGTTTCGCGATCGCGCCGGCATGGGCCAACTAATCGCCCTCGGGGCTGCAGGTCGCATCCGCGAAGGCATCACGGCCTTGAGCCGCTTCCAGTGGTCGCGTACTGGCTTCGAAGGACGACATGGTTCATCGCTCGATGCGATGGGAGCCCTGGCGTTTCGTCCGCTCACATCCGATCGCACCGGCTTGTTATTCAGTTACACGCATCGGTCGTTGGTGCAGGATGGATCATCGACCTCCTCCATTCCAACTCGTGATCGACTTGATTCGCTAGCCACAGATGGTTACTTCCAGGCGACAGACAAACTCGAACTCTATGGACGCATTGCGTTGCGCTTAAGCGCAAACGGGCAGGCCAATCTGCCTTACGTTTCGACGTTAACTTATTTGACTCAGGCACGCGCGCAGTATCGTTTGACGCGACGCTTTGATTGGGCCGGCGAGATGCGGCTGCTGATGCAACCGTCTTCAGGCACGAGCCATTCTTCTTATGGTAGTGAGCTGGGCCTGTGGGCCCTGCCGGATTTGCGTCTTGGAGTTGGGTACAATTTTGCCTTGTCCGGAGAGCCTGGGAATGTCCCCGGGATCACAACAAAGCGCGGCTTCTATTTCACCATCACGTCGAAACTTTCTAATCTTTTCAACCTGTTCGGAACAGCGCACAACGACTTCGTAGGAAGCGCCGAATCGCCCACCGACACGGGAGGCAAGCCTTGAGGCAACCAGTTGAAAAACTGAGTCTTGCCGCGCGCTGTCTTTCCCCGCGGCTGGTCGCAAGAGTGACCGCGCGGCGGTCGAGCGCCCAGCGCATAAGAAAGATTTTGTCGTTTCTGGCCCCGCTTCTTGTTGTCGTGTTCGTCTCGGGTGCCCATGAAGTGCGCGCGCAGATCGCTGTTGACAGCGTGAGTGGGGTGACAGGCCCATCCTCGAATCAGACAACCCAAACCTGGTCACACACGGTGGGCGCCGGATCAAACCGCATTCTGATCGTAGGTGTCTCGTTTAAGAATGGCGCAGCAAACGTCAACAGTATTACCTACGGCGGGACGGCGTTGGTCAGTATCGGCTCGCGGACTGATGCCGGGACCAACACTAAAATAGAGATATGGAAGCTGGTCGCCCCAGCCAGTGGTACGGCCAACATTGTAGTCACGCTTTCGGCCGCGAAGAGAATTGTTGCCGGGTCTGTTTCCTTCACAGGTGTTGACCAAACTACGCCCAATGGAGCGTTCGCCTCGAACGTGGGAAGCAACAACACTCCCACCGTAAATGTCGCGAGCGCGGTTGGTGAACTTGTTATCGACACCTTAGCCACACAGGGTGATGCGAGTCCGGCGACAGTCAGCGTAGGACAAACTCAGCGGTGGAATCGAACCACAGGAGCCAACGACGGTAATGAAGTGCTGGGTGGTGGTAGCACAAAGCCGGGCGCTGCCACCGTTACGATGTCGTGGACGCTCGGGCAGGGACAAGCCTGGTCCATTGGTGCAATCGCCCTCAAGCCTGCACCGCTGGGACCAACATATAGTGTTTCCGGCACGGTGTTCGAAGATGTTAACTACGGCGGCGGATCAGGGAGAAGCCTCGCCTCATCGTCAGGCTCGGCTCGTTCCAATGCTCGCGTAGAACTCTATGATGCGATCGGCAATTTCGTCTCTTCGACAACGACCAATGGGAGCGGTGTATACACCTTCAGCGGACTCATAGCAGGCAGCTACACCGTTCGGGTGGTCAACTCCACCGTTACCTCATCGCGTACAGGTTATGTTGCCACGCTCATTCCAGTGCAGACCTTTCGCACCGATGCCACTACCGGCAACGCAGTGGCGGACACAAATCGGGTGGGTGGCGAAGTTCCGAACAAAGCTGACGCCGCGTCGAATACGACGAATGCCACGCTCGCAAGCCTCACTACTGCGTCTACAACGGCCCAATCAATCACACCGGCGATAGTTAGCATTGCCAACATCACCGGGGTTGATTTCGGATTCAACTTTGACACCGTGGTCAATATCAATGACGCGGGACAAGGATCTTTGCGACAGTTCATCACGAACAGCAATGCGCTCGGCAATGGAGGACTGGCCCAAGCAGGACTCACCTTCGGTGAGGAGAACACCATTTTCATGATCTCCGACGGTCTGGCCCATTCTGGTCTGCGCGCCGGACTCGCCAATCAACTTACCGGCGGCGTCGCAATTATTACGCCGGCTTCTCTTCTTCCCGCGATCACCGATGCCAGCACCTCGATCAACGGTACAACTCAAACGACGGACGTCGGCAACACAAATAGCGGGACGCTCGGAGTGGGCGGACAAGTCGGTATCGATAACTTAAGCTTGTCTACTGTAGCGCGGCCCGAAATCCAGGTCGTGGATAATAGCGGCGTTCTAATCGGCATTGATGTGCAGGCAAACAATGTGACGATCCGCGGCCTGGCAATCTACGGATTTGGAACCAGCGCCAATACCGACGGCCATGCCAATATCCGGATCGGTAACAATTTTACCGGAACGCTGATTACGGAAAACGTCCTCGGCTCGACAGCGACGAGCTTTACCGACCCCGGCGCGGCTACGCGCTCCATCGGCGATAACATCCGCTCCCAGGGCGGCGACAACGGCATCGTTCGTAATAATCTGATCGGCTTTAGCCAGGGCAAGGGTTTCGGTGTGGAGTCCACTTCCACGGGATGGCTGATTGAGAACAATGAAATTCGCGGCAATGCCATCACCAACTCATTCCTGGATGGTATCGACATCGAAAATAGCAGCGGCGGCGCCACCGTGCGCGGAAACCTGATCCGCGACAACGAAGGTGTCGGCGTGGATTCTTATTTGGGCAGCGGCACTAGTGTGATCGTTAACAATACGATCATCAACAACGGGTTCGGGCCGAACGCGAATGTCGAGACAGCGGGCGTGCGTTTGTTTGGCGTCGGGAACACTGTCGACCGCAATATCATTACGGCGAATGCCGGCGCGGGTGTGGCCGTGACGAGCAATTCGACGGGAAACACGATTACAAGAAACTCGATTTACGCCAACGGACCCGTCACCGGTCAGATCGGCATCGACCTTTTTAAGGCGACTGACGACATAACGAAGGGGACGGCACCTTTTGTCACACCGAACGATGCGGGTGACGTTGATGTCGGCGGCAATGATCTCTTTAACTTTCCGGTCCTCACGACCGCTGTATTGTCGGGTGGTAACTTGACTCTCTCTGGCTACGCGCGGCCTGGCTCGGCCATCGAGTTTTTCATCGCCGAGGTTGACCCGAGTGGATTCGGTGAAGGCAAGACATACAAGGTAACGTTAACGGAAGGGTCTGGTGCAGACACCGACGCAACGACCGGCACATACACAAACCCAGTTAATGGACTGAACCAGGGAACGGACACTACCAACAAGTTCAGCTTCACAATTCCCACGCCGTCGGGCGTCAGCGCCGGCACCATCTTGACAGCCACTGGGACGCTCGGCGGTAACACCTCAGAGTTCAGCGGCAACGTCACCGTGACAGCCGCGCCACCCGATATGACGATCACGAAGTCGCACTCGGGAAACTTCACCCAGGGACAAGTTGGAGCGCAATACACCATCACGGCCACCAACTCCGGTGGATTATCAACCAATGGCAGCACGGTCACCGTCACCGATACCCTGCCGGCAGGTCTGACTCCCACTGGACCAATCGGACTGGTTAGCGGCTGGACCTGCGGCATCGCCTCCCAAACGCTGACCTGCACACGCAGTGATGTACTGGCTGCCGGCTCAAGCTATCCGGCTATCACGCTCACCGTTAATGTCGCCAACAACGCTGCCGCCAGTGTGACCAACTCCGTTTCTGTTTCCGGTGGCGGCCAAACCAATACAGCCAACGACACGGCCACTGACCCGACCACCATCAACCAGTTGCCCGATATGACGATCACCAAATCTCACTCTGGCAACTTCACCCAGGGACAAGTGGGCGCGCAGTACACCATCACCGCTACAAACTCCGGCGCGGCATCAACCAACGGCAGCACCGTCACCGTCACCGACACCCTGCCGGCAGGTCTCACTCCCACTGGACCAATCGGACTGGTTAGTGGTTGGACCTGCGGCATCGCCTCGCAAACGCTTACCTGCACGCGCAGTGATGTACTCGCTGCCGGTCTGAGCTATCCGACCATCACCGTCACAGTTAACGTCGCTAACAACGCTCCCGCCAGCGTGACAAACTCGGTAAGCGTCTCTGGTGGCGGCCAGATCATTACCACCAACGACACGGCTACCGACCCGACCACCATTAACCAACTTCCGGATATGACGATTACCAAGTCGCATACCGGAAACTTCACCCAGGGACAGGTGGGTGCTACCTACACCATCACCGCGACCAACTCCGGCGCCGCTGCCACCACCGGCACCGCTGTCAACGTTACCGACACTCTTCCTGCCGGACTAACGGCCACCGGCATCAGCGGCGCCGCACCCTGGAGCT
>JALYSR010000256.1 GCA_030854715.1 Acidobacteriota bacterium
GCTAAAAGCATAGCGTCGTGAAACCGGGTGAACATTCCGGGAAGTATTCGCTTTAACGCCCGACGAAATTGCAACTGGCTTCTGGTCCAATCCTGAAGCAACACAACTCGATCATCAAATTGGATCAGACTGACGCGATCATCTGCGGCAAGGTGTGCGGCAAAACCCTCGGCCGCAGTGCGGAAGTCGTCCAGGTTGCCGGCCACAGAAGAAGACGCGTCGACTATCAAGGCCACATCCACGGGAACTTGTCGCAAACTAAGATCGCTCAACGGCTGCTCCACGCCATCTTCGAAGACGTGAAAATCTTTCCGCGTCAAATTACTAACGAGTACCCCAGCGCTGTCGCGGACAGTAACCGGCAGCAACACCTCCGTTGTGTTCACGGAGATTACGTCGTCAGGGTCAATTTCCTGGTCGTCTTGTTTGGGCGGATAGGCAGGGGGAACTTTAGACTGTCCTTGAACAAGCGAGAGCGAGGCGCACAGCCAGAGCAACAGGGCGAACGTTATCGCAGTGACTGAGCCTCGAGCCGGAAAGAAGGTTCGCCTTGCGCTAGTTCCCTTTGGTCCTGGCCGGCGCGCTTTGCGTGGGATTTGTTTCATCGCTCATTGCGGCTGTCATTGCGGCGATGATGGCGTCACTAACTCGCCGCCTGCGAAGCTCTGCAAGTTTAGGGTTGGAAAGATCGAAATCCGCCGGAGAGTCTTCAATTCTTTTAATGATGGTGCCCTCGGAAAAACCTGCCTCTACCAGCTTCATCACCGAATCGTTGTTCAAAGTAGGAGTCTTTTCCAGTTTTAGTGTTGTCTCGCCTGGCTCCGACGGCCGAAGAATGCGTACTGTAGCGCTTCCTGTCGTGGTTGTTTCTCCCTCACTTGCGCCGCTCATGCCCCTGCCCTTGCTTTGCCCCCTGGAACCCTGACTGCCTCCGAAGATGTCTGCGCCTCCTGATTGTCCTCGCGGATTCTCTCCAGACTTCCTGGATCTGCCAAAAGTGGAGTCCTCAGGCCATTCATCTTCGGAAAGAACAAAGGACTCGTCTTGGGCCAGCATCGCGAGAATAATGTTTTCGCTGACCCCGTTGTGCTTTAGCTCAATTAATTTGTCAGGACTGAGATTGAATCGACTTGGCCTATTGTGAATGATGGCGATGACGGTTTTATCTTTGAAACCGGCGCGAACAAGTTTGATGATGGCAGCATTTGTAAGCTGAGGTTCGGGCAACTGCTGTGCATGGAAAGAAATTGAGCCGGCGCACAAAATTGCCGCGATGGCGATTGACCTGACTAGAAGAGTTTTCATTATTTGGTCGGCGCTCTGCTTTTTCCTCGAGTTAGCATGACGGCAACTCACATTCCGGCTCCAGCGATTACAGCTATTTCACCTTTCGCAGGTGCCACGGGTTTCACCCGGCGATACCGGTAGCTTATCCGTTTTACATATTCTCGAGTTTCCCGATAGGGCGGCACTTTGCGGCCAAATTTCATGACCGCGCCTTCACCAGCGTTGTAGCTGGCCAAAACCAGATCAATCCGGCCATTGAACTGTTCAAGCAGCAACTTCAAATAGCGCGTGCCTCCAGCGATATTCTGTGCGGGATCCGATGGTCGCCTAACACCCAGCCTCGCACTCGTGCCCGGCATCAACTGCATAAGTCCCCGAGCACCTTTTGGCGATAGCGCACGCGGGTTGAAGCGTGACTCCTGTTCCATAACGCAGAAGATGAGATAAGGGTCAACTCCAAACTTAGCCCCGCTCTGCTTGATGAAACCGTCAATCCTCTGGTTTCCCGTAGTCCAACCCCGCTCTTTTTTGAAAGAAGAATCAGATTCAGCCACAGTTTCCAGTGTTTCACGCTCGATATGGTCGATTCGGGCGCGCTCAACGAAAATTGTAAGCGAGCCTCGCACGTACCAAACACCTACATCCGACTCTACCGCGCTGTCGGCTTCCACCCGTGCGCCGCCAATTAGATAGATCCATACAGGCTGTTCCTGGACGGGTGTGGCCTTCTTCGAGTTGTCCTCGCCTCCACTGTTAACTACCACTTTTGCAACCGGAGGAAGTGGCTTGGGTTTCGAGGTGGAACCGCGCTCAATTGATTTTACGCGATCACGCGTAAGCAGATGACTCATTGCGCCTCGCTGGTACCAAATCCCCTGCTCACTTTCCCAGGCCTCGTCCACTGGAATACTGGATCCGTCGCTAAGTCTCACCTGAACCTGCGAAGAACCTTCATTCGAAATTGGCAGCACAACTTCAGCAGGCTTGACCGGCGCATGAGCCCGCCGCTTCTGGGCATAGGCGGCACAGTAAATTGACAGCAGCATGCCGCACAAGATAAAGACTTGAATTGTCTTCCGTTGGAAGTTCATAAGCTGTTCGCCGAATCTTCAGTTTGTCGATCCTCCGCCATGAGACGGGCCGCCAGCTATAGTTCAAGCGGATCTGCCAACGTTCTTTCGATCATCGACTCTTCAGTAGCCGCCGGGGAGAACGAATGCGATGCCCCGAAATAGTTAAGCCACGCGACATCAATCACCTTCGGCGTAAGCTCGAGGGGATGCCCCTCGAAAAGGCAGATATCAGTGGAACGATCCAGAAGGTCGCGCGGCTCGCAGCCTTTCATTTGACGTCGCTCAATTCTGTATTTGTTGAGCACATGGTCCAACAGCGGCTGGTCGAACTTAATGCCGCGGTTGTAAGCCTGGCGCCTGAATATGTCTGAATAGGCGTCTGCAGTAGGCGGTTCAACCCGAGCCCGATAACCCATTCGGCGCAGGAACGCCTGGTCAGTCAGATCGTTTTCATCAAGGTTGGTTGAGAAGACCACGAGTTGCTCAAAAGGCACCTCGATCTTTTTACCGGTGTGCAGGGCCAGATAATCAACGCGACGCTCGAGCGGCACGATCCAACGGTTCAGCAAATCCTGAGGCGCAACACGCTGGCGACCAAAATCGTCAATCACGAGCGTGCCGCCATTCGACTTCATCTGAAACGGCGCCTCGTAAAATTTGGCTGCTTCGCTCCAGGTTAGGTCCGCATTCTCGAGTGTTAATTCCCCTCCAACAACAACGAGCGGCCGATCAATAAGCACCCAACGCCGGTCATACTCGACAGGAGTAACATCGGCCGACGCAATACGATGGCAGTGCGAATCAAACACCCGAATAATCTGGCCATCGATTTCAACGGCGTAAGGGATCCAGATCGCCCCGGTCAAGGCACCGTTGATTCGTTCAGCGACGGCAGTCTTGCCGGTGCCCGGCAAACCAGTTAGAAACAACGATCGTCTCGAGTTGATTACACAACCAAGAGTTTGTAACAGCGACTCCGGCAGAATCAGGTCATGAAACGCCGAGCGCACTGTCTCCATTGACGCCGGACGCGAGGGTATAGATTGCAAGCGCATCATGTGCGCGTAGTCATTGAGTGTCACTGGCGCCGGTCCGCTGTAGCCACAGACTGACAGCAATCGCAATAAACGGTCCCAGCCGTGGTCCAACATGCTATACCGCGTCGAGCCCACGGCTGTTTGTATTCGCACTTCGATCAGCTTCTCGCGATAAAGTTTCTGCAGTACTTCTTCGGTTAGTGAACGCGGCAGGTGCAGGCGCTCGGCGAGTGCTCCAGTCGTCGGTTCCGGAAGCATGGCAACGTGTTTGAGTGCCAGGTCACAAAGAAAGCCTTCGCCAACTCCAAGGTCAGCTAGCTCTTCGGGAGCCGGAGGGCCCATGCTTTCCATTTCAGCGCGCGAAAGAATCGTTGTTTGCGTCATAACAAGTTTCCAATTTCTGATCGTCTAAGTAGGCCAGACATTCCTGTCTGTCTTTCTGCTCCACAAGCCGAGACAGGCAGGAATGCCTGTCCTGCTCCAGTTACCTACCTGCGCCTGCGGAGACTGAAGCTGAAACCCCGGCTAGCGTATTGTTGATGGGTTGCGATGGGTCGCCCCTACCGGTCCGCTTGTAGAGTTCAGCGAGACGGCCTAAGGCAAGGGTGGAGTTTGGATCGATCCGGCGCGCCTCTTCGTAGTATTTAATTGCATCCTCATCGCGACCGAATCTTTCAAGCATCCGGGCTGTATTGAGATTTCCGGTGAGCGGCCCAGCGGCGCGTGCGAAATTCTTGTAGGCGTCGTTAAACTTTCCCAGCCGGCAGAGTGCGAGTCCGAGGTTATTCAGGATGCGCTCATCGGTGGGCGCTAACTTCACCGCGCGCTTTAGCCGATCGACTGCGGCGCGATAGTTTCCACTTTGGTATAGAGAAAACCCCAGATTGTTCAGAGTCTGCGCGTCCTCGGGTTCAACTTTGACGGCGCGCTCATAAGAATCCTTGGCGCGATCGGCGAGACCTTTCTTGTCGTAAGCGACGCCGAGCAGGTTGTGAGCTTCGGTGAGCTTTGGATCAAGCGAAGCAGCGGTCGAAAGTTCGGAGATGGCCTCGTTAAGTCGTCCGTTTAATAGATACTCGCGACCATTCGCGAGATGTTCCCTGGCGGACTCGGCTACGGCTAACTTCTTCAGCTCCGGGGTTCGGCTATCGTCAACGCGCGAGACGCCGACATTCTCAAACTTCTCAGCGTCCTTCTCGGTCATGCGTCGCAGTTTGTTGTCATCCTTGTGGCTAAACAACCTGCCAAGAGCCTTGAAGGGCGCGGCGAAAATCTTCGCCACCTTGTTGCCACTTTTCTTTTGCTCGCCGGCATTCCCAGCGTGAGATCCCGCATCCTCCATCGCGTTGGCGTCCGAGTCGCCTTCGCGTTCGATCGTTGACGCGCTCCACATTGCCGTCGCAGCGACCGCTATAACGAATGCAATAAAAATGGCCAGAAGTCTTTGTTTACGCATTTCAGCTCCTTTACATGTTGCCCAGGGTGTCCGAAAGTTGAATGAGCGCGGGACCAAGAATCGCGATAAACAGCGTGGGAAAGAGAAAACAGGCGAGTGGAAAAAGCAGCTTCACCGCCGCTTTTTGAGCAGCTTGCTC